>JBAOHO010000026.1:0-300000 GCA_037045355.1 Candidatus Nanopelagicales bacterium | reverse complement strand
GCCGCCGACGTCAAGGCGGAGTTGAGCGGCATGGCCAAGATGTGGTGGCTGTGGCTCGTCATCGGGATCGCCTGGCTGATCATCGCCCTCGTGGTACTCCAGTTCAACACGGAATCGGCCGCGACAGTCGGCATCGTCGTCGGCGCGATGTTCCTCTTCACCGGCATCCAACAGTTCGTGCTCGCGTCGGTCGTCCAGGGCTGGAAGTGGGTGTGGGTGCTCTTCGGCATTCTGTTCGTTCTCGCCGGCCTCTGGGCCCTGTTCAATCCCGGTGCGACATTCCTCGCCCTCGCGGATTCGCTGGGCTTCCTGTTCCTCCTGGTCGGAGTCTTCTGGGCTATCGAGGCGTTCTCGACCAAGGGGAACAACGACCTGTGGTGGCTGAGCCTCGTGGCCGCGATCATCATGATCATCATCGCGTTCTGGGTGTCCGGGCAGTTCCTCATCGAGAGGGCCTACACCTTGTTGATCTTCGCCGGTGCCTGGGCCCTGATGGAGGGGATCATCAACATCATCCGCGCATTCCAGATCCGCAGGTTCGGCAAGATCCTGGCGAAGTAGCTGACCCCTCGCCACTCATTGGCGACTCTGCGACTCTGCCCGGGCCCGCCATTGGGGTCTGGGCAGAGTCATTCCCGGTCGCAGTTTCGGTCTCGGGTGGCGCACAGCATGCCTTGGCTTCGCCAAGGCCCTTGAGAACGGATCCTCGAATAGCGGTCTCGAAAGTAGATCTAGGTAGATCTCTTCCCTACCCTTGTCCCATGAAGACCATCACTGTCGCACAGCTGCGCCAGAACCCCACCGAGGCGTTGGCAGACGTCGAGTCTGGGGAGACCTACGTGGTGACCCGACATCGGCGCCCCGTTGCGAAGCTGGTGCCACCCGACGACAGCAACCGGACTTTGCTCGCACTGATACCCGCGAAACCACCCCCGTCCCGCCCACCTATCGAGTCGACGTGCCTGGCAGCTAAAGACGGCGGCAACTATCGCCGACCTGCTTGCCGACATGGATTCCGACAGGTGACACAAACGATCACCCGGCGGTACTACCTCGACACTTCGGTGGCCGTCCATGCACTGGCAGGTACCCCCGCAGCGAGAGCTTGGTTCGACCGGGCGACAGCGAGCGCCATGCACGGTCTGGTGTCATCGCGACTCCTCCAGACCGAACTGATCCGGGTACTACGCCGGGAGGGTCATCCACTACCCGAGGCGGACGAGATCCTGGACAATCTCGCGCTTCTTCCCATCACCGAGGCGGTCTTGACGACCGCGGAGTCGATCAGCGAACACGTCAGGACCCTCGATGCCATCCACGTGGCCTCCGCAGTTCTGCTCGGGAGCGGGACCGTGGTGGTGACCAATGACAGCCACCTGAAACAGATCCTGACAGCAGTGGGACTGGACTACCTCGACCCGATCGCCGAGGGGTGATAGGGCAGGGGTCGCTGCCTGGCAACTGCCCAACCGTCCGACTGGCGACGATCAGCGTGACCGACGTGACCGGGGACATCTCGACACAGCGATCCACGACGTTCCATGACCGCTCCACGACGTCCCTGACCACGTGCCCGCCCGCAAGGACTACCGGGTCTTCCTCACGAAAGGTCCTGCTCACGAAAGGTCCTGCCCACGAAAGGTCCTGCTCACGAAAGGGTCTCCTCACGAAAGACGCGCTTTGCAATCGTCATCCGCCTGGCATCTCGGCTTCCGATGAACGCACGTTCCAGGGGTGCCCGGCACGGGCACTAGGCTCTCCGCAGAATCGTCGACAGGAGGCAGAATGTCGCAGTGGCGGCGGTACGTGGCGATCGGTGACTCGTTCACCGAAGGACTCGAGGATCCGGGTTCCGGGGACCGTCACGTCGGCTGGGCCGACCGGGTGGCCGGCGAACTGGCTCGCTCCAACCCGGATCTCGAGTACGCCAACCTGGCGATCCGTGGCCGACTGCTGGCACCGATCCTTGCTGACCAACTGCCCACCGCCTTGGCCCTGGAGCCGGACCTGATCTCCATCGCGGGTGGCGTCAATGACGCCCTGCGGCCCCACTGGGATCTCGCGGCCATGACCACCGCCTGGGACGCAGGATTGGCGCAGGCTCGATCCGGTGGCGCGGACGTTGTGATCGTCACGTTCGGGCAACCGTCGCGCCGGTCCAAGGCACTGGGCGCCGTCGAGAACCGGTTGCGCGATTACCGCGACGTCATCCTCGATCTCGCCCGTCGGCACGGATGCACAGTGACCGACTTCTGGTACGCGTGGGTGTTCGATGATCCACGGCTGTGGGCTGCGGACCGCCTCCATCTGAATTCGTCCGGTCATGAACGGGTGGCCGCGGCGGTTCTCGAGGACCTGGGAATACCGACATGGGACTGGCGCGCCCCGCTGCCCCACGAGAATCCTCCCTCGGTTGTCGGCCGGGTCGGCTCGGATGCCGCATGGATGGGAACCCACCTCGCCCCCTGGATCGGACGGCGCATCCTGGGCCGCAGCTCGGGCGATGGAGTTCAGCCCAAGTACCCTCGACCGGTTCCCGCCGCCACGCTCGGCTGAAGGGTTCGGCGCAACCGTGGTGTCGCACAAGGGTTGTCCCCGGACAGTCGAACCAGCAGTCGAGACCCGTCCGAGTCTCCTCATTCAAGTCGCCGCAACCATTCGTGCACGTCTCCGACGGCGAACACCCAGGCCCCATCATCGGAACTGATGGCCAGCGCCGGGCGGCGCAAAGCGCGCCCCGCGGAACCTGAATCGACGGTGGCCGCGGCCATGATGGAGGTTCGGTCGATCGTGACGATCGTCCCCGCCCCGTCCGCGTAGAGCAGGTCAGCCACAGTCAGGCGTAAGACCCCGAAAGAGGAGTCCGGTGCGAGCATGGCTGCGGACTCCTCGTGATCTTGCGGGTGCCCAGGACCCAGAGAAGCGCGGGCCTTCTCGGCATTTCCCCGCACAACGGTGCGACTCAGTGTGAAGCCGACCAGCGCCGCCAGCCCCAGCAGCCCGGCAACGACCACGAACGCGAACAGCACAACGTTCATCCCGGCGACTGTAGCCCGCCAGGTCCCGCGGTGAACGACTCCCTGGCGGTCGCTGACGCCGGCTTCCGGGGGCGACAACGCTCGGGGAACTGAGCGCAGCCCTGCGATCAGGGACTCACGGTCACTGGTGACGCAGGTGCCGCCGCCTGCAGTCGCCGCTCTCCGGCGATCTGGGCGGGCGAGCGCACGAGGGCGAATGACAGGGTCCGCAGGGCAGAGTCCGCCACAACCGCTCGAGCGCGACGGACAGGTCCGGGCACTGGCCTCTCCCCCAGCATGATCACCGCCCAGTCCGGGAGGGTATCCAGTGCGGCTCGTGCGAGCAGACCGTAGCCAGGCCTCAGTGCCACCGGAAGTGGGGCAGCCATGACGAACGATTTCATCTGTTGGACGTCTGGCCCGCCGCTGAGTTCTGATCGAAAGCCGTTGATCGACCGACGCAACTGCGTGACGGTGCAAGGTGGGTTCGTGACGCCTGTAGCCGCACCGACAACGGCCATGTTGCGCACATACTCGTCAGGGTCGATCCGGCCGTCGTGACCGTACTCGAGGTAGGCCGTCAGCATCGAATCCACCAGGGCGACGTGGACCCATTCGAGCAACCGTGGATCCTGGGCCGTGTAGGCCCTACCGTCCTGCGTCACGCCGGAAACCCGACGGTGCATGCCCCGCACCCGAGCCACTGTCCGATCAGCCAGCTTCTCCGGACCGTATGTGGTGACGGCGATGAACGCGCCGGTGCGCTGGAGGCGCCCGAAGGGATCGTCGCGGTAGTTCGAGTGCTGTTCCACTCCGGCGAGAGCCAAGGGATGCAGTGACTGAAGCAGCAGCGAGCGGATACCGCCGAGGAACGTCGCCACCGAACCGTGGACTGTCCACACGGCATCCCCAGGGGTGAACCAACCCGGTGCCCCCGGCGGATCCTCGATCCCGGTCACCGCCGTGGACCGGCCATCGTCGCTGCCGGCCAGCACCTGGCGTACAGATGCCGCGAGGGGTTCCAGGATCGACCGGGCCACAGGCACAGGCTGGCATGAGGGCCACAGGTCCGCACTTCGCGGGCTCCACCGAGGAGAACTTGATCAGGGTTAAGTTGACAGTGATGCCGCTGCACTTGCACCCGAACTCCCGCGCCGACCTCTTGGTGTCGGAGATTGCCCACTTCCTCGCAGAGCCCCCATCGGATCCGTTCACGCCGGACATAGTCGCGGTCCCCACGCGGGGAGTCGAGCGGTTCTTGTCGCAGCAACTAGGCCAGCTGCTCGGAATCTCTCAGCAGGACGCGACCGACGGCGTCTGCGCCAACCTGGAATTCTGGTCACTGGACGACCTGGCCAACCAGGTCCTGGACATCGGCGACGACACCTGGCTGCCGCAGCGCATGGCCTGGCCGCTGCTGGAGACCATCACATCGTCGCTCGACCGGGACTGGGCGTTGCCTCTGCGCACCCACCTCCATTTCGACACCGGGCAGTCCGACACCGGGCAGTCCGACACCGGGCAGTCCGCCACCGGGCAGTCCGCCACCGACACCACCCGCCCCGGGCGAAGGATGGCCCTGGCCCGCCGGATCGCGCGACTCTTCCACCGCTACGGCCTGGAGCGGCCGGACATGCTGCGCGACTGGTCGCGCGGCGGCCAGAGCGACGGATACGGAGCGGCTGTCGGTGCGGATCACGCGTGGCAGCCCCACCTGTGGCGTGCTCTGGTCGAGCGGATCGCGATCCCGCCGCCTTCAGACCGCGTTCCCGTGGCGGCCGACACCCTGCCCGCGCGTCTGTCGATCTTCGGCCCCACCCGGATCCCGGAACTGCACCTGCGGGTGCTCGGAGCACTGGCACTGGAGCGCGACGTCCACCTATGGGTTCCAGACCCCTCTCCGGCCCGGTGGCGCTCAATCGCCGCATCAGTCGTCAGAGGCGACCCGCCCCCCCGCAGAGAAAGTCCCGCACTGCGGCATGCGCATCATCCGTTGCTCCGATCCCTCGGCCAAGATTCCGGGGAGTTGACCTGGCGACTGAACGCCACCATCGGGGCGGCCACCGGGCCACTCGAGTCCGACCCCACTCCCACCGCCGCCGGGGCCCTGGGACAACTCCAAGCCGCGATCAGGGCCGACGATCCCCACACCCACGCAGGTGGTGTGCTCGCGGATCCCACGACATCCGACATCCCAGTGTCCGCCACCACGACCGGCGAGATGCCGGACACCTCGCCGCCAGACACCACAGTCCAGATCCACGACTGCCACGGTCGCCCCCGCCAGGTAGAGGTCCTGCGCGAGACCCTCCTCGCGCTGCTGCAGTCCGACCCCACCTTGGAGCCCCGCGACATCATCATCATGTGCCCGGACGTGACCGCGTTCGCCCCGCTCGTCACGGCGACCTTCGATGTCGCAGGGCGCGGTCCCGACGACCCGGGAACGAACCTGCGAGTCCGAGTGGCTGATCGGACATCAGCTCAGAACAACGACGTACTCGTCGCACTCGATCGGCTACTCAGCATGGTCCACGGCCGGTTCGAGGCCAGTGCCGTGCTGGACTTCGCTTCACTTCCTGCCGTCCGAGCCAAGTTCGCGTTCAGCGACACCGACTTGCAGCGACTCAACGAACTCGTTCCGAGCGCGGGCATCCGGTGGGGTCTTGACACCGATGACCGGCGTCGGTTCGGAGTTCCCATCGCCCAGAACACATGGGTTTCCGGGGTGAACCGCGTTCTGCTCGGGATCGCCATGACCGACCAGAACCTCGACGACTGCAGCAGGGTCCTGCCTTACGGAGCCCTCACCGGCGCCGACACCGACCTAGTGGGTGCCCTGGCCGAGTTGCTCGACCGGCTGCGCGGCCTGTCGGGACAACTGCGGGGGTCACATCCACCCGGCAAGTGGGCCGACCTGCTGAGCCACGGCCTGGCAGCGATCAGCGAAGGGACTCAGTCGTGGCACATGCCCGCGGCGCTCGCTGCCGTTGCCGCCCTGCGCACAGACAGCGCCGGGACCACCGCGAGTCTGGACTCAGGTGACATCAGAGTTTGGGCGGCCGATCTGCTCGCCGGCCGGCCCACGCGCAGCAACTTCCGCACCGGTGGCGTGACCGTCTGCTCGCTGGCCCCGATGCGGGCGGTGCCCTATCGGGTGGTCTGCCTGCTGGGACTCGACGACGACCTCTTCCCCCGAAAATCGGTCCGCGATGGCGACGACATCACCGCCGTCACACCTCGGATCGGTGAACGCGACCCAGCGGCGGAAGACCGGCAGTTGCTCCTCGACGCCATCATGGCGGCACGGGGTCATTTGGTGGTGACGTACACCGGCCGCGATCCGCACACCAACCGAGCTCGCCCCCCGGCCGAACCTGTCGCGGAGTTGATCGACGCCGTTGCCCACGTCACCGGGGTGGCGCCGACGGACATCCCCGTGCGGCATCCGTTGCAGCCGTTCGACCCCGCCAACTTCACTGACGGAGCGCTGATGCCCGAACGGATCTTCAGCCACGATCGGGTCGCTCTCGCCGGGGCCCAAGCCTTGAGCGCCCCCGGCGGCGCCCCCGCGCGATCTCCGATCCCGGCACTGTCCGAGTCGACGGCCAGTTCCGGTGCGGGTGTCGGTGCCGGTGCCAGTGCCGGACTCGATGTCGATGTCGCGGATCTGGCTCGCTTCTTGGCCAACCCGCCGGGCTTCTTCGTCCGGGAGCGACTCGGAGTCGTGATCGGTGACGACCACGATCCTGCGCCCGATCAGCTCTGCGTCGAGCTCGACGGTCTGGCCCGGTGGACGGTCGGCGACCGGGTATTGCGGGACCTGCTGCACAACCACGAACCGGCGGCTATCGAAAGAGCGGAGTCCCTGAGGGGCGATCTGCCCCCAGGCGCCATCGGACGTCAAGTGTTCCTCGACATCGGTCGAGAGGCGTGGGCCATCGCGGAGCACGCGAAACGCCACTCGACGAGCGACCTGACCAGCGAGATCCCGGTCCGCGTCGCTCTTCCGAGTGGAAGCCGCCTGACCGGGGTGGTCTCAGGGATCACAGCGACAGAACTGATCGAGGTCTCGTACTCCCGGTTGAAAGCCAAGGGCATCCTCGGGCTGTGGGTACGTTTCCTGGCGGTATCCGCGATGAGCCCCGACCCACCATCCACGAGCCTGTCGGCGCCCCTGTCGGCGCCCCTATCGGCGCCCCTCTCGGCGCCCCTATCGGCGCCCCTATCGGCGACCGTGTTCGCCCGAGGCTCCAGCGACTCCGATCCGGTGGCGCGATGGACATTCCGGCCGATCCCCGCCGAACAGGCTGTGGTCGCACTCGATCAGTTGACCGGGCTGATGGCCCGGGGCGGGACCGTCCCGATCCCGCTGATGCCCGAGGTGGGCAGGCGCTACGCGACCGAGTACCTGCGAGGGGGACCGGATCGAGCGCTGGCGGCCGCTCGTCACCTGTGGCAGTCGGGCGAAGGCAAGCCCGGTCACGAGGCGGCCGATCCCGCTGTCACGCTGCTGTGGGGGACCCGCGACTCCTTCGATCTCCTGGCCACCCCGGGCAGCGACGGACAGGGTGGACTCGCCGACTCGGCCCTCACTGTGTGGCGCCCCCTGCTTGCCGGCGAGGACCACGCATGAACGGCGCCACCGGCAACGAGCAGTCCGACCTCCAACCGGAGCAGATCGACCTCCAACCCGAGGAGTACAACCTCCAACCCGAGGAGTACGACCTCACCGGGACCCTGCCCAGCGGAACACTGTTGCTCGAAGCCAGCGCGGGGACCGGAAAGACGTACACCATGGCCGGGCTGGCCGTTCGCTACATCGCCGAGGGTGCCTGTTCCCTGCCGGAACTTCTCCTGATCACGTTCACCCGAGCCGCGACCCGCGAGCTGCGCGAGCGAGTGCGAGAACGGCTGGCGAGCACAGTGCGTGATCTCACCGACGAGCGACCGAGTGACGATCCGATCGTCCAGGTGCTGCGCAGAGGATCACGGCCTATGCGTGCCGAGCGGCAGCAGCGCCTCCGTGACGCCTTGGCGACATTCGAGCGGGCCTCGATCGCGACCACCCACTCCTTCTGTCAAGAGACCCTGGCTGCGCTGGGCCTGACGGCCGACACCGATCCCCTTGAGTCGTTCATCACCGACACCACCGACCTCGATGACGGAGTCGTCACCGACATGTACCTGGCGACCTATCCCGACGACGAGCCACCCGCGGGAATGAACTTCGCCAAGGCGAAGAGCATCGCCCGGGCAGCTCTCGGCGATCCCCTCGCGTCGCTGGACGCGGGACCCGTGGTCGCTGGTCAAGTGTGCGCCGATCGCCAGATGTTCGCCGAGCGGGTACGCGCTGAGTCACTGCGGCGTCGCCGCATGGCCGGGTCAGTGACCTACGACGACCTGATCACCCGGGTGGATGCCGCGGTGCACCATCCCGTCACCGGCGACACCGCCTGCCGCCTGCTGCGGGAGCGCTACTCGGTGGTCATGGTGGATGAGTTCCAGGACACTGATCCACTGCAGTGGCGCATCCTGCAGCGTGCGTTCCACGGCCACAGCACCCTGGTGCTCATCGGCGACCCCAAGCAGGCGATCTACGCATTCCGCGGCGGGGATGTCGCGACCTACCTGACAGCGCAGAGATGCGCTGATCGACAAGCCACGCTGATGGTGAACCACCGCACCGACAGCGAACTCGTCGCCGAAGTCTCGGACCTCTTCCGTGACATCGACCTCGGCGACCCGCGCATCCGCGTCCGACCCGTGACCTCTCGCCATCATCGCCGGCGGGTGAACGGCGGGGTTCACCCGGCCCCCTTACGGGTTCGGACGCTGCCCGATGTGGACGGTTCCGCGCGAATGGAGACACTTCGGGCCCTGGTCAGTGACGACCTGACCCAGGACATCGCCACCATGATCGCCAGCGGAACAACCATCGTCACAGCGGACGGAGAACGCCCCGTCGAACCGCGTGATATCGCGGTCATCGTCGATCGCAACGCGGACGCCGACCGCGTGCACGACGCGTTGCGAACCGCGGGAATCAACGCGGTCGTGACCGGCACACAGAACGTGTTCAGCACCCCCGCGGCCAAGCACTGGTTGACCGTGCTGCACGCCCTAGCGAATCCCCAGCGCCCGGAACTTGTCCGTACTGCCATGATCACCCCCCTACTCGGCTACCAACTCGCCGATCTGGTGCTGAACGCAGACGTGGCCGACCGCGCTGCCGCCGACCTGCGCACCTGGGCAGCGCGCTTCCCCGACAGTGGGATCGCCGGGGTGCTGGGCGGCATGGCCCCGCGGATGACGCCGACCATCCTCGCGCGTCCCGATGGGGAGCGGATGCTGACCGATGTCCGTCACATTGCCGAGGAACTCCATGCGGCGTCCCGCGTCCGCGGACTCGCGGGTCTGATCACCTGGCTCCGGCAGCGGATCGCCGACAGCGCCCGCGACAGTGAGCAAGCCGCGCGACGCCTCGATATCGGTGCCGATGCTGTCCAGATTCTGACCATCCACAGCAGCAAAGGCCTGGAGTTCCCGATCACCTATCTGCCGTTCCTCTGGTCGCGGTGGGTCGACCGGGACCCTGACACCTTGCGTCTCCACGACGACAGCGGGCGCAGAGTGCTCGATGTCCGCGGCCGCACCGGTCCTCACTGGAGCCACAACCGGCAGCGACACCTCCTTGAGGACTCGGGGGAGAGCCTGCGTAAGGCGTACGTCGCCATGACGCGCGCCAGTTCCCGGGTGACGATGTGGTGGCTGCCGAGTCGGACCACAGCGAGTTCCCCCTTGCAGCGCCTGCTGGGGGCCCGGCTCGAAGGACACGAGGCTCCCAGCCAGACCTACACACTGACTTTGGCGCAAGTCGAGCAGGCCCTTGGCTTCCCGGTCGAAGTGGCAAGCCCCCCGGCTGCCGCCCCGTCCGTCTCGAGTCCCGCGCCAGCTCCCCCACTGACTGCGGCAACCTACTCCCGAACCGTCGACACTTCGTGGCGGCGGACTTCCTACTCAGCAATCACAGCAGCGGCACATGAGTCCGCCTACCTCGATGACACCGAGCACCTGCGGAAGGACGACGAACCCGAGGGGGCGGTGACCGACGATCCCAGCCTTGCTCCCCGGACACACGTCGGACAGATCTCACCCATGGCCGATCTACCGACCGGAACAACGTTCGGCCTCATCGTCCACAAGATTTACGAGACCTTCGACCCCGATGTCGCCGACCCTGCGGCGCATCTGTGTAGATGCGCGGCAGACGCGCTGCGCGACCGTCCCATACCCGACCTTGACCCCGCGACTCTGGCGACGGCCATGATGCCCAGCCTGACGACACCACTCGGTCCGCTGACCGACAACCGCGACCTCTCCGCCATTGCGGCAGGGGATCGCTTGACCGAACTGGACTTCGAACTACCGCTTGCTGGGGGCGACCACCCACGACGTCCCGCGACTGTGGCCGATCTCGCGGGCTGCCTGAGCGACCACCTGCCGACCGATGACGACCTTGGGGCATATCCCGATCACCTCACCACCGACCCGTTCACCGGGCAACGCCTCGTGGGCTTCTTGGCCGGCAGTATCGACGCTGTGTTGCGGGTCGGGACACCGGCCCGCCCCCGGTTCGTGGTCGCGGACTACAAGACCAATTGGATCGGCGGATCGCTGTCCCGGCGCATCCTGCACGCGCAGGACTACAGCCGCGCTGCGATGGCGGACGCCATGATGACGGCGCACTACCCCCTGCAGGCGCTGCTCTACCAAGTGGCACTGCACCGCTACCTGAGGTGGCGCCTACCGCACTACGATCCCGCGACTCACCTCGGCGGCGTGTTGTACCTGTTCGTCAGGGGCATGTGCGGCGCTGACACCGAAGTCGACGGCGACAGTCCGTACGGGGTCTTCGACTGGCGCCCACCGCCCGCCCTCATCGCCGACGTCTCCGACCTCTTGAGGGGCCGGTCATGAAAACCGATCTGCCGCTGTCCCGACTCCTGACGACTCCCACGGACAGCTCCCGGAGCGTGCGGGCCCGCGGGCTGCTCGCGGACTTCAACACTTCAGGAGTCCTCACCACCGCCGACGTCCAGGCGGGCGATGCGTTCGTGCGCATCGCGACCGGTAACGGGCCGGACCGGGACGATGAGGCCGTCGCACTCGCCGCCGCCTTGTGCGTACGGGCACTGCGTCACGGTTCCATCGCGATCTCTCTCGAGGCTGCGCAGCGGACCCAGAACATGACGGACGACGGCACCGCCGTTGCCGAGCTCCCGTGGCCGGAGTTCGACTTCTGGGCAAGGGCGCTGAGCGATTCTCCGGCAGTCGCTGTCGGGGAATCTGGAGGCGAGAATCGACCTTTGCGCTGGGCGGGAGAGCGGCTCTACCTGCAGAAGTACTGGCAGCGCGAGACTGCCATCCGCGACCAGTTGGTCGAACGGCTCCTCCACCCGCCACCGCCCTTGGATCCACAGGCAGCACGCACGGCGCTGGAACTCCTGTTCCCCGGTGGCGCACCGGATCGACAGCGCCTCGCCGTCGCAACCGCCTTGGCCGGACCTCTGACGATCCTTGCCGGAGGTCCCGGAACGGGGAAGACGACCACCATCGCGGGCATCGTGGCGGCTCTGCGTCACACCCACTCTCACGACGTCCGAATCGCATTGACCGCGCCCACCGGCAAAGCCGCCGCCCGGTTGCAGCAGGCCACCACTGCCACTCTCCAGCGCTGGTTCCCCGCCGGTGGGCGGCTCGGGTCGCCCATCCCCGCCACCACACTTCACCGGCTGCTCGGCGCCACAGCCAACCCCAGCCGGCCGTTCCGCCACGACCGTCACAGCCCCCTGACCGCCGAGGTTGTGGTGATCGACGAATGCTCCATGGTCGACATCAACCTGATGGGCAGCCTGCTGGACGCGATGCGCCCCGCTGCGCGCCTGGTGCTTGTGGGTGATCCCGACCAACTGGCTGCAATCGACGCAGGGGCTGTCCTCGGCGACCTGGTCGCCGTCCACGCCCCTCTGGCGCGAGCCCGAGCCGAACTGCTGCGGGCCATCGCCCCCGCTGACCCGGTGGACGAGGTCTCAGGGTGCGGGACAGTCGTGTTGTCCCGCGGGCACCGCTTCACCGGCACCATCGCCGCGCTGGCCACCGCGATCGGCAGCGGCGATGGACCGAAGGTTCTGGAGTTGCTCACTGGACAGCATCCGGACCTCGAGTTCGTCCAGTGGACACCCGAGGATGGCACCGAGACGCTCAGCCGCCTGCGAAGTGACGTCATCGAAACGACCACAGCGATCCGTGACGCGGCCCGCAGTGGCGACGCCCGGGCCGCTCTCAGCGCGCTGGACAGCCACAGGCTGTTGTGTGCACACCGCGCCGGACCTTTTGGGGTAGCCCACTGGAATGACGTCGTTAGCGCTTGGGTGGGCGGAAGTGCGAATACCGACGACCCCTGGCCGGTGGGGCAAGGGGTGATCGTCACGGCGAACGACTACCGCATTGGGCTGTACAACGGCGATGCGGGTGTCATCGTCGTGGGTCCCGACGGCCGACGGGCAGCGGCGTTCGATCGGCCCGAGGCCCCTTTGTTGGTGTCCCCGACACGACTTGACGCCATCATGAACATGGACGCGATGACTATTCATCGCGGCCAGGGGAGCCAGTTCGATGCGGTCACCGTGATCCTGCCGGAAGTCGAGTCGCCGCTGTTGACCAGGGAACTTCTCTACACCGCCGTTACCCGCGCCCGCCGTCGGGTGCGGATCGTAGCCCGCCCCGAGGCAGTCGAAGCGGCGGTGCGGCGACGCGTGGTCCGGGCATCCGGGCTCACCGACAGGCTCACCGCGGCCCTGACAGCGAGACCGTGACCCGGATCCAACAGTCCTCGACCCGGATCCAACAGTCCTCGACGTGGCGATCGTGGGCACAGGAGCGGTGAACCGGTGGATCCGGTCGAGTGGCGTCTCAGTCGTCGTCGCCTTCGCGCTCCTCAGACTGCTCGTCCGACCCACCGTCGTCGTCCGACTCCCCTGCGCCGGATTCGCTGCGACTGTCGTCGTCGGACTCCCACTCGTCGGACGAATCATCGCCACCCGACCAGTTGCCCCCGCCGCCCGACGAGTCGTCCCCATCGGACGATTCATCGCCACCGGACCAGTCGTCGGACTCGTCATCGTGGGATCGACCCACGTTCCCTCCGCCCGACTCGGCGTCGTCGTCCGCCGATCCCTGCGCGTAGGAACGCACCTGCGGCGCGGGCGCGGCTTCGGGTTCGGATTCGCGCGTGACCGAAACCGGCACATCAACGATCTTCTTCTTGGGCGGATCCTTGACGACGTCGGTCTTGAAGCGAAGGACGGTCGGCTGCGGCGAAGGGAGCGCCGCGCTCGTCCCTGACACGTCGAGCCCGCTGGTCCCGGGCGCCACCACCAAGGTGTACATGCCCGCACCGAGCGCCACACTTCCGACGAGCGTGCCTGTCCAGATCAGAACTGATCGCATGATGATGTGCCTCCCGATATCGGCTCCGGCGGAGCGCGTCCCCAGTGTGACCGACGCCCGGTTTCGGGCGATGCCATGTGACTGTCAAGGACGTGTGTAATGCCGCTTTACACAGCCTTGACCCGGCGCCGTGGGTCGCCTTGAGCCGGATGCGCGGATGCTTGGGTCATGGCAATCAATCCCCGTACTTTGGCCACCACGGCACGTGGCGCGATCATCATCGGATCCGGGCTGGCACTCGGCCTATACAGCACTCACTTGCTGCAGGAGGCTCGCGCCACCGCGGAGCAACAGACGTCATCCGAAGCGGCCCGCGCCGTCAAGCCCCGAGTGGTCACCATCGTGCGCACCAAGCACGTGCCCTCCAAGCCGATCATCGTCTACCGCAAGGTCCCCGTGTATACCGACGCCCCCAGCACGGCATCCTCCTCAGGGGGAGCTTCGAGCTGGTCAGGGTCGGGATCCAGCGGCTGGTCCGGTGGTGGCGGGAGTAGTGGTGGGTCCGGATCCTCCACGGGTAGCGCACCCGCGCCACAACCGGCGCCCGCGCAGGCTCCCCCGGCTGCCAGCTCGGGGTCGTCATGATCAGCTCGGCCAGGATCGACACATGGCGCACGCACCTACGCTTGCTGGCGCGCACAGATCACGATCGCAGCGCCGAGGTGCGTGATGTCCTGGTCGCCGAGAAGGATCGGCTGAACGATGCCGCCAACCGGTTCACCCCGGATTCCGAACTCAGTGCGGTGAACAGAGGTGCCGGCCGATGGGTGGACGTCTCGTGGTACTTCGTCGAGGTGCTGACAGCCGCAATAGACGCCGCCGAGAGCACCGACGGTCTCGTCAGCCCGATTCTGGGCCGTCAGGTCGATGCAGCCGGATACCGCTCCTGGCGCACCGGAGCGGCGCCCGTCGTCCGGCTCCACACCCCGCCCGACCATGGATCTGTGGCGCCGTATCGGGACTCGAACCCACTGGTTCCGGGGCCCGAGTTCGGATTCCGCCGGGCGCAGCCCTTGATCTGGGAGCGATCGGAAAAGCATGGCTGGCTGATCGCCTCGCCACCCGGTTGTCCCGCGCCTGGGACTGTGACGTGCTCGCCGACATGGGCGGCGACATCCGCGTCGTCGGTCGGGAACCGTGGGCGGTCGCGGTGAACCCCGGATTGCCCGGAATACCGCTGCAGAAACTCCTTCTGACAGACGGCGGCATGGCCACGAGCGGCACCGGCCGCCGTCGCTGGCAGACTAGTGACGGCGCCGAGGCGCATCACATCATCGACCCACGAACCGGATGTCCAGCCGCCACGTGCTGGCACACCGCATCCGTGTGGGCGGTCGATGCCCAGGTGGCGAACACCGCCAGCACCGCAGCCATCGTTGCTGGCCGCGAAGCACCGGAGCACCTGAAGGCACTGGACTGCCGACTTGTACGCCCCGACGGCACCGATCTGCGATTGGGCCGCTGGCCGAAAGGCGAAACCACGACAACCACGACAACCACCGGGAGGGCTGCCTGATGGACCAGATTCCCGTTGCCTGGGTCCTGCTGCGAACCACCGGAGTAGTGGCGATCGCCGTCCTGACGTTGGCCGTCGCCTTGGGGATCTTGAGCCCCTCGATCCGAACGCCACGCCGACGGCTGGTGGCCATCTCGACGCACAACGCCGCCGCCTCCGTGGGATCAGTGCTGCTCGTGGCACATGTGGTGTTGGCGGTACTGGAACTCGATTCGTCGACATCTCCACCGCTCGCGACTGTCGTGCCCGGGATCGCGGCGTGGGAGCCGCTGTGGGTGGGGGATCGGGACCGGCGGCCGTCGACCTGATCCTGCTGGTACTGGTCACCTCCTGGACGAGGATGCGGGCGCCCATAGTCTGGCGGCGGGTCCATCTCTTGGCGTACGCCGCGCTGGCGCTGGCGTGGCTCCATGCACTTGTCATCGGTACGGATGCACTTCTGGTGCGCGCCTCGGCGTTGTTCAGTCTCGCGGCGGTGACGTTCGCCGCAACCTGGCGGATGGCCAGGGGGCCCGCCGTGCCCGATAGCCCAAGTCCGACGGCAGTGCGCCCAACGGTGCCCACCGAGCGCGAACCCCTCAACGCTGGAGGACCACGATGACTTCTCTTACGACCTACCCAACGACCTCCCTCACGATGGCAACCGATGTCATTCCCGAACTATCCGGGGCTCTCGGTGACCACCGACCGGATCGAATGCGTCTGGCCGGGGTTGACCTGCTCGCCGGAGCCTCACCCGACGGGCCAGTCTCCCTCGATCAACACCGTCTTCGCTGGTCGGGCCAGCCGCTGCTGTCAGCCCCGGGACTGGCCGCATGCGCGGACACCGCCGGAGTGGTCGGCGCGGGCGGTGCCGCCTTCCCGACCCACCGCAAGCTGACCTCGCTGGCGGGGCGCCGAGTGACAAGAGTGGTCGTCAACGGATCGGAGGGCGAATCAGCCAGCGCCAAGGACTCCGCTCTGCTCCGGCTCAATCCCCACCTGGTCCTCGACGGCGCTTAGGGCCGTCACGCACGCCCTGGGGGCAGAAACGACAGTCATCGTCATTCCGGCGGATCGGTCGGCAGACATCGCTGCGGTTTCCCCGCGCGATCGCTGAACGCGATGACGCCGTCCACTGGATGGTCTCCACTCACACCGGTGGCTTCGTCGCGGGCGAGGCATCGGCGGTCATCAACTCGATCAGCGGTGGCGACGCCGTCCCGGCCGATCTGGGTCGCCCTCCGCGGGACCCACGCAGCCGACTGCGGCGCGGCCATGTGTTCCTCAGCAACACCGAGACTTTCGCCCGACTCGCACTCGCCACCCGAGGCCGGATGATGACGACGGCCCTGACCACGGTCTCCGGGGCGGTGAGCGCTCCCGGCGTCTACGAAGTGCCCACGTCGTGGTCGATCGCCGACCTGGCCACGATCGCCGGACTCACCGGAACCCCGCGCTATCTCATCCTCGGAGGATGGCAGGGGACCTGGCTGCCTTGGCCCCACGTCGCGCACACGGCACTTCACCGCGACGCGATCGCGGCATCAGGTGGCCGATGGGGGGTCGGATCATTCGTGTGGCTGCCCGAGAACCTGGATCCCCGCCACACTCTGCACAGCATCGTCTCGTACCTGGCCCAAGAGTCCGCCGGCCAATGCGGACCCTGCGTTCACGGGCTTCCGGAACTCGCCCGAGCTCTGCAGAATCCCGGGACTGACATCGACTCACTCCTCGAATCCCTTGACGGTCGTGGATTGTGCGGCCACCCAACCGCAACCGCTGCCACCGTGCGCTCGGCACTGACGGCGATCGGAAAGGAACAACGATGAGCACACTGACGATCGATTGGACGCGCTGCGTCGGGCACGGGGTGTGCATCGCGGCGTTCGGCGAGCAGTTGCGCCCCGACCGGTGGGGTTATCCCGACGGCGTGACCACCGCGGGGGTACCCGTACCCACCCGACTGGAGCAGGCTGCCCGGGTCGCGGTGGCAACATGCCCGGCCGCGGCACTGCGGCTCTCCTCCCCCACAAGACAAGACGCCCCCACCGAAGACAAGAAACCCCCACCCGACGACAAGACCCCCCCGCCCGATGAAACGAGACCATGGTCGACGGCGGGAGACCCCACAGCCATGATGCGAGAAGCCCGCGCCGCGCACGACGAGACCGCGACTCACGCCAGAGACCGGCAACGGAGAACTGGTTACCGAGAACCGAGAACTAGGGTGGGGTACGTGGCCCACGTACTGATCGTCGAGGACGACGGTGGTATCCGTTCTGCGGTGATCCGCTCACTCACCGCCCGAGGCCACGCCGTCGACTCGGCCACATCCGGACTCGATGGCCTGCAAGCCATGCTGACCCAGCAGCCTGACGTCGTGATCCTGGATCTGGGCTTGCCCGACGTGCCCGGCGAACGGATCCTCGGCATGATCCGTGCGGTCAGCGACACTCCCGTGATCGTCGCCACCGCACGCGACGACGAAGGTCTCATCGTCGAGCTGCTCGATGCCGGCGCCGACGACTACCTGGTGAAGCCGTACTCTCCTGAACAGCTCGAGGCCAGGTTGCGAGCTGTGTTGCGTCGCAGCACGACGGTTCCGGACGTCGCACCGGCACCTGTGCGGGTCGGGGGCCTGACCGTCGACCTCGCACGTCGCACGGCCGAGGTCGATGGACGTCCCATCGAGTTGACCAGGTTGGAGTTCGACGTCCTCGCCTACCTCATCACGAATCCCGGCCGAGTGGTCAGTCGCAGGGAGTTGCTCCGGGAGGTGTGGCAGCGCACCGACAGCGCCCGCACCGTCGATGTCCATCTTTCCTGGCTGCGTCGGAAACTGGGCGACTCACCCGATGACCCTCGCTTCATCCATGTCCATCGCGGCGTCGGGGTGATGCTCGAGGACCAGTTGGCCACCCGCGACCTCGACGTCGCGGCCGACTGATGTATCGCCGCCTTGTTCTGTTTGGTCTATCTGTCGTCGGCGTGGCACTGCTTGCGCTGGTCATCCCCCTGGCGATGGCCGCTCGCGACATCGTGCGCACAGAGGAAATCGGGGAGGGGGCCGACAGAGCCCGCATCGTGGCCGACGCATGGCAACAGTCTGCGAAGGGGTCTGAGAAGAAAACCCCGACCGGGGTATCCATCGCTCCTGGCGATGGTGTCGTGACCCTGGTTCCCCCCGAGGGCCAACCGACCGGGGGGCCGATCGACGCGCGCGCCCAGGCGGTGATCGACTCGGCCAAGGACGGTGAATCGGCATCCCTCGACGTCGGTGATGCTGCCTTCATGTCCGCACCGGTGATCTTGGATGACGACACCGGCGCTGTGCTCGTGACCATGAACTCCGACAACCTGCGCCAGGGGCTCGCGCCACGACTGGCTGCACTCGCCGCTGTTTCGCTCGCCCTGCTGGCGTTCGCTGCGGTGGCAGCGTGGATCCTGGCTCGCCGCACGGCGGCACCGATCAGTCGGCTGGCCGAGGCTGCCGACGCAATGGCCGATGGAGACCTTTCCACGCGGGCAGCACCCTCGGACATCAAGGAGATTCACGATGTCTCGACCGCGCTCAACCGGCTGGCAACCCGGGTCCAAGAACTGCTCGCCGACGAGCGCGCCAACGCCGCCGAATTGGCCCACCAGTTGCGGACACCCTTGACCGTCCTGAGCGTCGACATCGACGGAGTGGCTGACGGCGAAGTGCGAGCACGCCTCCAAGAGGACGTGCTCGCACTGCAGCGCCAGACCGACGAGATCATCACCACTGCGCGCCGCTCGACTCGAGAGGGCCTGCGTGCCCGCTGCGATGCGGCCGAAGTGGTGGGCGAGCGAGCTGGGTTCTGGAACGTCCTCGCCGAGGATCAGCACCGTGCTGCCACGGTCTCCGTAGCGGCGGGCCCGCTGTGGGTGCGCCTCACGGACGATGATCTGACGACCCTGGTCGACATCTTGCTGCAGAACGTCTTCATCCACTCCCCGGAAGGCACTGCCTACGAGGTATCTCTGGGATCTGGCGCGGTTGGTGGGGCTGTCCTGGTCGTCCGTGACTACGGGTCGGGCTTCCCCGCCATCGAACGCCCCACACCAACCCCAGGCTCCACTGGGCTCGGCCTGTCGATCGCCGAGCGACTCGCCGTTGCAGCCGGTGGGTCGCTGCGTTGGCACAACGACCATGGCGCGGTCGTCGTCGTGACCTTGGGCCCACCCCAGGACTAGGCACGGAGTAGTCGAGGACGCTGGGTCGGTCGCCGCCGAGCGCATAACGGTCCGCAGTCGTGGAATCCCAGCCGGGACAGTAACCTGACAGCATCGTCAAGTCCGGAGGGGCGCATGAGAACAGTCGACATCTTCGCCGAGGCCAATCAGCAGACCTTGCCCGGTCGGCAACTTCAGGCGATCAAGGAGGCGGGGCCGGCATTCCACGAGTGGTTCTCGCGAGCCGGTACCGTGCGTGCTGTCCGGACCTTCGACCTTGTCGGTCTGCCCTACCCCACCGAGTACGCGCTGTTCCGGGCGCACTCGTCGCTCGCCACCCCCTTCGTGCGGATCACCAACCGCTTCCTGGTCGTGCAGTTCGACGATCACGACGGCGTGCTGCGCACCATGTTGGTCGGGCCCACCGACGTGGAACTCGCCGAGAACACCGCCTACTTCGAGGCACTGGGGCAGACCATGCCCGGACCGGTGCAGTCGATCGTCGTCAAGCGCTACCAGACCGTCGTGGAACACCTGGCGGACATCGGACTCGATCCGGCTGACATCGACTACATCACGTTCGACCATCTGCACACCCAGGACATCCGTCGGTGGCTCGGCACTCGGGAGCCGCAGCCGGATCTGGCGGCCAAGGGTATGGCCGCCAATAACGAGCCCGTGGCCGCGCTCTTCCCGAACGCGAAGCTGCTCATCATGCGCCGCGAGTGGGAGCAGTTCCCCGGAGAGCATCCCCTGCAGCGGCGGTGGTTCCAGGGCAGCACGTACCCAGCCGTGCGCACCGACAACATCGAACTCATCGACGAGGACGTCTGGTTGGGGCCAGGAGTCGCGCTGATCAACACTCCCGGACATACGGTCGGCAACCACTCGATCGTGTTGAACACATCTTCCGGGGTGTGGACGTCGTCCGAGAACGGCATGATGCCCGAGGCCTACGATCCCGAGTCATCGGACATCCCCGGTTTGCGGGGCTACTTCGCGGAGACCGGGTTCGAGGTGGTGCTCAACTCCAACACCCCGGAATCGAGCGCGGTGCAGTACAACTCCATGGTCAAGGAGAAACTCATGGCCGGTCGGGGTGGCCCGGCCGGTGAGCACGTCCAGCACTTCTGCTCGTCGGAGATGTCTCCCTGGTGGTTCGCGCAGCGCAACGGGCCGGGATTCACGTTCGAGCGGATCACCCACGGTGAACTGGACGTCAATCCGACCGCGGCGCGCAAAGCAGGACGCACTGCGTCGCGCCGCGGATCTGCGGCCAAGCGCCGTCCCGCTCGTACCGCCGTCTGACAGCAGCCGATCACCCCGCCACCCATGGCGCGATGCGTCAGTCCAGAGCCACGGCCGCATCGCCGCGAAGCGTCTGCCGGATCAGTCGGGCATAGGCATCGATCCCCGCACTGGTCAGATGGGTACCGTCCGCGACGAAGTACTCCGGGTGACCCCGGGACACGGCGGCCCAGTCGGCCAGTCGTACATTCGGCCACCGCTGTGCGGCATCGTTCAGCACTCGGTTGCTGTCGGTCATCCACCAGTGGGGGGTGTTCACGGTCACGAGCACGACGACGTCACGGTCGCGCAATGACCGCAGGATGGAGGCGATCCCGTCGGGGTCGGCGGGACCGTTGGTCCCGGTGTGGATGACCACGGACTCGCCGAGGGTTCCCCACGACCGACGGGTGGCGATCGCCTCCGCCACACCGGGCCAGTCGCGCGAGACCTCTGCGTCAATGCCGACGTACGGCAGCCTCCGCGACAACCCTGAGGCGGCACCGAGCATGACCGAGTCACCGATGGCGGTCACGTACTGATCCGAATAGTCCGGCGCGATCATCGGGTCCGGGCCTGGGTTCTGCTCCCCGTCGAGCTCAGCCGCACGTTGCGCCGCCGACTTGTCCGTTCGATCCTGGCCGACGGCGGTCCGGCCCGCCAGCACGTCGCGCGGCGCTGGAACCGACGCCACCGATGCTGCGGCGACAGTGACCACCGCCGCGGCGACACCCAGGGTGGCGGTGGCCAAGGCCACCGCTCGCAGCCGTCCGCGCTCGGTCCATGCCCGCCACGTACGTTCCAGCCCCCGGCGTCGGATCGGCATTTCCACGAACCGGTAGGACAGTTCAGCCACGACCAAGGTGAGCCCGAGCCGCACCACGATCACCGGAATCCCGTCGAACGGCAGGTCCACTCCGGGACGCAAGACCAAGAAGATCGGCCAGTGGTACAGATAGAGACCGTAGGAGCGCCGCCCCAGGTACCGCAGCGGTTCACGTCCCAGGATTCCGCCGAAGGAGATCGCCGGGTGAGCGGCCATCGCCACGGCGGCGACACTCACCACTGCCACGACGAGGAACCCCCCGCGGTACAACCACACCGAGTCTTCCCGCACCAAGACGAATGCGGCGAGGATGCCGGCGACCCCCAGCCAACCGATGACGTTGAGTCCCGTCCGCTGCGCTGGCCCGAGATGCTCGGACAATCGCGTGGGGCGCCACACCGTCGCGACGGCAGCGCCGAGTAACAGACCCATGCAGTGCGTGTCCGTGCCGAAGTACAGCCGACTGGCATCGGCACTGGCCGGCATGTCCGCGAACACCGCCCACGAGGTCATGAGGACCGTCGATGCAAGAGCTCCGGCAAAGGCAGCCACACCGACGGCGTAGCGCCCCGACCAGCGGTACAACCCGTACAGCATCAGTGGCCAGAGCAAGTAGAACTGCTCCTCCACCGCCAACGACCACAGATGCTGCAGCAGGGCCGGCCGACCCATGGCCTCGAAGTAGGACTGATCCTGGGCGATGAACGCCCAGTTGGTCACATAGAAGAACGCGGCTACCGCGTGTTCGCGGAATTGAGCGGCAGCGTCGCGTGCGACGGTCAGGACGAGTACGGAGCACAGGAGGAGGAGCACCGCGAGCGGGGGCAGCAATCGGCGGGCCCGCCCGGCGTAGAAGCCACGGAACGAGACGGTGCCGCGCGATTCGAGCTGCTCCAGCAACAGCGACGTGATCAGGAAGCCGGACAGGACGAAGAACACGTCGACGCCCAGGAATCCGCCCGGGAACAGCGTCACTCCGCTGTGGTAGACGAGTACCCCGACGACCGCGATGGCGCGGATCCCGTCGAAACCCGGGATGTACCGCCAGCGTGATCCGCTGATGGCAGGATCAGCGCGAGCGGGGGCGAGCGGAGTGGTCAATGACAGACGTTCGATCCGAGGTCGGGTTCAGCGTGCCTGAGGGCAGACTACCCAGTGCTCTGTGACCGAGTGCGGTCATATCTGTTGCCGCTGCACAAGGTCGCGGAACGGGCCGTCTTCATCCATGAGCTGCTCATAGGTCCCCTGTGCGGCGACCCTGCCGTCTGCGAGCATGACCACTCGATCGGCCTGCTCGATGGTGGAGAGCCGGTGAGCGACCACGAGCCGGGTGATGGCCAATCGGTCCAGGCTCGCCACGACTGCCGCCTGGCTGACGTTGTCCAGGGCCGAAGTTGCCTCGTCGAGGATGAGAATCCGGGGGCGGCCGGCGAGGGCGCGCGCGAGCAAGATCCGTTGGCGCTGCCCACCGGAGACCGCCCCGGACCCTTCGATCACCACCGTCGAAAGCCCCATCGGCATATCCCGGATCTCCTCGGCGACGGCCGCATCCGCCAGCGCCTGCCAGACCTCGTCTGTGGTGAGCCCGCGACCCAAGTCGACGTTCTCACGGATGCTGCCCGGCATCAGCTGTGAGCCCTGCATGACCGTCCCGATCTGGCGGCGCACGGACGAACGGTCGAGCCCGGACAGGTCCCGTCCGTCGTACGACACGATGCCGGATCCCGGGTCTTCCAGGCCCAACAACAGACGCAGCAAAGTGCTCTTGCCGCATCCCGACGGGCCCACGATGGCAACGTGGGAGCCGGCTGGAACAGACAAACTGACGCCTGTCGAGGACCGCCGGCATGTCGTCGCGATAGCGGAAGACCAGGTCGCGCACGTCGACGGAACCACCGAGCTCGGCGACTTCCTGCCCGGTGCGCGATTCGGGCTCGGACTGCAGGACCTCCTCCGCGCGCCGGAGCACGGCCCGGGCCGACAGCCCGGCACCGATGGAGGCGACCGCCGCGGCCAGGGCGCCAGTGGCTGCGGTCAGTGCGGTTTGGGCGGTGACCAGCTGACCCACGTCGGCACCGGCGGCGGCGGTGACCACGAGAAGGATCGCCAGTCCGACTGTGGGCCAGAACGCCCCCGTCATCTGTTGGACCACCGAGAGTCGACGCCGCCGCACCTCGACCTCCGTCGTCCGAGCCTGGGAGTCGGCCCAGAGGGCGAACGCACGTGCCGAGGCGCCGGAGACCCGCAGGCGGTTCACCCCTGTGATGAGGTCCAAGGTGACTGCCTGACTCTGGGTCGTCGCATCGAGGACGGCGGCCGTCAACCGCGCTGAGCGGCGCACCAGGATCACTTCGACAACACCGCGCACGATCAGGAAGCCGATGAGCGCGAAGGCAAGAGGCCACGAAGTGGTGAACACACCGACGATCGCCCCGCCGACGGCCGCGACGTCCAACAGCGCCGTGATGACCGGATCGGGCGCCGTCAGCGACGCGGTGTCGACGGCGTTGGCGTCCGTCATGCGGGACGCGACCGTGCGCCGCGTGTGCCAGGACATCGGAAGGCGCAGCAACCGATCCCACACGGCTGTCGCTGTGACCGACACAGCCCGCCCCCTGATACGCAGTAGAGCGAACGACCGAACTGCCCGCAGCAGCAGGTCGCCCGCCGCCAAGGCGACGAGCGCGAACCCGACGACCAGCAATGTCGAGGACGTTTGGCTGGACACCGACTGGGTCAAGGCGCCGGCAACCACGGGTATGACTGCGGCGAGCAGACCCACGACAACGGTCAGCCCCACAACGAGGGCGATGCTGTTGTTGCTTCCGCGCAGCCCCAACCGGGCGAGGTCGGACAACCGGGCCGTCTTGTTGGCGTCGAGCAAGGGCTCCAAGAGCACGGCGGAACGCGACCACTGCGCAGCTGCGTCAGCAGCCACGACATCGCC
The DNA here is from genome assembly GCA_037045355.1 of Candidatus Nanopelagicales bacterium. NCBI lineage: Bacteria > Bacillati > Actinomycetota > Actinomycetes > Candidatus Nanopelagicales > Candidatus Nanopelagicales bacterium. The sequence goes on along the minus strand of JBAOHO010000026.1, from coordinate 275,719 downwards.
GAGTCCGCCATCGGGCTGCCACAGCCGGTACCCGCCGCGCCGCCAGACGGCAGCGGCCGTGTCGGCCTGCGGCTCTTCGGGGCGATGCACCAGCAAAGGTGGGCCCTCGCGGCGCCACCAGTCCGGGGCAAGTTCGACCCGCCGGATTGCCGCTCCGGCGGCAGCTGCCAAAGCAGTGAGGGGTTCTCGTCCGCTGACGGCGGCGTCCGTCACGGCCCGACGCAGGGCCAGCGGGTCGGGATGCAGCCCGATCTGGCGTGCGACGAAGTCGACCACGGCTACGTCGTGCGGAAGTTCCGCGCCTCCCAGCAGCGGGGGTTTGCGCCCGGGCACCACGGCCGCGAGACCGAGCAGCGAGTCGTCCACGAGCCGCTCGTCGTGGTGGGCTTGTAGGACCTGGCTCTCAGTCTCGGTCTCCCGTGATTGGGCGGCGCCGACCAGCGCAGATTCCACAGCCATGGTCATCTCGGCCCGGGCTGACTCCCCTGGATCGGTTCCCGGCGCGACCCGCGTGCCCGGCATCCCTGCGACGAGCAGGCGCCCACCTGGTACGGCGATCCCCGCCACCAGTCCGGGACCGCGACAAGTGAGGACCGGGATCCGGCGACCACCGTCGGGAACCACGAACACCAGGACCGTTCCGGTCTCCACGTTCAAGACCTCACCGTCGGAGAGACCGATCGTCCGACTGGCGTCGAGTTCCCGACTCATGCCGTCACCAGCCGCCGGTAGGGGCCGTCGTGACCGATGAGCTCATCGTGCCTGCCCCGCTCCACCACGGCGCCCTTCTCGAGCACCAGGATCTCGTCGGCATCACGCACCGTGGACAACCGGTGCGCAACGATCAGACACGAAGCGCCGCGCCGCCGGATGGCGGCGTCGATATGACCTTCGGTTGCCGCATCGAGGGCGGATGTCGCCTCATCCATGATGATGACCGCGGGGTTGCGCACCAGGGCACGGGCGATCTCCAGACGCTGACGCTGGCCGCCCGACAGATCGTCACCCCCCTCGCGCAGCAGCCCGTCGTAGGAGCCGGGCCGCCGCGCGATGTCGTCGTGAATCCCCGCGTCGACCGCGGCCTGCAGCACCGCGGCTTCGCCGATCGTCGGATCCCACAAGGTGATGTTGTCGCGGAAGGACCCCGCGAAGATCACGGGATCCTGATCGACGAGCCCCATCTGCGTGTGCAGCACCTGCTCGGGCCACCAGTCCCGCGGCTGCCCGTCGATGAGCACCTCGCCCGCCCATGGCTGATACAGCCCGACCAACAGCCGAGCGACCGTTGACTTGCCACAACCGCTGGGACCCACCAGCGCGACCCTCGCGCCGGGCGCGATGGTGAGGTCGAGGTCGCGCAGCAGCGGAGGACGGTTCGGGTCGTACCCGAACGTCACCCCGCGCAATGCCACCTCGCCGACCAGGGTTGCGGGCCGCGGGTCGACTGGTGGCGTTCGAATGGGCAGCGGCGTGTTGAGCACGTCGTCGATCTGATCCAGTTCGCCGGTCAAGGTCTCGGCCTGTTGCATCTGACTCACGATCGTCGCGGCCGGAGCCAGCGCGAGTCCCAGGAGAGTCTGGACCGCCACGAATCCGCCGAGGGTCAGCCGACCGCTGGTCACCCCGTACAGTCCGACGATCGTGACGGCCGCGTTTCCTACGGTGACCACGAACCCGGGCAACTGGGACACCAGGACGGTCCGTTCCCCGAGCTCCTGCAGCGCAGCGAGGAACCTGTTGTGGGCGCTGGTCCAGCGCGCGATCGAATGGTCTTCCGCCCCGGACGCCTTGACCACTTCGACCTGACCCAAAGTGCCGGCGCTGACGATCGAGACCTCGGACTGCTCGCGCACCATGCGCATCGCCAGCATGCGACGGAGCCGGGACGACCACTGCAGTGCCCCGACGACACCGGCGACCGCGACCAGCGCGACCACCCCTGCGGGTGGGTAACTGACGAGGAGCAGCAGGATCGCCGTGCTGCTGCTGATGACGCCGACCGCGAGGGTCGAGAAGATACCCGACACGGTCGCCGCCACCCCTGCGGGCTGCAGGGACCGTTGCGCGAGGGCCGCTGACCCACGCATGGCATGGAACGCGGCGGGGAGCAGCAAGATCCGAGCCATCATCCGGGACTGCAGGACGATGGACAGTTTGGTGGCGAGGCGCATGCCGATGGCGCCTTGAAGCCCGATGAGTCCTGCCTGCAGGACGGCAATGAGCACCAGGACGGTCAACAACGTCTCGATGTTCACCGGTGGCCCACCGGTCAACCAGTCGACGAACAGGCGAGCGGCCCCGGGGACCAGAATCTGCGGGACAATCAGCAGCACGCCCAGTACGCCGATCAGCACGACACCGTCGCGGGAACCCACCAGGTAGGAACCGAGACGGCGCAGGATGCCCCGGTGTTCGCCCCCGGGGACAAAATCGGGGCCGGGCTTCATCTCGAGCATGATTCCGGTGAAGGACTCGTTGAACTCCTCGTCACTGCAGGTGCGATGACCCAGAGCCGGGTCGTTCAGGTACCAACCGTCTTTGGACCAACCCTCGACGACCAGGAAGTGGTTGAACCGCCAGAAGATGATCAAAGGCGTCTGGTGGTGGCGCAGGTCGTCGGGTTCGCAGCGACGCGCAGAGACTTGGAGCCCATACCGTTGGGCCGCGACCTTGACCGACTTGGCATTGACCCCATCCCGCGACGTACCGCAGGCGTCGCGCAACTCTTCGAGCGAGACCCATTTGCCGAAGTGGGCGAGCACGATTCCCAGCGAAGCAGCGCCGCATTCGGTGGCCTCCATCTGCAGCCGCGCGGGGGTGCGCACCCGGTGCCGGCGGGGCGGGTCGGTGGTCGCCAGCACCGTGGTCATGACATGCCCAGCAACTGCCGGAGCAGGGTCCGTTCACTGACCAATACGACGGCCTCGAACTCGACTCCCGGTGGAGCGGGTTCATCCAGATCCAACTCGATCACGACCATGGGTTCGGACGGCGGCTCCAGCAGTCCCAAGCCCTCCTGCACCCGGGCGGGTGAGAGGGCGCCACTGCGTTGCGGCCCCACCTGACCGGAGACGGTCGGTCCTCCGATCACTGACAAGGTGACCGGTTGCCCCGCCACCAGCTTGGCGGCTTCGTCGGGGTCGACCATCATCAGCGCGGTGGTCCCGTCGTCGACCTTGCGCGCGATCTCGGCGATCCATTCGCCGACGTCGACCGGGTCTCCCGGCCGCAGCAGGTAGCCGAGCAGAGTACCGGCGCGCTGGGCGCGCTGGGGAACCTTACGGTCGCCGCTGACCACGTAGCCGACGAGTTGGCCGAGTTCGACCTTGCTTCCCGCAGCCACGGTGTATTTGCCGAACTGGCCGGGAACCGATGCCGTCACCAAGGTGACCCCGCCCTTGTCCACGATGCGCCCGCCGCCGGTCACGGTCACGTTTCGGGGAGTGACGGCGGCGTAGGCGACGCCGCCGAGCACAAGGATCGCCGCGGCCACGGCGATCAACCACAGCCGCAGAGATGTGACGGGCAGAAGTTGGTCGAGCCGGTCGGTGGAATCGAGCGCCTGGACCGCCTTGGCGCGGTACAGCGGCGCGGGTTGTCGCCCCGGCACGGGCCGCGGGAGTTCCGGAGTTCCCGGTGCTGTCATGACACTTCTTTTGTACACCCGAGGCGGGGCGCGTTCCCCATCCGCCGGAAGGCCGAAGCGGGCCGCTCAGGGCACCAGCAAGCCCCGCAGATCGGTGTCATGCAGACGTGTCGACAGGTGCAACGCGATCCCGACCGATCCGGACATCAGCTGCGGAGTGGCCAGGCGCGGATCGGTCGGATCTCCCAGGGGAAGCCGGAAGTGCCCGGCTTGCGCGTAGTGGGTGCACACCCGGTCGGTGAGTGTGTCCGAGGCGGTCACCCACTCGGGGGCGCCCAAAGCGCGGCCCGCGATCCGCAGCACCGCCGCGCGCCCGGTGAGCCCGCAACACAAGTGGTCGTTCGCCGGCTCCGGCGCATTCGTCGTAGTGGCCAGGGCCCTGTCGAGTTCGACACGCCAGCGGGCGGCTTCGCGGTGATCGGGGAGTAACTCCAGGGCCCTGAGTCGAGCCAGCGCGATCCCCGGGGCTCCGTGACACCAGGCGGTCATGAATCCCGCGCCCGGCACCGATGGGTAGCCCGTGCCGGAGGCGGTGGGGTGACGTGTCGGTTCTCGGAAGTCGGGCCAGTTGCCCACCGATACGTCGAAGACCTCCGCCTCGTAGGCGAAGGCCAGAACTCCTGCCGAGACGACGTCGTCGTCACCGAGGGCCACACCGGCTTCGAGGAGCGCGAGCCCCATCCCGCTGGCACCGTGGGAGAGTCCGGTCAGCGGTCGGGGGCCCAGTCGTGAGGGCCAGCCGCCATCGGCGCCCTGGCGGTCGGTCAGGTGTGTCGCCGCGGTGCGCAACAGCTCACGTCGGTGGGGATCAGGGTCGCTGACATATGCCCGCGCGAGGGGACCGACCAGCCCAGCCACACCGCCGATGAGGTCCAGGTACTGGTCGCGGCGAACGAGTTCGACCGTCAGTTGCTCGATCACGCTGCCGATCTCGTCAGACGTCGTCGGACTGCCGAGCCACTCGAGGGCACGGAGCAGTCCACCGACCCCGGTCCACCCGAGCCCGAAGTCGCGTAGGAAGCGAAATCGCGTGTAGGGGTCGGGCGCGCTCAGGGACTCGAACATCGGAGCCATCACGTCGTGTGCGGTGAATGGGCCGGGTCGGGGTTCGACGGCCAATAGAGCGGCCAGTCCGGCTCGCCCGTCGTACAGTCCGCCCCCGATCAACCCCAGTTGCACCGCCTCCGACTCGCTGATGATCGACAGCACCAGCCACGTGTTGTGGCCGTGGCCATCGGTCACGGCCGAGCGTGCGAGCGAATCCAGGACCTGGTTGACGACGGACCGATCATCAGCGGGCGGCGGGATCGGAGCCGTCGCCCCATGTGTGGGGGGCGGGGAGTTGACGGTGCGGTACCGGGCGGTGATCGCTCCCCGGATCAGCCGCACCTGCCAGGCCATGTCGGCGTCCGACGCGGAGTCGATCCGTTCGATGGATTCGGCGATTCCGTCCGACGCCAGGATCCCGGTGATGGGTCCGAGACTCGAGCGCACCACATCGGAGCCCAGTTCGTGATCGAAGTAGGGGATGTCCATCTGCTCCATGTCGTGCAGTTCAGCGTGAAAGGCCTCCCAGTACGGGGAGGGTTGCCCGGCGATGAGGCTGCTGCGCGAGAGGCGTTCGAGTTCGAAACCGCGCAGGTTGACCGTTGTCAGGGAGTCGGCGCTCAACGCCGCCCGTTGCGTCTCCGCGTACACCCTGGTCGCGCGCAGGACGACTCGACGCGACACCCCGACGAAGTCCAGGACCCGGTCGCGGATCTCCGATCTGTTGTCACGCACCAATCGATAGACCTCGGTAAATCCGGTCGTCACGGCGTCCCCATGGGCAGCCAGCGGATTGTCGCGGCCCGCCGGCACCGGCAGGCAGGCTGGATGTGACGGGGAACTCAGAGTGACGCCCCAGGCGATGTCGTCAGTACCGATGCTGTGCCATCCCGGCTGCGCTACGGGTTCGGTGACTGGGGCGACCCCCAGCGCACTGATGTCGTGGGGGGTGTTCCGAGGGCCGGCGAGCAGCCATCCGGGCAGCATGCCCACGCGCAGCACGGAGGCGGCCAGCGGCCCGCTGCGCGACTCGCCGGGGGGCCGATTCGACTCGGTGTATTCGGTCAGGCTCCCCTGGAACAGGGTTTCAGCGTCGATCAGGTGCAGGGTGGAATCGGTGGCGATGAGGTTCTCGAAGTGAGCGTCGGTGGCACCGATGAAGTACAGGATCGCGAGCAGCCGACCGGCGTTGCGATAGAACCGCGGCAACTCGTGGGGGAGGCACGGGCTGTGGGCAACGGCAGCGACGTAGCCGTAGTCGGCCCCTACTGCGACGACGGTGAGACCGCAGGGCCCGTCGGGCAGGAGTCGTCCGATGCTGCTGACGAGATCGTGGTAGCGGCGTTCGATCCGCAGATCCTTGGGTTTGTAGACGATCCAGCGGGGTGTGTCGGGGTCCCCGAAGCCGAGCGCCGCAACTGTTCGACCCCCGCGGTGCGGATCACTCAGCCCCGCGCGCACCGCACAGATGGGGGCATCGATGGCGATGTCGAAAGCCGCACTGATCGCCTCTCGGTCGGTGGCCACCCGCTGCAGCATCACTGCGGTGTTCGTGCGCCAATTCGCTGCTGTCACGGCGATGATCCGTCCCAAGGCGGGATGCCTGCTCAGCAGCCCATCGAGTCCGTCGGCCAACTCGGTCCGGCACCACTGCAGGTACCGCTGCGACGACAGGCTCCCGGCGGTGACACCGAGCTTCAGCAGGAGGGTCCGGCCCATCGGTCGATCGGCGCCGAAGTCGGCGACGCACGATGGCGCGCAAGCCTGTGAGAGCGCGGTTAGAAGCACCTGGCGAAGACTTTCACGTGCCGGCGGGGCCAGCGGCTCGACAACGGCAGGATCGAGTTCGGCCGCGAGTCTGTCCCAGTTCCACGTCACCAGCGGTTCGAGGATCTCGGCAAAGGCGACCGATTCGGAAGAGGGTGTTCGGGGCGGGTCGGCCTCTTGGCAGGCGGCCGACATGCACTCCAGGTCGTGCCACCAGGTGGGCGGTTCGCCGGGCGCCGGTGGGCCGAGCAGCCACGGGACGTCAGACTGAGCCCAGCCGTCCCACGAGATCCGACGGTCGAACAAGCCGGCACCGTCGGGATCGACAGCCTCCCGCCAACGGTGTGCATCGGCAGTGGAGCCCGGCTTGTCGGCCGGCGGACAATCTCCGTACCGGCGTTCCCACCAGGAGACGCCTTGGCGCAAGACCTCGGTGGGGACACGAGGTTTCATCCGACGAACTGGTAGCTCGACGTCAGCATGCCCAGGTACAGGAACGGAACGGCCACCACGCCGGCGGCCGTGGCCCAGCGCGACCTCTCGCCGGCGCCGCGCACCAGCAGGTATGTGGCGATCGTCAGGCCGACTTCGGGGAGCAGCACGTAGGGTGCGACGCCGGCGACCTGCATGACATCCACGGGTCGCCACAGGGGAATCGCGGGCGCGATCAGTTCGGCGAAGGTGAACATCACCAACCCGCCCACCACGACTGCCACCAAGGCGGCCACCAGTCCGTGCGACCGTTCCATGACGTAGCCGATGAGCATGATGGGCAGCAGGGCGACGGTCCACATGAAGGCCATGAAGAGAGGCATCGTGTCCAGGAATGGAGCACCAGTATCGGGGAACTGCAGGATCCCGAGGACTGAGGACAGGAACCAGTCGGGCAGCACCATGAGAACGCTCAAGGGCGCGAGAACCATCCAGTAGGTCAGCAGAACCGGGTCGTGGGTTCTGGTAGCGAGTACCACGACGGCCACGCTGTAGCCGATGACGAGGAGCAACACCCGGACGCCCAACGTTCCCACCGGGGCCAACACCCCGACCACGGCGATCACGGCGAAGACTGCGTGCAGCTCCAGCCATCGACGCGGCTGGGCCTGCCCGGCAAGGGTCGGGGATTCGGCGACCTGCGTCATAGCGGAAGTGTCACATGACCCGCGCCGCACCACACGGGGAAAGGGATCGGTCAGACTGTCGCGTGACGAAGGGTTGACGATGACTGACGTACTTGTCCTGGGCGCTGCGGGTGGGATCGGGGCCATGGCCGCCCGGACCTTGGTGATTGCGGGCTCCTTCGAACGGCTCATCGCCAGTGATCTCAATGCTGCTGCGTTGCAGTGTGAGGTCGACACCTGGCCCACTTCAGGGACTCGGGTGCACTCCCAGGCCCTCGATGTCTCCGACGAGGAGGCCCTGGCCGCGGCCCTCGCAGAGGTGGACCTCGTCGTGAACTGCGTGGGGCCCTTCTACCGATTTGGGCCACCGACCCTGCGGGCCGCGATCCAGGCCGGCGTCCCCTACGTCGATGTGTGCGACGACCTCGATCCGACCCGGGAGATGCTCACCTTCTTCGATGACGCACACGCCGCCGGTGTTCCCGCCCTGATCGGCATGGGCAACTCCCCGGGCTTGGCGAATGTGCTGGTGCGGTACTGCGCGGACCACCTGCTCGAGACGGTCACGGCCGTCGACATCATGCACATCCACGGCGGTGAACCGAGCGAAGGTGCGGCGGTGCTCAAGCACCGGATCCATGCCATGGTCAGCGATGTTCCCGTGTGGCAGGACGCGGCGATGCGCAGTGTCCGCATGCTGGAAGACAGCGGCGCAGCGTACGTCACCGACGTGGACTTTCGGGATGTCGGCACCTACCCCGTCTATCCGTATCCCCATCCCGAGACGATCACGCTGCCAGTCCACCTGCCGGGAGTCCGCCGCGTGACCAATCGCGGTGTAGTTTTCCCGCTGTCGTATTTCGACATGACGGCGGAACTGGTCCGCGCAGGAACTCCCGTCGACGACGCCGTCGCCCAACTGATCGCCCACCGACCCTCGCTGCTCGCCGAATCGGGTGTGACCGGACCGGCCGGGTGCCTGCGGGTCGACATCGCCGGCACCATCGGGGGCGAGGAGCACCGGATCGTCTTCTCCTTGTCGTCGCAGGGGTCGGGAGCAGCCGAGGGAACGGGAATCCCTGCCGCACTCGGGGCCCTGCTGATGGCCCGGGGCGCCATCACCACGCCCGGCGTCCACCCTCCGGAAGCTGTCGTGGACCCGGTGGCCATGCTGACCTTGGCCAACGAACTTCTCCCCGCCCTCGGCGTTGCGGGCACTTCCGGGTCGTTGCCGATCCACATCTCCCGAACGGGGCCGGATGGCGCGGAGACGGAGCTCGATCTGTTCGGATGATCCTGCTTGACGATGGGAGGGACTCATGACACAGGAGATGTGGGACGAGCGGTACTCCGCGCCGCAGCGCGTGTGGTCCGGCAACCCGAACCCTTGGCTCGTGGCGGTGGCCGCCGACATGGAACCAGGAACCGCACTTGATGTGGGTTGTGGCGAAGGAGCCGATGCCATCTGGCTGGCCGAACGCGGCTGGGATGTCACCGGCATCGACTTCTCGGCGGCAGGTCTCGCTCACGCCGCCGAGCAGGCCGAGCAGGCGGGTGTCCCGGTTCACTGGGTGCGCGCCGACCTGACCGAGTGGACGCCGGAGGAACGCTTCGACCTGGTGTCGGTCCAGTTCTTCCACGCCGAGCCGGCGGTACGTCGCGCCGTGCACCGGGCCGCCTGGGCGGCGACGGGGCGAACACTTCTCCTGGTCGGCCACGATGCCAGCCATCCCGGGCCGCCCCCTGCGGAAGTGCGCTACCCGGTGGCAGAGATTCTCGCGGAGCTGGGGCCCGACGCCCACGTGGAGGTTGCCGAGACCCGGACCCGGGGCGACTCGGTCGATGCGGTCGTCGTGGCCCACCGGCGCTCACGATCCTCGGAGTAGCGAGCGTCACCAGCGGGGTGCGATGGCAAGGCGCAGTCGCGACGGCAGTCAGCGGCGTAGTCCACCCAGACGCAGGACTCCCCCTGCCCGGCGCAGCATCGCCGCGGCGGGTAGGTCGGGGATGCCGTCGAGGACCACCGACATCGCGACGAGTCCGCGACCGTCACGCACGCGCAGTCGACGGGCGAGTTCGACGAGGTCGATCCGACCCGCCGCGATGTCCACAAGCAGGCCGGAGGGCCCGAGGACGGCCGGACCCAATTGTTGTTGTTCGTGTTCGCTGTCGGTGACCACCGTGCGCCATCGCCGCGGCGCGGTCCCGGTGCCGGCAGCCACCTCGGGGCTGACGGCCGCGATGGAGGCAGTGGCGTCCAAACGTGCCGCGACAGCACCGGAACTGTCCACCAGCGCCACTACCCCCAAGGCATCGAGTTCGGGGAGGTCCGGTGCTCCCGCGGGTCGCAGGTCCCTCGCGATGACCGCGAGTTGGAAAGAGGCGGCATGGATCATCGTTCCGATCGGTACCGGCCCCAGCGGAGATGGACCGACCAGCCGGGACTCGCCAGCAGCGGCTTCACTGGCCGCCCACTGGCGGACGTGATCCGCCGCGGTGCGGAACGCGTCGCGGATCTCCGTGTCGGACGCGTCGGCGTGGGAGGCACGCAGACGCTGCGAGGCTTGCGATTCCGACTCCGTGGCCGGAGCGCCTGTCTTGGCATCGGCGATCATCTCGCGGATACCCCGGGCATCCGACCACGCTCCGAGGGGGATAAGCAACTCCCGCGCCCGCCGACCACGGGAGCGTGTCGGGCGCTGGAGGTCGATGTCGGAGGCCATGGATTCGAACAGACCCCACGCGCGTTCGATGCGCCGCTGCAGCTCGGGAAAGTCGCTGACCAGGCCGAGTTCGTCGCGATCTGGTCGCAGTTGCTCGGGGATCTCGGAGACGTCAGCGGCCATCGCTACTTCCCGGTGAAGTGGGCGGGACGCCGCTCGTGGAACGACGCGAGCCCTTCCGCGTAGTCAGCACTGGACCACGCTGCCCGGCGTAGGGCGGTCAGGCGCTCGAAGACCTCAGGCGTGATGGGAGAGGCGTCGGTCAGCGCCGCGATCTCGGCCTTGATTGCCTGCACGACCAGCGGTGCCGTCCGCGCGACCTGTGCCGCGAGGTCGGTGGTCACCTCAGCCAAAGTGTGAGCCGGGTCGGCGATGCGGTTGACCAGACCGTACTGCTCAGCGCGCTGCGCCGAGATCGGCTGCGCGGTGAAGAACATCTCCTTGACGACATGCAGCGGAAGGACACCCAGGAAATGGGAAACCCCGGCCGCGTTGTACGGCACCCCCAACTTGGCCGGTGTGATCGCGAAGGTCGCTCCCGGCGTGGCCACCACCATGTCACACGCCGAGACCAGGTCGCAGGCGCCGCCCCAGACCCCGCCTTCCACAGCCGCGATGACGGGGAAGGGGGCGGAGCGAACCGCGCGCAGGAGTTTCTCCAGGGGACTGTTCCACAGCAACGGATCCTGGCCGTCGCCGGGCAATTCATTCACGTCGTGGCCGGCTGACCAGGTCGTCACTCCTGGCGCGGCCCGCAGGACGACCACCCGGCACCTATCCCGTTTGGCTCGGTGGAGCGCCTCGACGAGGTCTCCCGTGAGCTGCCTGCTCAGCGCATTGAGATGCCGCGGGTTGTCCAACTGCAGGGTCGCGATGGGTCCTGGCGTGTCGGATCCTGCGGTGCCGGTGGGCGCTCCGAGGCTCGAGAGCCTTGCGGCGCCGGTAGGCGCTTGGGTGCTGTAAAGCACGGTGGTCATGCCAGCAGTGTCCCCTACCGAGCGAGGCCTCTCACAAAGCGCGTTTGAAGTAGCGCTGCATTCGCGCGTCGGCCTTGCTCCTCAACTCGGACAGTTCGATGGCGGCTTTCTTGGTGAGCTTGTGCGATCCGGCGATGTACGGCGCGGCCGCTTCCGTGTAGGCCGCTTCGGCGCGGCGCCAAGCCTTGTGCGATTTGTCCAAGTCGTCAGACACAAGCGCGAGCGTAGGCACTTCCCGACCGGCTGCGGCGCACGCTACGCCCAGAATGTCGCGTTCCGGTGGCTCGTATGCCAGATGTTCACCTGGCGTTCAATGATCCGAGTCGGCACCCGCCTTGGCGGGGCGAGGCAGGGGATCGGGCTTCGCGAGCGCGTCGGTCGGCGCGGAACCATATCGTCCCGGCCCGCGTGGCTCCAGCGCGTGGAGCCATGCCATGGTCATTCCGTACGTCTTGGCGGCGACCTCGGTGGCGGTACTGAAGTCATCCGGTTTCATGCGCATCGGCCACGGTCCCGGCAAATACAACACTGTGCGGTCGGTGACCCTTTCGAGGTCACGACGAACCTGTTGGGCGGCCATGATCGCCGCGGTCCGCAACATGCGACCGCCGTAGGTGTCTTCTCGCTGGGGAGGCATCAGTGTGAACCCGCAGTCGAGGACCACGATGGTCCGCGCCCCAAGACCCGCCGCCACGCCGATCGGGACGTTGGCGACCAGACCACCATCGACGAGTCGACGACCGTTTCGTTCCACCTCCGGGAAGACAAGTGGGATAGCCGCACTGGCGAGCAGAGCGGTTACGAGATCCCCCTCGTCCAGCGCGACGGCCCGGCCCGTGTCGAAGTCGGTGGCCATGGCCGTGTGCGGGACGGCCAGGTCGGAGAAGTCGCGGGCAGGAAGGGCCCGCTCAATGAACTCCCGCAACCCGTCGTTGCCGACCACCGACGGCTTGCCGGTGGCCAGGTTCATGGCCTTGGCCACCGTCGTCCCGAAGATCTCCTGCCGCGTGACGGTCTGCCACAGCTCAGCCAGTCGCGCCGGTGCCGCCTCGGGATCGTCGGCCACAATCGCACCGTTCAGCGACCCAACGGAGGTGCCCACGATGAGATCCGGCGTGAGGTCTGTCTTGGCCAGGGCACGGATGTGACCCACCTGGGTGGAGCCGAAGGCGGCACCACCGGCCAGGACGTAGGCGACCGGCCGCGGAAGGGACGCGGCGATCTCGATCTCAGCCATGATCCTCCCCTGACGTCCTGCCGGACTTCGGCCAGTTCGGCCGCTTCGGTTCGTTCGGCCCGTGCCGCACCACTCCCGTGCCGCACCACTGTGGCAAAGACGGCCCGCGGAAGCCCGTTGACCGGGAACCGATCACAGGCGGGCGGCGTCAGTACAGTGGAGGCTCACAAGGAGGCCCCGTTGCCCACTCTCCGCACACCCGTGATTCTGGTCACCTGTCTCGCTCTGTCCCTCCCGGTCACCGCTGCGGTGGCGTCGGCAGCCGAAACCGCACCGGCGGAGCCGACCGCCACCACTACCACCACCGTCTCCGCCACAGACAGCCTCGACTGGGGGAGGTGTCGTAATCGCGCACTGTCGCTCAGCGGTGCGAGGTGCGCCACTCTGCGCGTCCCGATGGACCGGACCGATCCGAGTGGCCCCACCGTGAGCCTGGCACTGTCGCGAATTCGACACACGTCCTCGGAGGCGGACTACCGCGGTGTCATGCTGCTGAACCCCGGGGGACCGGGCGGCGCGGGACTGACGATGTCGCTGGTGAACGAGTCCCTGCCCAGCCGGGTGAGCCGCCGCTACGACTGGATCGGGTTCGATCCTCGCGGCGTCGGGGCCAGTCGGCCCCGGGTGACCTGCGACAGCGACTACTTCGGCTTCGATCGCCCGAACTACTTCCCACGACCCCAACGGATTCTGGACAAGTGGTTGCGCCGCTCGGAGAACTACGCCGACGACTGCCGCCGCAACGGTGCCATCCTCGACCACATCCGCACCACCGACTCGGTGGCGGACATGGAGTCCATCCGGATGGCACTCGGAGTGGAGACCATCAACTACTTCGGCTTCTCGTACGGCACCTACCTGGGTCAGGTCTACGCGACACAGCACCCCGAGCGGGTCGACCGGATGATCTTCGACTCCAACGTCGATCCCGAGGGCGTGTTCTACCAGGTCAACCTCGACCAGGACATCGCCATGCAGAAGGTCCTGAACAAGTGGTTCAGTTGGATCGCGGACAAACACAACACGTACCGACTGGGCAAGACCCGCAAGGCCGTCACGAAGCGATACCTACAGATCGAGAACGCCTTGGATGACAAGCCGGCCAAGGGCAAGGTCGGACCGTCGGAGTGGACCGACATCTTCAACCAGGTGACCTATTCCGAATCGTTCTGGTCGCCGATGGCATCTCTGTTCTCGAACTACGCCCGACGCAAGAACGGTGGTGCCCTCGTCCAGGCGTACAAGGGCACTGTCGGTTTCGGCGATGACAACGGGTTCGCCGTCTACTTGGCCGTTCAGTGCACCGATGCTCCATGGCCGACTGCGTGGTCCACCTGGTCTCGGGACAACTGGGCCACCTATCAGAAGGCTCCCCAGGTCGCGTGGATGAACGCGTGGTTCAACGCCCCCTGCCGCACCTGGCCCGCCAGCCCTGGCCCGCGGGTGGACGTCGATGGCACAGCCGTGCCGCCCATCCTTCTGGTCAGCGGCACGCATGACGGGGCCACTCCGTTCAGCGGCAGTTTGACGGTGCGCCGGCTGTTCCCCCGCTCGGCCCTGGTGGAGATCAAGGGCGGCGCCACACACGCCGACAGTCTGGGCAACTCCTGCACCCGCAACTGGATCACTCGCTACCTGTCGTCGGGGGACCTGCCGACCCGCAAGAAGGGCAACCGGGCGGACGCCACATGTCGCTCGACGAGCCGACCCACGAGCGTCTCGAGCAGCCGGCACGAGTTCCCGAAGTTCATCGGACCACGTCAACCACGCCTCTGATTGCATCCGGGCCCAGCCCGCAGCAGCCACCGACCAGCGCAGCGCCGGCAGCGAGCCAGTCCTGGATCGCCTCTGGCGGGAACACGTCCGCGCCCTCACCGCGCCAGACGGAGGCCTGACCGTCCCAGACTCGACCGGCGTTGGGATACACGACGACGGGCAGATCCGCAGCGGTCCTGCGGATACGGCCGATCAACTCCTCGATGTGTTCGGGGGCAGTGCAGTTGACGCCTATCGCGGCCACTGAATCCGCCTCCGCGACCAGTTCGGCCGCCCGCTCGATCGGTTGACCGGCACACGTGGTGGCACTGTCAGCGCACGAGAACGACAGCCAAGTGGGCAGCCCGCCACCCGCGGCATCGAGTGCCGCGACGATCGCGCGGGCCTCGTCGATGTCGGGGACAGTCTCGACTGCGAGCAGATCCGGCTCCGCTGCCACGAGCACCGCGATGCGTTCGGAATGGAATGCCACGAGGTCCTCATGTGGCACCCCATAGTTCCCGCGGTACTCCGATCCGTCATGCAAAGTGGCGCCGTAGGGCCCGACCGACGCAGCCACCAGCATGGGCTGGTCGGCGCCATCCCCGCGGGCCAGTTCCCGTCCCCGCCGCACCAGATCGACCGACAGCGCGAGCAGTTCGTCGGCCTGCTCCTCACTGCGCCCGTGCCGGACGAAACCGGCCCGGGACGCCTGATACGAAGCGGACACACCCACGGTGGCTCCGGCGGCGAAGTAGGCGCGGTGGACGTCCACGATCGCCTGGGGGTCGTCGGCAAGCAGCCGCGCAGACCACAAAGTACCCGTGAGATCGTGGCCGCGAGCCTCCAGCTCGGATGCCAGGCCACCGTCGATCGCCACCGGCATCGCAGCCAAGAGTTCGTCCCACCGGGTCATGGCTTGACCGTACCCTCGCAGGGTGACCGACTCGACCTCTGCCACGGCGACCCTCTCGAGGCTCGCGTGATGGCCGATCCAGCGCCTGTGCACGCCGCCGCGCAGCTGCTGTCCGACGCTGCTCATGTCTTTGTCCTGGCTGGGGCAGGGATGGGAACCGAGTCAGGCATCCCGGACTTCCGGGGTCCAGACGGACTGTGGACCCGCAACCCACAGGCACAACGAATGTTCGACCTTGACGCCTACCGGGCGGATGCGCAGCTGCGCAGTGATGCGTGGCGGATGCGGATGGCCAGTGAGATCCGCACCTCCCGACCGAACGCCGGACACGGCTCTATCGCGGCCTGGGAGGGCAAGCGGCGGGTGACGGTGGCGACCCAGAACATCGACGGCCTGCAGCAGCGTGCCGGCAGCTCTGAGGTCCTGGAACTGCACGGCTCGTATTGGGAGTCGATGTGCCTGGACTGCGACGATCGCCGGCCGATCTCGGAGGTGTTCGCCCGGGTGGAGTCCGGCGATCCGGACCCCACCTGTGAGGACTGCGGCGGGATACTCAAGACCGGGACGGTCGCTTTCGGTCAGGCACTCCCCATCCAGACCTGGACTGCCGCCCAGGAGGCGGCGATGGCCTGTGACATCGCCTTCGCGATCGGGTCGACGTTAACGGTGCAACCGGCAGCTTCTCTCGCCACTTTGGCCGTGCAGGGCGGCTCCCCGCTGGTTGTGATCAACGGCGATCCGACGCATGCCGACGCCGGGGCGGATGTCGTCATCCACGATCGCATCGGACCGACGTTGACCTTGATCACGCAGGCGCTTGCCGACCGATGACCAAACGTTCCCTGCGCCCCGGCCTTTCCGCGGACCCGTATCATCGAGCGACAGGAGGAACCGTGGACCGTCGATCGTTTCTGGTGGCCGCGGCGTTGGGCCCCATGGCTGCCGCGTGGGGCTCGCGCGCCGACGTCGCCCCTGCAGCTGCCAGTGGTGTCGAGGTGATCGGCCGCTCGGCATGGGGCGCCCGCCCTGTCCGCGACGGACTTCGACGCCACTCGCTCGAGCGCATCACCCTGCATCATTCGGGCGTTCGACTGACGGACAACACTCTCGGCCCGGCTCGAGTGCGTCAGCACCAGCAATGGCATCTGTCCATCGGGCACCCGGACATCGACTACCACTATCTGATCGACCGACGGGGAAACATCTACCAAGGCCGCGACGCGAGATTCCGGGGCGACACCCAAACCGAGTACGACCCGACGGGCCACCTCCTCATCTGCTGCGAGGGTGACTACCAGACCCAACGGCCCCCCGCGGCGATGATGACGTCCGTCGCCCGCCTCATGGCAGCGGCTGCCGACCGTTGGGGACTTGATCCCAGCACCATCGCGGGACACCGCAACTACTCAGATCAGACCGCGTGCCCCGGCAGTCGACTGCAGCAGATCATCCGAGACGATCGTCTGACCGAGCGGGTGGAGGCGCTGCTCGCGCGCGGTGACGCCTCGATGCGCACGCTGCCCGCTGCCGAGGGTCGCGCCCGAGTGCGCCGGATCGAGTCCGGCGGCTGAGCCGCCGGCGTTTCCCGTATACCCCTTGGGGTACACCCGAGTGGACGCTGTGGAGGGTTTCATGCGGATTCTGGTCGTCGGTGGTGTGGCTGGGGGGATGAGTTTCGCTGCTCGCGCCCGACGCTTGGACGAGTCGGCGGAGATCGTGGTTTTCGAACGTGACCCGTATGTCTCCTTCGCCAACTGTGGCCTGCCCTACTACGTGGCCGGTGAGATCAGCCGCCGCGAGGACCTGTTGCTGCACACTCCGCAGACACTGGCGGAGTCGCTGAATCTGGACGTCCGGATCGGCCATGAGGTAGTCGGTATTGATCGCGAGTCCCGCACGATCACTGTTCGATCAGCGACCGGCACGCAGGTCGAACCGTATGACGTGCTGGTACTCAGCACGGGCGCCGCCCCGATCGTCCCCCCCATCGAAGGCCTGGATCAGGCCGCCGTGCGCTCGCGCACCCACGTGCTGCGTTCGGTACCCGATGTGGACGCGATCGCGACTTTGGTCGACGGCGGCGCACGGACCGCCGCGATTTTGGGGGCAGGGTTCATCGGGCTGGAGATGGCCGAGGCGCTCGTTCATCGCGGAGTCACTGTCACGTTGGTGGACCTGGCCGATCAAGTCCTGTCACCGCTGGACCCGGAGATGGCTCGAACCGTGCAATCGGAACTAGCGCGGGCCGGAGTCGATGTCCGACTGGGAGTGAGCGCAACATCCATCGACGCCGCGGATGTGACGCTGTCCGATGGTTCCCGCATCGCCGCGGACCTGGTCGTGTTGGCCATTGGGGTCCGTCCCGAGAGCGACCTGGCCGCCGCCGCCGGCCTGGAACTGGGCGTGCGTGATGCCATCCGGGTCGATGAACACAGCCTGACCAGCGATCCGCACATCTACGCGGTCGGCGACTCCGTGGAGGTGACGAACGCGGTCACGGACCAGGTGGGTGTCGTCCCCCTCGCCGGCTTGGCGAATCGTCAAGGCCGTGCGGCGGCGGACCACTTGTTCGGACGACAGGACCATCGCCCGCCGGCACTGGGCACTGCCATCGTTCGCGTCTTCACAGTGACGGCGGCGACCACGGGGGCGTCGGAGAAGGTTCTGACGGCACAGGGCGTCCCGCATCACAAGGTGTATCTGCATCCGAACGACCATGCCGGGTACTACCCAGGCGCCTCCGCCATCCATTTCAAGTTGCTCTTCTCTCCCGACGGCAGAGTCCTGGGCGCTCAAGGAGTCGGCCGATCGGGAGTCGACAAACGCATCGACGTGATCGCCACCGCGATCAGGGCCGGAATGAACGTCGACGACCTCGCGGAACTGGAACTCGCCTATGCGCCGCCCTTCGGCTCGGCAAAAGACCCGATCAACATGGCCGGTTTCATGGCCCAGAACCTGCTTCGCGGTGATGTGACGTTCTGGTACGGGGAGGATCTCCCCATGCTGCCCCCCGCATCCGTGCTGCTGGATGTCCGCACCCCTCGCGAACACGCCCGCAGCGCCCTCGCCGACAGCATCAACATCCCCCACACGGAACTTCGGGAGCGTCTCGACGAGATCCCCACCGGCCGGCCGGTCTACGCCTACTGCGCGAGTGGATTCCGGTCCTACCTGGCGGCTCGGGTACTCACCCAGCGCGGATTCGAAGCGGCGACCTTGGCCGGCGGTATGGCCACCATGAAGGCGTGGCTGAAGATCGAGCGCGAGAGCGCGGAGTAAGCCCGTGGGTCGGCGCGTCGGCGCGTCGGCGCCTCGGTGCAGGGGGGGTGAGTAGGGACGCAGTCACGCCCCCCGGCAGTCAGGTCGCCAGGTCGGCGAATGCGGCGGCGAGCAAGTCGGTCAACTGCCCGGCCAGCGGTGCCAACTCGTCAGTGCCCGTCGCCTGCACCAGCAACTGGGGGTCGAGTGTCGAGATCTCGACGGCTCCGCCTTCTTCGCGTACTACGACATTGCAGGGCAGCAGTGTCGCGACGGAAGGATCGACCCCGAGGGCTTGGTGTGCGAAGTTCGGGTTGCAGGCCCCGAGGATCACGAACGGCGCATACTCCTCCCCCAACTTGTTCTTCATGGTCGCCTGCATGTCGATCTCGGTGATGACACCGAATCCCTGGCGGGCGAGCACTTCGCGGGTCGCGGCGAGCGCTTCGTCGAACGGTTGGTCCACAGTGATCGATGTTCCGAAAGCCATGTCCTCACGCTACGCGAGTCCGCGGCCAGTGCCCACAGGCCCGGAAGATCGCGACGTAAACTGACCCGGTGACCGACACACCCACCGGATTCTCCGGCACCGATTCCTACCTGACCAACGCCGCTCTCGAGGCCGCGGTTCACGCTGCGCTGGTGCTCGAGAAACCACTGCTCGTGCGCGGCGAACCGGGCACGGGCAAGACCTTGCTGGCCGAGGCGATCGCCGAGGCCGAGGGCCTGGACCTGATCACCTGGCACATCAAGTCCACCACCCGCGCACAGGACGGTTTGTATCACTACGACACCGTGCAGCGGCTCTACGACAGTAGGTTCGGCGACCATGACGTTCGCGATATCCGTGAGTACATCCACATGGGTCCGGTGGGGCGCGCGTTCCAATCCGAGCGCCGAGCGGTGCTGCTGATCGACGAGATCGACAAGGCAGACATCGAGTTCCCGAACGACTTGCTGCACGAGCTGGATCGCATGCGATTCACCGTGGCCGAGACCGGCGACGTCGTTGCTGCCCGCCGGCGACCCATCGTCGTGATCACCTCTAATGCCGAGAAGGAATTGCCCGATGCGTTCCTACGCCGCTGTGTGTTCCACTTCATCGACTTCCCCGACCGGGATCTGATGAGCCGCATCGTCGAGGTGCACCATCCCGGCCTCGACGAGCAACTGCTGCAAAACGCCCTTGACGTGTTCTACGGAGTTCGCGACATGGACCGGCTGCGCAAACGCCCCAGCACCAGCGAGTTGATCGACTGGATCGCGATGCTGCAGTCCATGGGGGTCACGGAAGTCACCCAAGACGCAAACACGCCCTTCCTCGGCACGCTGCTGAAGAAGGAACAGGATCTGCGGACCTTTGACGACGATGCCAACGGCCGCAACCGACGCCGCTTCATGTGATGACCGACCGCACCCGCCCCTTCTTCGTTCCGCTGATCTACCGGCTGCGTCAGCTCGGGGTTCCCGTCGGGGCGCAGGAAGCGGTTGCACTGGCCGATGCCCTGGAAGCCGGGCTGCACAACGAATCGCTGGACGGCTACTACTTCTTGGCCCGCTCGATCCTGATCCACCACGAAGGGCATCTGGACGCGTTCGATCGGGCGTTCCTGGCGGAGTACAAGGGAATCGACGACGCAGCCCTTACCCTCACTGACGAACTGCGGCAGTGGCTCGACGAAGCTCGCGCGGAACTGGCGGAGTTGGGCATCGATGAACAGGAGTTCATCGATTCGATCGACATCGACGAATTGCGCGAGTTGTTCGAGCAGCGCAAACGGGAACAGACCGAACGCCATGACGGGGGTGATACGTGGATCGGCACGTCGGGTACGTCACCGTTCGGAGAAGCGGGGTTCGCGCCCGGTGGGATCAGCACCGGCAGTTCGGGGGGTGGTCGCATGGCGTTCCACACCGCTGATGCCCGGCAATACCAGGGCTACCGTTCCGACGTCGTGCTGGACATCCGCCAGATGGAGGTCGCGCTTCGTCGCCTGCGGGCATTCGTCCGCGAGGGAGCCGACGTCGAACTCGACATCGAACGCACCATCGATGCGACTGCTCGGAATGCCGGCGAGATCGAAGTCGTGGTCCGGCCCCCGAGCAGACCCAATACGCATGTGATCCTGCTGATCGACGTGGGTGGATCGATGTACCCCTACAGCAGCCTCATGTCCCAGTTGTTCAGCGCCACCCGCAAGGCCACGCACTTCAAGGAACTGCGCACGCACTACTTCCACAACCTGCCCTACGGCAAGGTCTACGACACCGACCACTTCACTGACCCGATCTGGCTGCACGATCTCATGCGGCAGTGCGGCAGCCACTACAAACTGATCGTCGTCGGCGATGCCTACATGGCGCCCTACGAACTGGGGCAGCGTGGCCAGATCGCCCCGGACGACCGGACCGGAGTGTCCGGCCTCGAGTGGCTGCGGATGCTCCGGCACCACTTTCCGTCCAGCGTGTGGCTGAATCCGGAGCCCCAATCACGCTGGTCGGGATCGACGATCGACGTCATCGCCTCGGTGATCGACATGTACCCACTCACCGTCAACGGCCTGACCGAGTCGATGAACCACTTGCGCCGCACCGCTTGACGGTCATGCCCGACGAGGGGCCTTCTTGCCGGGCGAGCGCCGACCGGGTGAGACAAAGACCGCCTCGGGAGACTGCTGGACTTCAGTCGTGGGGCTGCGCCCAGGGTCAGCTCTGACTGAGCCGGGCGACGGATTCCCCGCCCAGCATGAGGTGAGTCTCGGCCAACCAGCTGGGAATCTGGTCAGCAAAGGGGGACTCGCGCACAGCGGCCGCGAAGTCCAACTCGGTCGCATGCGCGGCATTCAAGCCAGGGAACCAGTCCTCGGCGGTGCCGAGCATTCGATACCGGCCTTGCGCGTACTTCTCCATGTCCCAACCGAGTACCAATCCACGCAGCCAGGTGATCACGCGGAGATTGACGAATCCCGGGGCGACCGCGAAGTCGGGCAGTCCTTGCCACAGCTCATCGGGATGGTCGACCCCGGTCGCATCTCGCATGGCGGAATGGAGTCTTTGTTCGATGGCAGCGAGCAACTCGGGGTGCTCCAGCGCCGCGAGCGAATCCGGGACGGGATCGAAGTCCGAGGGCCGGGCCGCCCCGAGACTCAAGGTGTGCACCTGCGGATTGGCCAGGCACCAGGCGTTGTTGAACACCAGCGGATGCAGCGGGGCGCAGAGATCGACCAGTTTCTGCGGTGGCTCATAAAGACGCCCACCCTTGTCAGCCGGGCTGATGATGAACACCCCGATGTCGCGCTGCGTGGCCACATCCAGCGCCGGTTGGTGTCGCTGGGTGATGAAGTACCAGTGCAGGTTGACGTAGTCGAATCCTCCGTCGCCCTCATGTTCCAGGGCTGACGTGATCAGGTCGGTGGTTCCGTGCGTCGAGAAGCCGACCGAACCGACCTGCCCGCGCTGCTGCAGTTCGCGGGCGGCAGCGAGGCAGCCATTCGGACGCACCGCCCACCAGAACTTCTCCCAAGTATTGACGCCATGCAGAGCGAGCAGATCCACTCGGTCGGTGTTCAGTCGACGCAGTGACTCACGGACATGATCCAAGAAGACGGTCGGATCGGGCTGAGGACTGATCTTGGTCTGCAAGATGAGGGCGTCGCGATCCAACTCCGGCAGCAACATGCCGAGTTGACGCTCGGAGGTGCCGTACCCACGTGCAGTTTCGATGTGGTTGATGCCCAACTCGAGTCCGGTGCGAACAGTGTCGGCCAGCGCGGCTTGGGCGCTCGGGTCGATCTCTTGTCCGGTGTCGCGCCAGCTGCTCTGGAACCGCATTCCTCCGCAGCTGAAGACCGGCATGTCCAGGCCGGTACGGCCGAAGCGACGAGTGATCACAAGTGCCATTATCTCCGCCTCGGCGGGGATCAGCCCTGCTGAGCCTTGATCCACCCGCGCGACGCGGCGCGCTTTGGGCTAGTCCTCGGCCAGCGGGACGGGCGTTTCCGAGAACCCTTTCCGAGTCATGGTTCCCCACCCTGTCTTGCGGAACACCATGAGGAGGAGCGCCTTCGCTCGGACCCAGGCCAGGTACTGGCGATACCCGAAACTCTCGAAGAAGGTGATCGACACCATGTACCAGAGATCGCGCCAACTGGGGTAACGGGCGAACGCGCGCTGTTCGATGACGATGACCAACAGGGTGAGGACAACTCCGGTGGTCAGGCTGATCAGGGTGATCAGGAGAACGAGTTCGGTCCACAACCAGCCGAATATGAAGCCCAGCACCACATAGGCGTACCCCGCCAGTTCGATGACAGGCCCAAGAAGCTCCACGATCAGGAAGAACGGCAGCGTGATCATTCCCATGCGGCCGTACTTCGGATTGAACATCATCTCCTTGTGTCTCCAGAGGAGTTGCGCCAGGCCACGCTGCCACCGATCCCGTTGACTGGAGAGGATCTTCGCGTTGACCGGAACCTCCGTCCAGCAAATCGGGTCCGGATGAAAGGCGATGCGGTACGGGATCTTGTGATCTCGGTGGAACTTGTCCAAACGCAGCACGAGCTCGGCATCTTCGCCCACGGTGTCTGTGTCGTACCCGCCGACCTTGAGCAGGGTCTCCCGTTTGAAGACGCCGAACGCTCCCGAAATGATGAGAAGACATCGGGCGGTGGACCACCCGATCCGTGATCCGAGGAATGCGCGCAGATACTCGACTATCTGGACGTTGGGAAGGAAGCCTCGTGGTGTGCTGACGTTGGTGAGCCGCCCCTTCTGGACTGTTGAGCCATTGGCGACGCGAACGATCCCCCCGATGGCGACAGTGGTCGGGTCCGCCTCGAACTCGAAGACGATACGGGCCAGCGCCCATTCGTCGAGCAGGGTGTCCGCGTCAAGGCAGCACACCAGTGGATACCGTGCATAGTTGATCCCCGTGTTCAGGGCGTCTGCCTTTCCTCCATTCACCTTGTCGATGAGGACTATCCGAGAATCCTTGGTGCTCATGTAGGTCCCGACAACCTCCTGCGTGGGGATATGAGCGTTGGCGGTCAAATCGATCTCGACCATCTTGAAAGCATTGACGAGTTGCTCGACCGTCTTGTCCTGTGATCCGTCGTTGATGATGATGATGTTGAAGTTCGCGAAGTTGCTGTAGAGCAGAGTTCCGATCGAATCGACGATGGTGAGTTCCTCGTTATAGGCAGGCACGAGAATCGAGATGGGCGTACTCAGCGGCGATTCCGCGACTTCCTGATAGACGCGCAACGGTCGCCGCTGCACGAAGTCCGACACACCGCGTAGCCCCCAGTAGGTGAGCGCCAGGGACACCACATTCACGTAGGCGTAGTAAAGGAGGAATACCACCGAGAGCGTGAACTGCAGGACGACGAGAACCATTGACCTGATTTCAGGCAGTGACTTCGAGAATGGACAGCTGCTCCGAGGCGCGCCGCGCGGCCAGGGTTCCAGGCGCGCGTTCCCTGACCTCTTCGAGAGCGCGTTTGCCCCTGAGACCCAAGGAGCCCAGTGCGCGTGCGGAGTTCGAGCACACCCACCAAGATGAGTCGAACATCGACTGCACCAGAATGGGCACGCTGCTTCGGTCAGGCAGAGGGATCAAAGCTGTTGCTGCCTGCGCCCTGACATGCGGCGACTCGTCGTTTCTGAGCAAATCCTGGATGAGCGCCAGGGACTCATGTGTACCTCACTGCCCGAGGGCGCGGACGACGTTGATGCGTTCCTCGACGTTTCCCTCCCCCAGCAGGCGTTGCAGGTGGGGCTCGGCGGCCGCATCGCCGAGCAGGCCTAGCGCCCGCGCGAGTCGGGCGTGAAAGTGCTTCTCCCGGGTGCTCTCTGTGATCGGTGTCTGGATCGCCTTGATCAGTTCAGGGAGCGCCCACGGGCCGTTGAACCGCTCCACGACGCGTTCCCACGCCACCTCACCGCGCCTCAGCGCATCGACCAGGATGCTCGCCGAATGGTCGTTCCCGATGAGCCCGAGGACCCGGACCGCAGTCAGGTGGACGTCGGGATCGGCGTCGTGGATCGCCGTGCGGGCGGCGTCCAGTCCCGCGGGTTCCTGGAACAGGTTGAGGATGTAGACACCCATGGCACGATCGGTCGCTTCTGGCAGAGCCAGGAGGCGCTGCGCACGTGCGGCCAGCGGGGTCCCCAGCGGGACGGGAGTGAAGATTTCGTATCCCGAGCGGTTGATGATGTCGATGAGCGCAGTCCGGGTCTCTCGACTGCGCATCGCCTCATCGACCAGCGCCTCGCACTTCTTCTCCGCAACCAAACGGTAGTAGTGGCCGCGCCGTTCGATGATCGCTATCTCGCGACCATCCCGCTGCATCTTGAGCACTGCGATGATGGCGATGACGATGATCGGGACCGCGATGCAGGTGGCGATGATGATGATCTCCCACATGGGCATCACGATCACCTCCCGGATCGCCCGCACAACCAGTGTCCAGAGCGCGCTTTCGCCCATGATGCTCCCTTGCGAGCAGACGTGCAGGTCGGATCAGGAGACGGGCACCCAGACCAAGCGCAGGTCGACGATGCGGACGTCGGACTTGGCCAAGGTGATCGGTACCGGGACGACCTCGGCCGCCTTGGCCTGCCACTCCTGGCTGATGGCCTGGACCTCCCCGGCGAGTTGGGCATCGAGGTCAGCCACCTGGCCATGAAGGTCGCCGACCTTCGCCTGCGCTGCGTTCGCCTTGGCCTGGGCGGATTGCGCGCGACGAGCGGCAGCCCCGATCGATGCAGTCGACCGGCGGCCGCCCAGAAAGCCGCCGAGCACGGATGCCGCGGAATCCAGCATTCCCGTGTTCCGCTGCGCCTCGGCGGCCTGCACCTGACCCGACGCCGTTGCCAACTTGGTCTGCAACGACCGCAACTTGGTCTGGTACTTGGTCTGAAGAGTTGCGGTCTTCTTGTCCGCTTGCTCCATGGCGAGAGCCAGGCACCGCGCTCGGAAGTCCTCCTCCGTCTCCCCCAGCCTGGAGTAGACCTTCAGTGTCTTGTTCGCGAACACCTGCACCGCCTTGCTGCGCACGAGGTGATCGGTCAGGTCCCGGGTCAACTGCGTCCAGTAGGTCTTGGTGTCGATCTTGGCCGTCGGCAGGACGAACCTCGCCTGGGCCGGCACGTCGGCGAGTAGGTCACGGTCGTCGTAGTCGACCACCAGCGGGGCGAGTGCGGCCGTTTGGGCGGGCAGTGGGAACACCACCGCCTCGTACTCCTCGTCATGCACCACGCCCGCACGAGCATCGTCATACCGCAGCATGACCCGAGCCGCAGCCCCAGCCTCGAGGCGCGGGCCGGCGGCAGTCGGAGGCACCGCCCCGATCTGACCCGCCCACGGCGCTGCTGGATCGAGGAATGCTGCCGTGGTCCCCGTGGCCACCGCCGGCATCACCGGAGTCTCGTCAGCGGCCAGGGCCGCAGCTGAAGCTGAAGGGGGAGCGGAGCCGTTCGGTTGGGACAGCGCGGGCGAAGCGCCCACCTCCGTGACCTGCGCCGTAGGGGAAGCCATGGGAGTCACCGGAGCTGCGGGCACAGTCGGAGTCGCGGGCACTGCCTGCGAGATTGGTGCCGCGGGCACGGGTCTCCCGGCCATGACCTGGGCAATCTGGTCGCGCGTCATCGGACCACGCAGGTAGCTTCGAGCCCACTTGGTGGCGAATGCCGACACCTCGTTGCCACCGGCCCGGCGCAGCAGGAACTGACGCTTGCCCAAACCCGAGATGCTGTCTGACACCGCGGCGACATCGACTCCTCCCGCTGCGGAGGACATGCCCTCGAGCAACCTCGACTTGTCTCGTTCTGTCGTAAGCCGGCCGATCATCCAAGTGCCGGCATTGCTCAACGCCTTGTAGTCGACATCGACGGGGTTCTGCGTCGAAAGCACCACTCCCACACCGAAAGCTCGGGCCTGCTTCATGAGCAGCATGATCGGTTTCTTGGTGGGCGGGTTGGCCGTGGGAGGCAGATAGCCGGCCACTTCGTCCATGTAGAGCAGGGCGCGCAGGTCCGTGGTGCCGCTCTGCCTCCGCATCCATGTCACCAGCTTGGCGAGGATCAATGAGGTGGCGTTCAGTCGGTCAGCGTCGGACAGGTGCGCTGTGGTGATCACCGCGCACCGCGGCTTGCCGTCAGCGGTCCACAACATCGACTGGATGTCGATCGGCTGGCCGGTGATCCAGTTCTGAAACCCAGGCGCCGCCAGGACCGCATTCAGGCGCAGAGCGAACTCCATGCGGTCCTTGGCAGGGAAGAACTGGTCGAGTTCGAACACGCCCAGCTTGCGCATGGGGGGCTGCTGCACCCGGGCCAACAGGGTGGGCAGGTCGATATCCTCGCCGGCCGTCCAAGCGGCATTGATGATGTTGCTCAGCAGGATGTGCTCGCGCGACGACAACGGGTCGGCGGCGATGCCTACCACGCTCAGCAGGCTGGTGACGTAGCCCTCGATCTCATCGGTCATGATCTCCAGATCAGCGCCCTGCGGCGCAGCCAGTGAGCCGAGGACGTCGAGTGGAATCCCGGCCGTCGAACCCGGGGTGTAAATGGCAAGGTCAAACGTCCCTTTGAACTCCGCCATCTGATCGGGGCCGATGCCCCAGGGCTGCAAGCCGTTCCGCCAGAGGGTCGCCTGCTTCTCCGCGTAGGTCGGCAGATCGGAACCATCGGCCTGAGCCTGGGCTGGATCCACCCAGGGCTCGAACTCGGCACCGGTCAAGCCGGGGAACACCAAGGCCAGATTCGTGAGATCCCCTTTGGGGTCGATGAGCAACGCGGGCACTCCGGCGGCCAGGCACTCCTCGATCAGCACGACGCCGAGTCCGGTCTTACCCGATCCTGTCATGCCGACGATGACCCCGTGGGTCACCAGATCGCCGGTGGACACCGACACTCCCGGCGCAGGCGCCGCATCCGCTGCAGCCGTGGGCGCCGCGTCACCAACCGTTCTTCCCAGTAGTAGCTCCGCCACGGTTGTGACCCTAGCGCCCTGAGTGGCGCGGGTGCCTGCCCGACAGAGGCCACGAGGGGAGTACACGAACCGTCGAAACAGGTCCCTCTGATGGCTCAGCCCCGGCACAGTGGGCTCATGCTCGTCGAGCGAGTGGTGGTCGCCACCGAGGGACGCGATCGAGTCCTGGACTCTGTGAAGGCGGGCGCCCTAGTTCTCGTCGTCGTCGGACACAGCCTCGCCTGGCATGTGACACCCACTGGAACTGCGACCAACATCCTGGAAGTGGCACCGGCGATGTCCGTGCTCACGTGGTTGTTCCAGATTCTGCCCCTGTTCTTCGCGGCGGGTGCGGTCTCGAACGCCGCTTCCTTTCGCCGACACGGGACTGACGGATTCCTGCGGATCCGCACCCTTCGCCTCACGACACCTGTCGTGATGTACACGCTCGTGTGGACTGTGGTCCTGCTGCCGATTGTCGGCTGGGCGGCAATCGCGCTGGGGGTCGGCCAGTTCCTCGCGCAGTTGCTGTGGTTCGCCGGGGTCTACTTGATCGTCGTTGCCGCGGTGCCTTTGACCGTGCGCTGGACCAGTCGGCCATTTGTCACGATCGGCCTGTGGGCGATCGTTGTCGTGATCATCGACGTGCAGCGCGTGGCGGGCGGTCCGACGGCGATCAGCTGGCTGAACCTGATTCTGGTGTGGGGACTGCTGCACCAGATCGGCTACTACTTGCCTCGGTTGCGCGACACCGCGCGCCCCGTATTGGTGGCGGGTGCGGCGGTAGCGTTCGCAAGCGCGGTCGCGATGGCCATCGTGGGCCCGTACTCCCGATCGATGATCAGTGTGGGAGCAGACCCGCGACTGTCGAATCTGGCTCCTCCGAGCATCGTGCTGCTTCTCTACGGTTCAGCCCAGATCCTGCTGCTCGCCGCCTTGTGGCCAGCGCTGCGGAGATTGCTGACGCGCGACCGCCTCTGGACGGCCGTCGCCGTTGTGGGGGCACGGGGAATGGGCATCTACCTGTGGCATATCCCATTGGTGACCCTGGCTGTGGGACTCACGCTCGTCTCGGGTCTGCGCCCCGACCCCCTGTCCCCGACGTGGTGGGTCCTCCACGTCGCTGTTGTGATCGTCGTCCTGCCCGGTGCGTGGTGGTTGGCGGGTGTCGCCGGGCGCGGCGAAGCCCTGCTGCGCCGGGTGCCCCGGCTCATCGCGATGCCGGCGGTCTTCGTCGCCGTGGCGGCGGGTGTCATGATCCTGAACATCTCGGTGACCGGTTTCGCGACCTGGTGGGGAATGGGGATGCTGGGGTTTCCCGCGTCGGCGGTGCTGAACCTGCTGATCCTGATGGCCCTGTGGCAGTCCGCGCTTGGAGCCGGTCCTGCGCCACCCCGCCGCCCCCCGCTGCGCTGATCGCGCCGGATTCGGCGAGGTCAGCGCAACCCATGGCGGGTTCGCGTCTGTCTGTTCGCCTGTTCTGCTGTTCGCCTGTTCAGGCTGCTCGAACTGATGGCCGGTTCGGCCTGTTCGCGCTGTTCGCAGTTCGAGCGGCCTGGCGTATCCGGTGCGTGTGTGATTCGCCGCGTCAGGGGCCGAGCGCGTCCGCACCAACGTCTGCAGGATCGCCCGGCGAGCGGCCGGCCTTGCGGCGCCGGTCCAAGGTCAAGGTCGCCGGCCCGAGCAACAGCGCAACCGCGATCGAACTGATCACCACCAGGCCGATCAGAGAGCCGGTGCCACCGAGATCGTTGGTGAAACCGAACACGATGGGGCCGATGGCGTCTCCCATCGCGAACGCCGAGCCGACGATCGCCGCCCAGCGGCCCAGCGAATCGAGGGCGGCGCCGACAGCCAGGAGATACGCGAAGAGCACCGCGTACGATCCGGTCCACAGGAACTGGCAGACGATGTAGGCGACGGGCTGCGAGACGACGACTACCAGGATCTTGGCGAGGGCATCGATGCCGACCATGACGATGATCGGCAGGAACAATCCCCACCGATCGCCCACGATGATGGGCAATGCTGCACCCGCGAGACCGGCGATCGTCGCCACCGCCAGGATCGTGCCGAGATCAGCGCTGGAAAGACCGACGTTGTCCATGACGATCGTTCCCACGAATGCCCACAGCCCGTTGTCCGTGAGGTCCAGGATCAGAGCCCCCAGGAAGATGACGATCCCCAACGCCGGCGTTGGAAGGGGCGCGTCTTCGGCCCGTGACTCGGACTCCGGTGTGGCGGCGTCGGGTAGCCATCGGAACAACGGCAGAACGAGCAGGCAAATCAGAGCCAGGAACAGGAAGGTCGCAGTCGCCTGCGTGCCTGTGATCCGAGGAAGGACGGTCAACAGCATCGCGCCCACGAAAGTATTCACAAGGATGGCGAGCCCCGAGGCCCGTTCTGGATCGGGAGCAGTGGAGATAGCCGCGGTTGCCGAAGCAAGGACGACACCACTGCCCACGCCCGCCACCACGAAGCCGGCGATCAAAACCCCGGTCGTCGGCGCGAATGCGGCGGATGCGAACCCGGCCCCGCTCACGAGCGCGCCGGCCAACGCGAACCGCGCGCGACCGGGACGACCCGCTCGACGGGCGAATACCAGTCCGGTCAGCGCCGTCGCCAGCAAGAGGGCCGTGGTGAGAGAACCGGCCATGGAGTCCGACATCCCCAGGTCGGCCTGCAGGGCATTGACGACCTCGGGCAGGAGATCACCCGCCAGGTAGCCGACGGTCAGCCCGACGGACAGGGCCGCGATCTGCAAGGGCCCCACTCGCTGTCGGTTGACAGGCGTGGCCATGACCCCACCCTATGGCGGATCAACCCAACCCGACTCACCCCGGTAGCGAGTCAGGAACAGCGGGCGGGCCCAGGTCATGGCAGCGGCCGATTGCGCTGCTCGTCGATGACCGCGGATTCGCCTTCGATGACCCGCAACTCCTGCGCCAAGTCCATCAGCTCCGCGCTGACCGACCGCGGCTCTTGGGCGAGGTCGGCCTCGATGGCGGTGATCTCGGCGGCTGCCGACATCGACACGATCTCCGCATCGACGATCTCGCCGCCATCCGCGCCGCGCGGCGTCGGGTCGGGCAGCACAGGCAGACGACCGGAGGCGTCATGCGTGGCAGAGCTGACCGGGCGTTCAGGAGTGTCATCCGGGGCGGTCCTTGCCTCTGGCGTCACGACAGGAATCGGGCGTGGCGGGGGCGCCGGGACAGGTGCCGCGAGGGCGTGCTGGACTGCGTCGATCAGACCCCGCGCGTCGGCGGTCGGTTCGAACCGGGCGAGAGCCGAGCCATCCCGGGCGACGAGGAACTTCGTGTACCCGCTGACATCCGTTGTTCCGTAGGGGCCTGGGAGCTCGGAGTGCAGCCACGCGAACAACGGATCCGGCGCGGGGCCGTCGACCGGTGTCGGTGCCATCACCGGGAAAGTGACCCCGAAGTCGGTTCCGGATCCAGGCCGGTCGGACATCGGGACACCGACGACCACCAAGCCCTGACCGGAGAACGTGCGATAGAGCTTCTGGACGCCCTCAGCCTGGGGAGTGGACCGGGCCTGGGGAGGGAGAACGACCACCAGCACGACCAAGCCGTGGAGGTCCCACATCGACAGCTTCTCGCCGCCGGCCGCCGGAAGAGCGAAGTCGTACAGGTCGGCCATTACTACCTCGTTCCGCACGGTGGGTGTCTCACAGATTGTCACGACACTCGCGCCCCGGCGCCACTACCCTGCGGACATGAGCGACGCAACGACACCGGGCACTGTCCCAGAGGCACTTGCGGAACCGACCGTCCGAGTGCGGGCCGTGTTCATGATCGGCCTCGCGCTGGCGAACCTGGGCATCATGCTGGCGTTCTTCACGCCGATTCTGAACCTGCTGCCCCGCCTCTCCGAGGAAATCGCGGGTTCTGACGGCAAGGAGGCCGCCCTGGCTGTCGTCACCGGCGTCGGCGTCATCGGATCAGTCATCGGGAACCCACTGGCCGGCGCGTTGTCGGACCGCACGACATCGCGCTTCGGGCGCCGCCGGCCATGGATGCTGGGGGGGTCACTCCTCGGACTCGTCGGACTGTTCCTGATGCCCCACATGACGTCGGTGATAGCCCTGACCGCGCTGTGGCTGGTGGTTCAGTTCGCCGTCAATGCCGCCTACGCCGGGCTGACCGCGACGATCCCCGACCAGGTACCGGTCGATCAACGAGGCGTTGCCTCCGGTCTGGTGGGACTCGCCCAGGCGATCGGCCCGGTGATCGGGGTCGGTTTGGTGACCTACGTGGTCTTGTCCTTGAACGGTGGCTCGTACCTGACCGCGTTCCTCTTCGTGCTGTTCGTCCTCCCGTTCATGTTCATCCTGAAGGACCCACCGCTACCGAAAGACAAGCAACCCCCGTTCGACCTTGGGGCGTTCATCAAGGGTTTCTGGGTGTCACCCAAGGCCCACCCCGACTTCGCCTGGGCCTGGCTGGCCCGATTCCTAGTGTCCTTGGGGTTCGCGATGTCGACGCTGTACCTGCTGTTCTTCCTCCAGGACCACCTCGGCTTCCCCGCCCAGGAAGCGGGGACCCGCCAGACCAACCTGCTCCTCGGCTACACACTGGGCATCATCATCACGGCGGTGCTGGGCGGCTACATCTCGGACCGTCTGGGCAAGCGCAAGGTGTTCGTCATCGTCGCCACGATCGTCATGGCAATCGCCGGGGTGATTCTGGCGTTCACACCGGCGAACAACGCCGGTTACGGTCTCGCGATGATCGCCGCCGTCATCCTCGGCCTCGGATACGGCTGGTACCTCAGCGTCGACCAGGCGCTCATCACGCAGGTGCTGCCCACCGCCGGAGACCGGGCTCGCGACCTGGGCGTCATCAACATCGCGAACTCGATGCCCCAGGTTCTGGCGCCGGTCCTTTGTGCCCTGTTCGTGACCGTGCTGGGCGGCTACACGTCCTTGTACCTCGCCACCGCGGTGATCACCCTGATCGGTGCAATCGCGGTGGTACCCATCAAGTCCGTGCCCTGACGCCGCCCGGCGGGACCACGAGCCCAGCGGTCTACCGTGTTCCGGGAACGACCCGGAGGATCCATGGCCAGCAGTGGGGAGCGAACTGACGCTGCCGTCTGGAGCGCGCTGGGCGTTGTCTACGTCGTGTGGGGATCGACCTACCTGGGCATGGCCGTCCTGGTCGAACAGGTCCCGCCGCTGTTGGGAATGGGCACCAGATTCGTCTGTTCCGCGGTCGTCATGGCGCTGATCATCGCGGCAGTGCGGGGAGTCCGCGCACTTCGGGTGACTCGACGAGAACTCCTGTTCGCAGGTCTGATCGGAGTCCTGCTGCTGACCGGCGGAAACGGCGTCGTCGCCGCCGCAGAACGGTTCGTCCCGTCGGGGATCGCGGCGCTGGTGATCGCGGTCACACCTGTGTGGGTCGTCGTGTTCCGACGGATGTCCGGCGACCGGCCCGCAGCACTGACCGTGCTGGGTGTCGTCATCGGATTCGCGGGTGTCGCGGCCTTGGTTCTGGCGTCCAGCCGGAGCACCGACAGCCCCGGCTACGGGTACCAGGATGTGAGCGAGACCGCTGTGCTGATGTGGACGTTGGCCGTGGTCGCCGCGTCCCTATCCTGGGCTCTGGGATCGTTCCTGGCCGCGCGATTCTCCCGGCAGGAACGACTCCCGACCGACCCGCTGGTGCTCACCTTCTGGCAGTTCGCGACTGGTGGGGTCGGTTTGCTCATGGCCGGCCTGCTGGATGGCGAGAGCTTGCCCCCACCAGCGACCTGGGACTCCCGGGCGGTCACCGCGTGGCTGTATCTCGTGGTGGCGGGGATCCTCGCCTTCCTGTGCTACACATGGCTGCTCGCGAATGCCCGACTGTCGCTGGTCGCGACCTATGCCTATGTGAATCCCGTCGTCGCCGTGGCCCTGGGCTGGTGGATCAAAGACGAGAACCTCACATGGGCGCTCGTCGGGTGCGGCGCCCTGATCGTGGTCGGTGTCGCCATGGTGGTCCGTGGCGAACAACCCGCCGAGACCGAATCGGAACCGCACACGGTCAAGGATGGGACCGGTGGCGGGTAGCGTTGTGAGGGCCGTCGGGCGGAGCCGGGCGTCGGGGAGGTCGACATGGTGAAAGTCGTGATCGCAGCGGCGATTCTGGCTGTTGCCGGCTACCTCGGATTTTCCGCCGTGACATCCCAGTCGATCCTGGGCATGCAGGGCTCGTCGCGAGCGGAGCGCACTCCCGACAACCCGGTGAACCGTGACTTCATCGCGTCGGTCACGGTCGAACAGGACTACTCGGGAACCACCTACCGGGTTCGTCCCACTCGAGCCGGCCGGATGGCGGGCAACTCCGAACTCGACATCGCCTGGCGGCAAGCGGTCCGTGCCGGCGTCCCCGACCGCAAGGGTTTGCGCCGACAGTTCCTCTGCCACCCGATGTCGATCGTCGCCCGCGCCAAACCGACGTGGGACCTGGAGTCGTGGCGCCCGACCGTCGGAATGGTCGACATGATGCTCGCCGGCTGCAACCCCGACTGACGGAATCCACCGTCAGATCCCGGTGACCTGATCAGACCGGTTCGATATCGCGCACCCGGTAGTGCAGGTGCAGGACGTCGTAGTCCAGACGTTCAGCGGCGATCAACTCGAGACGATGCTTGGTCGCCGAACCCTCGAGAACCCTGCGTCCGGCATCGCCCACGACCACGGGGTGCACCATCAGGCTGAGTTCATCGACCAGTTCATGGTCGAGCATGACGTGGGTCAACACCGGGCCACTGTCGACGAGTATCCGATCGACGTCGAACGTGTCGCGGATCCACGGCAACGCCTGCGCGAGCATCACCCGCTGACCTCCGGAGACGAGATACCGGTAGCCACGCTCATCCAAATAGTCGAGGTAGGTGCGTGGTGTTGAGCGCGAGACCAGGACTACGACGTCCCGCAGTCCAGGGAAGGCCCTCAGCTCGTGAAGTCGACCATCCAGGCGCCCGGTGGAATCCACGAGAAACCACCATGGCAGTTCATCGCGATCCGTGGGCGGCACGTCGGTTGCTGGGCCGGGGTCTGCGGGCGCCGGTGCTGACACATGGTCCAACCCGCTGGCCATGGTGACGGAGCCGACCAGTCGCGCTCGGGCCCCCAGCCGATGGGCGATGTCGTAATGCTGACCGAGATGCGGCAGGAATCCGGTTGTCGCACCGTCCGCGGAAATGGAGTTATGCACCACCACCACGGGCCGCACGTCCGCCATGATGGCCACAGTAGCGAGGTCGAACCGAGAGTCCGGATGCGAGGCGCACATGAGGGACACTGCCGCCCCGCCGCCCATTCCCGGCCGCCGAATCGAACCACTGCCCAAACCCACCGAGGGCACTCTGCTCACGATCGAGGACCGTAGTGTCGCCGCCGGCGTCGGGTTTCGCGCCATCACCCGTTTCACTCACGCCCGGGGCACACTGCTGGCTGCGGGGACCACGTACTACCTGTTCCTGTCGTTGTTCGCCGTGATCGCAGTGTCCTTCGGCATCGCGGCACTGGTCGGTGCAGACGCGTTGTCCGACCTGCTCAACGAGACCTTGTCCAACGCATTCCCAGGCCTGACGGGTGACCAAGGCATCAACGCCGAGCAACTGAAATCGTTCGGGCAGACGTCGTCGATCGTGGGCTTGCTGATCCTGATGTACTCCGGCACCGGGTCAGTGGCGGCGGCGACGAACAGCCTGCACCAGATCTACGGAACCGCACAGGACGGGCGCAACTTCGTGCTCGTGCGGATCCGTATGGCGGGTTGGTTGTTCGTCCTCGCACCGCTGATGCTGCTGTCCTTCGCTCCCGGCTTCGTGCTCGCACTTTCCACCCAACAGGTGCAGAACTGGCTGGGGACTTCGTTCAGCGTCGCACCGGTCGTCGTCTGGGTGGTCGCCAACGCGATCGCGACGGCGCTGAGCTTCACGGTCATCTACCTGATGTTCAACCACCTCGGCGGGATCCGGCCGGCCCGTCGCCCGGTCGTAGTGGGAGCCCTCGTCGGCGCCGTCGGCGTCGAGGTGTTGAAGGCGTTCTCGTCGCAGATCGTGTCCTGGTCGCTCGGCAAGCCACAGTACGGCGCCTTCGCAGTTCCCATCACAATCCTGCTGATGCTCTACCTGCTCACCCTGGTTACCTACGGATCCGCGACGTTGACGGCGGCCCTGGCCGAGCAGTCGGCCCAGCCCCCGGCCACAGGCGATGACGCCCCGGAATGATCGGCACCCGCATCACGGCCGGCTGAACCATCACTTCCGGCCGCAGGATACGGTCGGGGTATGTCGCCCCACTCGGAATCAGAGTCCGAGGAACGCTTCGACTCGCAGTGTCTGATCATCGGCGCCGGGCCGGGAGGTCTGGCCGCGGCACAGGCACTGGTCGAGCGGGATATCGACTTCGAATGGTTTGAGAAGTCCGACCGAATCGGTGGTGTCTGGAACGGGTCTCCTGACTCTCCGGTGAACGGATCACTGCAGTTGATCTCCTCTCGATCCATGAGCGCCTTTTCCGCCGCACCCTTGCCGCGCAACGGCGCGGACTATCCCAGCGCTCAAGAGATGAACGAGTAT
This sequence comes from Candidatus Nanopelagicales bacterium, assembly GCA_037045355.1. NCBI lineage: Bacteria > Bacillati > Actinomycetota > Actinomycetes > Candidatus Nanopelagicales > Candidatus Nanopelagicales bacterium. Next base: position 239,697 of record JBAOHO010000026.1, on the reverse strand, counting down.
TTGCTCACCTTCGCCGAGACCATGGGGTTGGCCTCGCGCGTCGAGTTCGGCACGGAGGTCACCGCCATCGAGGCGGTACCTGGACCCGGCCTGCCCGGGCACAACGGTTGGGCGGTCAGTGTCGGATCACGTCCGCGGCGGTACTACGAGAACGTCATCGTCGCCACCGGCCACCACCAGGTCCCTCATCTACCCCCGCTACCGGGAGCATTCAGCGGGCGTGCCCTGCACTCCCGCGACCACGCGACACCGGACGACCTCATCGCGGGAACGGTACTGGTCATCGGCTCGGGCACGGCGGCGGTCGAGATCGCGGTGGAGTCATCTCGGCGCGCTGAACGCACGCTTCTCTCCACCCGTTCCGCCCTCCGTGTCATCCCTCGTCACATGTTCGGCCGACCCAGCGATCAGGTGCGTCCCGGCGTCGCGTCACTGCTGCCCGTCTCGGTCGAGCAATCACTGCTGGCGGCTCTAGTCAAGGTCACTGCAGGTCAACCGACAGGCCCCGGTGAGTCAGGAACCGAGAGTGTTCCGTGTGTGTCGTCGGATTTCGCCGACCGAGTCGAGACGGGGGGCATCGAACTCCGCCCGCAAGTTCGGCGACTGGCCAGTGACTCCGTCGAATTCGTCGACGGGAGCCGGGAACAAGTCGATGTCATCGTCTATGCAACGGGCTACGACGTGAACATCCCGTTCCTCACCAAAGACGTCCTCGACTGCTCGGGCAACCGACTTCCGCTCTACCAACGGGTTGTCGCACCGCAGCGGCCAGGGCTGTGGTTCGTCGGGTTCATCGACTCGTTCGGTCCCACGATCCCGGCGCTGGAGGCTCAGGCTCAGTGGGTCGGCGACCTGATCGTCGGCACCACCGTGCTCCCCAGCCGCAGCAGCATGCGCACCTGGATCGAACGTGACCACGCCGACTGCGAGAAGCGGTACCTCGACCCCGCCTGTCACACGATGCAAGTGGATCCCTGGCGCTATCCGAAGTCGATCAAGCAGGAGCGGGCCCGGCGATCAGGGAAGCCGCGCCTGAATGCGCGGGCCAGGTCGGTTGCCCGACGCTGATCGCCGCAGTGGAGACCACGGATCACCCCCGATAGCGTCGACAGGTGGAACGCTTCATCCTGAACACACGGAACACGACGTACGCGATGGCGGTCGATGACTCCGGGCTGCTGCGGCACATCCATTGGGGTGGCCGTATTGACGACGCGGGCGATCTTGATCCGCTCCCACTGTGGGACCTGTCGACGAACGACATGCTCGCCGACATTGCAGCTGAGGAGTATCCCGTGCACGGGCGGTTCCGCTACAAGGAACAGTGCCTGAGCATCACCTTCGCCGACGGGACCCGCGAGTTGCGTCCGGAGTTCACCGGCAGTTCCCAGATCGATCCGCCAGATGAGTTGCCGTCGCCGCCGGATGAGGATCAGGCGCCGCCAGATGAGTTGGTGGTGCATCTGCTCGACTCGGACTACGGCGTCGGGATAGACCTGCACTACCGAGTCGTGCCGGAACTGGATCTGATCGAACGGTGGGCCGTGACCACCAACCGGTCGAGCGAGCCGTTCACAGTTTCGAGCGCCTACTCAGCGCAGTTCACGATTCCGTTCGAGGATCTGCAATTCCGCAACGTCCATGGCCTGTGGGCGGCTGAACAACAGCAGTTCACGCAGCAGATCGGGTACGGCAAGGTCGTCGTGGAGAGTCGCAGAGGCTCATCGAATCACCACCACAATCCGTACGTGATTCTCAGCCGTCACGCGTCAGAGACGTCGGGGCAGGTGTGGTTCGCGGCGTTGCACTGGAGCGGCAACTTCCGCGCTGCTGTCGAGCAACGCCAATACGGCGGGACCAGTCTGCAGATCGGCCTCAACGACTACGACTTCGCCCTCGAGCTCGCCCCCGGCGAGAGCATTCGCACGCCCACAGTCGTGGCGGGCTACAGCGATCGTGGGTTTGCCCCGATGAGTCACCGGTTGCATGAGTACGGACGTCGGATGATGGCTGTCGGCGTTCGTCCCGTCCTCTACAACTCCTGGGAGGCGACGGGCTTCGATGTCACCGAGCAGAACCAGAGGGCCCTCGCCGAGCGGGCGCAGGGCATCGGGGCAGAACTCTTCGTGGTCGACGACGGATGGTTCGGTCGGCGCGGTGAGGAGGCCGACGGCCTCGGTGATTGGCAGGTGAATCGCGGCAAGTTCCCCAACGGTCTGGAACCGCTGATCGAAGAGGTCCATCGACTCGGGATGAAGTTCGGTATCTGGGTCGAGCCTGAGATGGTCAACCCGCGCTCTGACCTATACCACCAGCATCCCGACTGGATCCATCGCGACCCCAATCGGGAGCCGGACACAGCCCGAGACCAGTTCGTGTTGGACCTGACCCGCCCTGAGGTGGGCGAATTCGTCTTCGACATGGTGGACGACCTGCTGACCCGTCATGACATCGCCTACGTGAAATGGGACGCGAACCGACCGATGTCGCAGGTGGGTGTGACTCAGGATGTGTGGCTGCGCCAGATCGAGGCCCTCTACGCCATCGTCGAACGTCTCAAGGCACGCCATCCGGAGGTCCTCATCGAAGCGTGCGCCTCGGGCGGAGGACGGATCGACTTCGGCGCCCTGTCCGTGTTCGATGACTTCTGGACCAGCGACAACACTGATGCACTGGATCGCCTCACCATCCAGAGCAGCTACTCATTCGTCTATCCGATCAAGGCCATGCGGGCGTGGGTAACGGACGCTAAGAACTTCCTGACGCAGCGCACGATCCCGCTGGAGTTCCGGTTCCACGTGGCCATGATGGGCAGTCTCGGCATCGGGGCGGACCTTACGAAGTTCACGGACGATGACATGGCTACCTCGACTCGGCTCGTCGCGCAGTACAAGGAGTTGCGTGCCACCATCCAGAACGGCCGTTTCGATCGTCTGGACAATCCCTCGCCCAACGATTACCGACTGTTCCAGTACACCGACGACATCCGCGCAGTCGTCTTCGTGTTTCTCCCGTCGAGCCGGATCGGCCGCCGCGGCACAAGGGTCCGGCTGCGCGGGCTCCAACCCGATGCCCGCTACCGCTTCTACTCCAACTGGGCCTGGCAGGAGAAATCCGGGTCCTATCTCATGAATCACGGCATCGAGGTGTGGCTCATGGGGGACTACGCCAGCCAGCTGATCGTCTGTGACCGGATCACCGAGAGTTCCCGTCGACGGGCGGTCACCTCGTAACGAGACACGGTGCGAGCGGTGTGGCCCCTACACTCGCCGGGTGCAGGTCGCCCTTTGGTTGGTCGCCGCAGTGCTGTGCGTCGTCGCTGTCGCCGCGCTGGCGGAACGGTGGCGCACGTCGGCACCACTGCTGCTCGTGGTCGTGGGGATCGCCGCTTCGTTCGTCCCCTTCATTCCGCAGGTGGTACTCGAACCCGAGGTCGTGCTGATCGGCATCCTCCCCCCACTGTTGTATGGCGCGGCCTACAACACGTCATTCATCGACTTCCGGGCGAGGAAGGGGACGATCGCCTCACTCTCGGTCGGACTGGTGATCTTCACGACGGTTGTTGTCGGAGTGATCGCCTGGTGGTTGATACCGGGGATTCCCCTCGCTGCGGGAATCGCCTTGGGTGCGGTCGTCGCACCTCCGGATGCGGTGGCCGCCACCGCCATCGCGAAGCGGGTTGGAATGCCCATTTCGGTGGTCCAAGTACTCGAAGGCGAAAGCCTGGTCAATGATGCGACCGCGCTGACCGCGTTGCGCGCAGCCATCGCCGCCCTGGCCGGCTCGCTGACGGTCCTCGAGGTCGGCCTGGAGTTCCTACTGGCCGCCGGCGGCGGCATCGTGATCGGCCTGATTGTGGCCGGCTTGTACATCCCCCTGCGACGCAAGATCTCCACGCCCGCCTTCGACACCGCGTTGTCGTTCACCGTTCCATACGTCGCGTTCGTCCCCGCCGAGGCCATCCACGCTTCCGGCGTGGTCGCGGTTGTAGTCGCCGGCCTCTTGATCGGCCATCGGGCTCCTCTGGTGCAGTCCGGCGCAGCCCGCCTCACGACCGATGCGAATTGGCGGACCGTGGCCTTTCTGCTGGAGAACATCGTCTTCCTGCTCATCGGCCTGCAACTGCCCAGTCTGATGCAGGGCCTGTCGTCGGATCCACTGCCGGTGGCCACCGTGACCATCGCCGCGATCGGCGTCTATCTGGCCACCGTCACCACCCGGTTCACCTGGGTCTTCGCGGGGGGCGGCCTCGCCCGGGTGACCTGGTTCGGACGTCGACGCACCACCATGGACGCCGGGGAACTCGCTGCCGTCTCCTGGGCCGGGATGCGAGGTGTTGTCACCCTTGCGGCGGCGCTCACGCTCCCGCTGGCACTGCCACACCGAGAGGTCCTGGTGGTAATCGCCTTCATCGTTGTCGTGGGATCGTTGCTGCTTCAGGGAACCACCCTTCCGTGGCTGGTCCGGCGCCTCCACCTGCAGCCCCCTGACCGAGCGGAACTCGCGCTGCAGGAAGCCGCGTTGCTCGACGCCGTCGCCGCCGCTGGTTGCGCGCGCCTGGAGGAAGTGGGGGGACCGTCGGATCCCCCCGAGGTCCTCGCTCGGCTGCGGCAGCGCCCCGTCGAGCGCTCCAACGCAGCATGGGAGTTGGTGGCCCGATCTGGTCGGGGCGAGACCCCCAGTCGGGCCTACGCCCGACTACGACTTGCGATGCTCGCCAGCGAGCGCACAGCGGTGATCGAAGCACGCGACCACGGCGGTTACCCCGACGAGGTGATCCGCCGGGTGATCCGTCAGTTGGACGTCGAGGAGGGCATGCTCGACGGTGGGGCCGTCGATGACGATACGGCTGACTCGGAACTGACGGCACCCGAGGCCGTCGCAGGCAGATGCCCGCACCTGAGTAGTGCACTGCCGCTTCCGGTACCGGACCCGCCGCACGCTTGCGCCGGATGTATCGCGGAGGGAACGCAATGGGTGCACCTGAGGATGTGCCTGACATGCGCACAGATCGGATGCTGCGATTCGTCGGAGCGCCGCCATGCCACCGGCCACTTCGAGCAGACCGGACATCCGGTCATGCGCAGCATCGAACCCGGTGAGTCCTGGCGCTGGTGTTACGTCGATCGCCTGCTCGGATCCGACTGACCGACTGAACCGGCTCTCGCTGATTCACCCAGTGAGCCAGGCGACCTTGGCGCCAGGATCACTGCGGGAGTCGGGCAGGCTCTCTGCGCGGGGTTCGGGAACTCAGGAACTACCTCAGGAACCTACCTCAGGAACTCGGTGAGGCCGATGCACCCGTCAGCGTGAACGAGCTGAACATCGCATCGAACGTGGGCTTCAATTGCTCCCAGTTCTGCTCCGCGGACTGTGCGAGGACCTGGTACTCGGTGGCACCGTCGAAGACGAAGTACATCTCGGACTTGATCGGCTTTCCCTCGACATCGAACGTCGTCTCCGTGTAGAACGCCGGCTTGCCGCCCAACGTGCTGTCAGTCAGAGGAGCGATCTTCATGCCGGGGCTGCTCGCCTTGAGTTGGGGAATGACGTTCTGCTCCAACTCCTGCTTGGCTGCGGGAAGATCGGCCTCGGTGATCTCGACCTGCAGCGGGTAGACGTTGACCACGAACGCATCCCGATACTGCCCCGCGATCTGCGATCCCTCCGTGTCGAACACGGCGAACGTCTGGCTTGTGGTGGCGCCTCCCTCGTTCGAGAAGGAGGCGTCGTCGCGCTCCTCGAACGGCGGTGAGTAACCGAACGAGAAACCGAACTCGGAGTTGCTCAAGGTCTCCGTGAGTTCGACTCCGGTGGTGGCATCAGGGGTGGCCTGGGTGGGACTGGCCGAGGTGTCGCCCCCGATCGATACGGACCCTGAGCAGCCGGACAGCAGTCCAGCGGCGACGAGGACGGACGCGGCAACAGCGGAGGCGGTTTTCATAGCGCCATCTAAGCCTGCCGGCGGGCCGATTTCCACCACATCCGACCTCCGACATCCGATCGGAACCTAGACGAGTGCACCGTGCACCGCCGATCCTTGACGGCTGGTCCACGGAGGTCGTGGACTCCGATGTCGGATTGGTGGCGCTGCACTCCCGGCCCCACCCGAAGGGACCCTATTTCGCGCGATACGGGGCCACCGGCGGTTTCTGATCGCAGTTCGGTTGAGTCGGTTTGCCGGCAAACCGCTGGTCGAGCCAGTCCACGACCTGCGGACCGGCGACGGTCGCCGCATGGATGTGATCCACGCCCCCCATCCAATCCATCGTGAGGTCAGAACCCGCCCGGCACCACCGCCGTTGCAGCCAGGCGATCGAGGACGGAAGCACCACGTTGTCCTCGGTGCCCACCGGCACCAGCAACGGCAGGTCGGCGGGCAGTGGGTCCGGGGTCTGAGTCCGCAGAGCGGCAAGCCAGTTCGGATCTGACAGCGGACTGCGATCGAAGTACTGCTGTCCGAGTTTCTGGCGGGCGAGGCCGAACAGTGCCGCCGTCATGATGCAGTCCTCGGCTTGCGCCTCGGTGGCCGCCAGTCCCGCATCGCTGACGATGGCGGCGGGCGTCAACGAGGGGTCCACGACCGGCCAGGAGACCATGACCTCCGGTCCGATGGCCCATGCGACAGCCGTGTCCCACTGCTGCGCGAGGATCACCTCGAGTGGCCCCGCCGGCGCTGCCGCCGCCACCGCCGTCAGTCGGAGCTCCGGCGCGATGTCGCGAGCGAGTTGCCCCGTCCACAGCGCGGCATGACCGCCCTGCGACAGGCCGTACGCCGCCCAATCGCTACCGGCCTCGGCACCGGGCATCGAGCGCGCGGCACGAACGGAGTTCACGACGTCATTGGCTTCAGCGCGTCCCAAGAGGTACGTGGCAGGTGGCGGAGTTCCCAGACCCTGGTAATCCGTGGCAGTGACGATCCAATCGTTGGCGATCATCTGTTGCAGCCACTGACTCATCAACGGCATCGCTGCGGGGTTCCGGCTCGGTGCGCACTGATCACCTAGCCCGATGGTTCCGTGGGCCCAGGCCACGACCTTGCGCGGGCCGCGGGCCGGACGTTCCGGGATCCACACCGTCCCACCGCTGACCCGACGGCCCCCGTCATATCCCTGCGTCACGTACAAGATCCGTTGTGCTCGAGCACCAGGCACATCCCACAGCGGTGCCGGTTCGGATCTGATCACGACGCCCGGACTGCCCTCCAGTGGCTCGGGGGGCGTGTAGAAGGCCTCCAGGGGCGCCTGCTCTTGTTCTGCCTGCCACTGTCGGAACCAGTAGTAGCCAGCGGTTCCGGTGACGAGCAGAACGGCAAGGACCACCACCGCGACCACGGCGATCCGAAGCGCTCGCATCTACTGAGGCTAGTGGCTCGTTCGCTCCGAAGCCGCCTCTATTCTGAGCGGGATGACCACGTCCGCCCGCTCCCCGGACCTACTGGAGCGCCATCGGGACCTCCGGCGGCTGCGTGAGATGGCACTCGGGTTCGGGATCGGTTCGGTCCTCTTCGGCGCCGGCGCGGCGTGCGCGATCACTTCCGCCGCCACCAACCTGATCAACGTGCTCTATGCCGTGGGGGCTGTGTTCTTCACCTTCGCTGCCGGAGTCCAACTGTTCACGGCGCTGGACCACCGTCCTCAGGACGAGCGCGTGGGTCTTCACAAGGCAATCCGCAACCCCGACCTGATGAGTGCTGCCATCCAACTCGTCGGCACCGTCTACTTCAACGCAATGACCATCCGCGCGTTGTTGGATGCCAACTACGCGTCGATCTGGACCCCCGATGTCTTGGGCTCCATGGCGTTCCTGATCTCCAGTGGCATTGCGTGGTACCCCATCGCCCGCGAGCGACGACACGCGCTGGTCTCCTTGAAGTCCCGGGCCATCTGCTGGGCCAACCTCGCAGGCTCGATCTTCTTCGCCTTGTCAGCATGGGGTGCGGAACTGCTGGCGCCTGGCGTGTATCGCAGTATCTACTGGGACAACGCCGGGACGCTGCTGGGCGCCATCGGATTCCTGGTGGCCTCGGTGCTGCTGTGGCCGGAACGGACGTCGGATGCCACGTGACCGCGACGAATCAGGTCGACCCCTGAACGCACGCCCGCGCGACGCCCTCGGACGGCCCCTGCCGCGCGACGCTGTCGGTATCCTGCCGGAACCTGCCGAGCAGTGCACTCCCCTCCGACCAGACCCTCCTGCGGGCACAGGAGTTGTTGGACCGGGACTTGCCGTTCCAGGCGCATGAGGTCCTCGAAACCCGCTGGAAGTCCTGCCCGGCTTCGGAGAGGGAGTACTGGCAGGGGCTCGCTCAAGCGGCAGTGGCCCTCACACACCTGCGTCGTGGCAACACCGTCGGTGCCCGTCGCCTCGCCGAGCGCGCGGTCAGCCATCTGGCCGGCCGGATCGCACCGCCCCCCGGGGCGCCGGTGGAAGTTGTCATTGAGCAACTGCATGCCCTCGCAACCGGGACGACGACAGAACTCGTCGTTGTGGTCCGACCATGACAGTCCAACCGCAGCTCATTCGGCCCGCCACTCGGAGGCGGGGATGAAGCCGACGCCCTACCTCGTCGCTGAGGAGTGTCCATGTCCAACGTGGAACCCGGGTGATCCTCGACGACGTGTCAGTGGGGATCCACCCGGGGGACCGAGTGGGGATCGTCGGACGGAACGGAAGCGGCAAGACAACCCTGATGCGGATCCTCGCCGGCGAGGTCGAACCCGACTCCGGTCGGGTCACTCGCACAGGAGCGACCACCACGGCCGTTGTCAGCCAGATCGATGCAATGCCCGGACGCACCGCCCGTGACGCCTTGGTCGGTGATGCGCCCGATCATGAGTGGGCATCGTCGGCCCGCATCCGCGGCATCATGACCGGACTGCTCGGGGACGTCTCGGCCGGTTTCTTCCGGGAAGGCCTGGCGACCCCGCTGGAGGGAATGTCCGGCGGGGAGTTGCGCCGCCTCACTCTGGCTGCTGCGCTGATCCGCGAACCGGATGTCCTGCTGCTCGACGAACCCACCAATCACCTCGATATCGAGGCCGTGCACTGGCTGGGGGATTATCTGCGGGCGTGGCCTCGGGGCCGACGGGCTCTGGTAATCGTGACGCACGACCGCTGGCTGCTGGACACTGTCACCAGCGAGACGTGGGAGGTCGTTGCGGGCGCCGTCGAGACATATGACGGTGGCTACGCTGCCTACGTCCTTGCCAAGGCGGAGCGGGACCAAATGGCGGCTGGAGTCGCTGCCAAGCGACGAAACCTGCTGCGCAAGGAGTTGGCCTGGTTGCGTCGCGGTGCGCCGGCACGCACGTCCAAGCCCAAGTTCCGGATCGAGGCGGCAGAAAGCCTCATCGCCGACGAACCGGCGCCCCGGGATTCACTCGTGCTGCACCGGGTGGCGACCGCGCGACTGGGCAAGACGGTGATCGACCTGGAGAGTGTGTCTCTGCGTCCGGGCACTGATGCGCCGGAAGTCCTGCACCGCCAGACGTTCCGACTGGGACCGGGTGATCGGGTCGGCCTGCTGGGTCCGAATGGAGCCGGCAAGACGACTCTGGTCAGACTGCTCCTGGGCGGAGACGATGCGCCCCCGGTGGAGGGCTTCGTGCGCCGAGGCAAGACCGTCGTCCCGGCTGTACTCGGCCAGCGGTTGGCCGATCTCGACCCAGACGATCGTGTTCTCCCCTGGCTCCAACGCGGAGGTGAGCATGTGGTCGTCACGTCGGGAGCCGAACTCACGGCCTCTCAGTTGCTCGAGATGTTCGGGTTCACCGGCGATGCACCGCACAAGCGACTGGGTGACCTGTCCGGCGGTGAGCGCAGACGTCTGGAATTGCTGCGGATCCTGCTCGCCGGTCCCAATCTGCTCATGCTCGACGAACCCACGAATGACCTCGACATCGAGACCCTCACAGTGCTCGAAGACGTCCTCGACACCTGGCCGGGATCACTGCTGGTGATCTCTCACGACCGGTACTTCCTCGAACGTGTGACCGACGACATCTGGGCGATGTTGGGTGACGGGCGGCTGCGGCATCTGCCCGGCGGCGTGCCCGAGTATCTCGAGGCACGTCGCGAGCTCTCACAAGCACCCGCCGCCTCGAGGTCGGATCGAGCACACTCCCGAGTCGCAGGCGCGAGGGGCACGGGAAGCGCGGGAAGGGCAGGGGGCGCAGTAAACGCGGGAAGCATGGGAAGCGCGGGGGGCGCAGCAGTCGCGGGAGTCGCGCGTGGCGGCGCCGAGGGGACGCACGCCACCGCGGGAGCGGCCGGAGCAACTGGTGGCGCCACCCGGCCGAGCGCGGCCGAAGCGCGCCGGCTACACAAGGCGATCACCCGCATCGAGCGCCAGTTGCAGAAGTTGTCGCAGCGGCGCGACGACCTTCACCTGTCTCTCGCCGAAGCCGCCACCGACCCCGAGCGCCTCCTGACCCTGACCACCGAACTGAAGACTCTGGAGACCGAGCAAGCCGAACTCGAGGAGCAGTGGCTCGCAGCCGGTGAAGCCCTGGAGCTCTGAACAACCCGCTTCGGTGCCCACCCGACACTCTGCCGCCGACCCGTACTTTCCCCGACCTCTTACGCCCATCGCACACCCCCGCCAACGATTGCCCTGACCCCGCCGCATATGGCAAGGTCACGGCACCCCCTGGCGGGTTCGCGTCCATCTGCGCGCGAGGTCGGGGGTGACCCCAGCCATGGCGGCCGTGACCCGACGGGGACCGGCCCGGGCGTGGCCGTGACCCGGGAACGACCCGGGCGGGAGCGGACGAGGGCTGTGTTGGCCGCTGCAACTGCTGCACCCCGACGCCTGCCCCGGAAGGCTGGTGAATACGGCGATCGGCTGTCCCGACCGGCCTGACTGCTCCACAATCGGGGTAATCATCCGCGCAGGGTGAGGCGACCGAAGCGTGGATGTCGGTATCGAATCAGTTAGCTGAACCTGCTATGCAACGCCGACCGGAAGCCTGAAGGTGAGCAATGAACTCCTCACGACGAACTCGAGTGGTCGTTGTCATCGGGACACGTCCGGAAGCGATCAAGATGTTCCCCGTCATCCAGGCGCTGAATCGATCGGATGTGATCCGCCCCTATGTGGTGCTGACCGGGCAGCACGAGGACATGGTCCGCCCAGTCCTCGAGATGGCCGGCGTTCAAGTCGATGCCGACCTCGAGGTCGGCCCGCAGATCAGGGGACTCAACGGCCTGGTGCCCGCCGTCATGCGGAAGTTCGATGATCTGCTGGCCAGCCTGCGGCTTGGCCGTCCCGAACGTCGGACGCGGCCCCGAATGTTCAACAAGGCGGGCAACGAAGACGACCCATACCCGGCGGCAACCCTGGTGCACGGCGACACCAGTTCGGCACTCGGGACCGCACTGGCGTCCGCCGGCGTCCGGCTCCCGGTGATTCACGTGGAGTCCGGGCTTCGCACCGGCGATCGGCTGTCCCCCTTCCCCGAGGAGATGAACCGCCAGATCCTGGGTCGTATCGCCACGCTTCACCTCGCCCCGACCGCGTCCAATCTGGCGAACCTGATCCAGGAGGGTGTCGACATCCGCGACATCCTCATCACGGGCAACACGGGATTGGATGCGCTCAGGTTTGCCGCGGGACTGGCTGCTCCCTGGCCCGATGAACGACTGGAAGTACTAGACCGCATCGACGGCCCCGTGATAGCGGTCACCGCACATCGGCGCGAGAACTGGGGGGCCGGGATCCGGGGCATCGCGGAAGGGGTCGCGGGCATTGCGCGTGCCCGAATCGATTGTGTCGTGGTCTGGCCCATGCATCCTAATCCGGCCGTCCGGGCCGAACTGATCCCGATCGCATCCGACATCCCCAACGTCCTGCTCGTCGAGCCCATGGAATACGCGCCCTTCGCCCGATTGCTGGCTCGGGCGACGTTGGCCCTAACAGATTCCGGCGGGATCCAGGAAGAGGCTCAGGCCGTTCACACGCCCGTGCTGGTGACTCGCGCCAACTCCGAGCGGCCCGAAGGGATCGATGCGGGATTCCTCCGACTGGTGGGGTCGGATCCGATCCGGATCATGTCGGTCGCGCTTGACCTGCTCTCAGATTCCAAGGCCTTGGCCGCGATGCAGAACGCACGTAACCCGTTCGGGGACGGCCACGCTGCCGAGCGCATCCGCTGGGGTTTGGAGCACCTGATAACCGGGGCTCCGTCACCGGTACCGTTTTCGTCGGGGTTCTCCCGGCGGCACATCCTCGAATCCGCCGGTTACAGCGACATCGACATCGACATCGACGACTCGACCTCCGACACCCACGGAGTCGGGCCCGGAAGAGTCAACCTCCGTTAGGCAGAATCCGCGACCTCGTGCCCGGGCTGCGCAGGAGTCGAGCGGGTGATCGCCTCTCGGGCGGTCTTGGCCCAAGCCCTCTGACCCCGGAACTGTCGGTACAGCCCCCGGAATGTTACGGGCCACATCAACCACGTGTAGGCGATGTACGATGGCGCAAGCGCGACGACCCTCGGGATCGCGCGCCAACCCTGACCGCGGCCCAGCACCAGGATCCCCATACTCGTCGGACCCAGGCCGAGGACGAGGAACAGGGTCGTGGTGGTGATCCGCCACGGGACACTGCCGCTCCACGGTACGTAGTTCACCCCGAAGAACAGCGCAAGGACGACTGCGATCACCGTCGCCAGTCCGATGATTACCTGGAAGATCGGCATGGTTAGGGTGAACAGCGCGTCCCAGCGGCGCAGGCCCACCAGGTGGTGGGAGTGGAGTCGATGCAGGTTTCCGAAGACCTGGAGGTTGCCCTGCATCCAGCGGGTGCGTTGTCGGTAGAGCGGACGCAACTTGTTGAGGCCCTGCTGGGAGACATGGGTGAAGGGTTCCTGCATTCCAAGCCAGCCGCGTTCCAGTAGTCGCAAGCCGAGTTCCTGGTCTTCGGTCAGGAAGTCCGACCATGGCCCGGCGCCCGACGACACCGATTGCAGGGCCGTCATGCGGTTGAACTGGCCGTTGCCCCCCATGAAGGCGACGCCCCATTGGGAGCGCCCGACCTGGAACATGCCGCCGAAGGTCCGGAACTCCAATCCCTGCATGCGGGTGAGCCAACTGTCCTGGTTGTAGATCTCGACGGAGACCTGGACCCCGCCCACCTCAGGACGATCGAACCGCCGGGCGACGTAGGAGGGTGCGCCCGGTGCAAGTCGGCCGTCTGCGTCGACGATCGCGACGATCACGTTCTCGCGGTCCCACCTTCCGTATCGCGGCTGGTTCAGCACATCCTCGACGAGGTGGGCGAAGGCCGCGTTCAAGGCCGCTGCCTTGCCCTTTCGAGCGTTGGGTGCCACGCGAGTGAGCACTTCGAGATCGGGCCCCGCGACAGACTTCCAGAACCGCCCCCGTGTCATCGTCGGAACCGTCGTTGATCACCAAAAGGATCTTGTGGGTGGCAGCCGCCGCCCGCAACCGCGAGACGGAGTCGGCGATCGTGACTCCCTCGTTCAATGCCGGCACGAGAAACACCCACAGGTACTTGCTCTCGTCGCCCGCCGGTGCATCCCGCAGGCGAGCCAGGTACTTGCCACCGGCCACGTACAGGACGACGGTCCACACAATCCCGATGACGATCGCGACCAAGGCAGTGATGTCAGACGAACCACAGCACCCACGCGATCGGGGACACGACTCACTCCCGGCCGCGGGGCGCCGGAGCCGGGCCTGGAGGACGGTGCCACAGCCACCAACCCAGCAGCAGGATCAGCAGCGAGATCCCGACCATGGCGGCGATGGTGGGAGCGGTCATCGACGGCGTCTCGGGCGGTTGGGTCAATTCCAGGGCCACCGGTTCGGTGTCCGGCGCGAGGACTACCACTTGCCCCGGTAGCTTCGTCCACGGGTCGGGGGGCGCCGCGGAGTAGGCCGCCAGTCTGGTCGCCTCGGCCTCGTCAGGACGGCGCCCCCAAGATCACCATGTCGCGGCCGGACCGAGAGAATGCCTGCAAGAACGCCAGTGGGGCTTCTTGACTCGCTGTGAAGCCGTCTGGCCCCGATCCCTGCCACGTTCCACCGTTGCTCTGCAACGGCGCCTCGAGGATACGGGTGGCATCGTCGGACGCTCCCACCAGCACGCCCGGGCGCCCATCCTGAAGGAACTCCGCCTCGGTCATCGAGGTCGGTATCAACTGGTGAGGTGTCTGACTCTGCAAAGCCGCGATCAGGTCCGCCGCCTGCGTCAAAAGTGCCGATGGAGTCCCGGCACCGAAACCGACCGGAACGGTGGGCGTCAGAATCTGGGGGAACCGGACGAACCCGGGAGGCTCAGACTGGCCGGCCTGGGGCGTCATGGTGCTGATGTCGGGATCGATCGTGAGTTGGGCGCCGATCGGCGGTGGCTGGCAGTTGCGACCGGGTGGAACGAACGACAGGCGCACGGTCAGGGTGTTGCTGCGCTCCAAGTCGGCGGTACTCACATCGATGGTGCGGTCCAGGGTCTCTGTATCGGACATGTCGGTCGAACTGACGAGGTTGCCGTTCCAGAGCATGTCGATCCGTCCCTGGCCGTTGGCAGGGGCTGCGGTCGCTCCGCCGCGAACGCGTAGCTTCAAGTCCGAGATACCGGCGCCGAGCATGGCCTGGGTGACAACGACATCCCGCTCGATCTGCCCCACCCCGGTCATGTTCACACCGGCGATGTCGAGGTCCCGCCACGACACCTGATTGTCGACGATTTCCCACTGTGGCTGAGCGCGCAGGTTCGTGACCAGGGGGGATCGCAGAGCTTCGGTCGCCTGGTCGCCGAGTGCCACTGCTGCATCCGCCAGATCCTGTCCTTGACCGATCACCGTCATGGTCCCCTGCCGACCGACGGCGACTTGGTTGGCGGCACCGCCCGGTGGCGTGCCCTCCACGAGGCGGATCACCCGGTTGAGGTAGCTGCTCCGCTGCAGTTCGCCAGTGCGGACCAACACCCGGGTCGGGGCCGGAAATCGGTGCGTGAGCGCAGCAACGGCGTCCAGCGCCGCGGTGCGCTCCGTGGTGGACGGGTCCTCAGTTGTCTGCACCGTGTATGTGGTTACTCCGGGGGACAGGAAGTCGGCGATCGTTACAGGAGTGGAGTCGGGGTATGTGTATACCAAGCGGGCGTCTTCGAGGGCGGCGGTACCTTCATCGCCGACGAAGCAGTCGGTCTCCGATTCCAGACTCGCCCTCATGCCCACTGAGATGGAGCCTTGCTCGACGTCCTCTTCGGTGAGCGGGATATCGACTACCCCGCCCTTGAGCGCATCGACACGCGCGCCGGGCCGCGCCCCGATCGTCACGGAGACCTCACCGGGGTTCTCCAGAGTGCTGACAACGGTGCCGGTCAATGACACCGGGCGGCTCCCTTCGGGTACGGGGACGAGAACGGAGCTGGTCGCGTCCGAACCGCGAATCGCCAACTCGAAAGGCAGTGGGCTGCTGGACTGCGGTTCGCTCTTCTTCTCAGCAGCAGTCGCCGTCCCCGATAGCCCGAGGAACGCCACGAGCAGAACGGTGATGAGGGTTCGTCGCGCGGTCATGGGAGGGTCTCTGGCAAGTCGGGACCGGTCTGCGGTGGCTTGGAAGCAGAGGCGGAGATCGACCGATGCGTCACGCGTCGAGTGTCTCAGTCGGCTGCCGTTCCCGCGCATCCGAATCACGCGTTGTCCCCGCTCGGGCAGCCGCCCGCGGTGAGGTCACTCGCGGCGATCCTCGCGTCTTCCGAATACAGTCCGACCCGACCAACGGTGAGGGGGCGTTCCTCATCCGGGGCCTCGGCCACCAACTGTCCATCCACATGGAAGGTCATGTGAGTGGATCCGTCCGGGCGAACCTGGCGAACGATCGTCCAGGAACTCCATTGGCCTGGTTGGACGATCGGTTCGGGGCCGGTGGCGAGAAAACGCTGTCCGCCGGGATAGGCCGGATCACGTTTACCGAGCTCCCACCCGTTGGCCTTGACCGTGACGTAGGTGAAGTGCTCATTGTCCGTGTAGTCCCATACCAGCCACGCCACTTCCCAAGGATTCGGGTCGCTGCCGGTACGCAACTGAGCCAGGGTGACCACGCGCGCCGTGACCGTCAGACACTCGTCCGCGAAATCCTGATCCGAGACGACCAATGCGGCAACGGTTGATTCGGGTGCCTGAGTGACGCCCGGTTCCAGCAACAGCGGAGTCTCGACTGTCGATCCGGTGACGACTTTCCCGCCACCCGCGAACACCACCAGCAGATCGCCGACTGCGGCGCCATCGGTCCACGTTCCTGGGGGCAGGTCGGCAACGAGGTTCTGCCCGTTCGGGGTTGGTTGGCTGCATGAGGCGGACCCGAAGAGCGCGAACGACGCCAGGCCCACGGCCGAACCCGCCCGCAGCGGGGAACGAACGCGGCGGGCCACCGTTGTAGACAAACAGAGCGACGGGTGCGGGTTCCTCCGATCGTCCGCAAGGCGGACGCAGGAGTGCGCCCACCGACACCATCCGACTCACCGCGCAGACCCACCACGCGATTCCGCAACAGCCTCCCTGTGGCGAGGTCGCCGCGCTGGGGGGCGCGCTGACGCCACTGCGACCCTTGCACAGCACACGCGTGACAACGCGCACCGCGTCGCGCTCTCGTCTACTGTCGGCAGCAACCTCTCGGAGCACCCATGACCCCCCAAGACCCCACCACCGCCGGCAGCGGCACCACCACCACCGCAGTCACATCCGCGACCCCCAGCAGTGCTGACTCGTCCACCGCGGCCGTCATCATCGGCGGTGGATTCGGGGGCTACTACGCCGCCCACGAGTTGGCGCGTCACCACGTACCGGTCACGTTGATCGAGCAGAACGGTTGCCAGACGTTCCAGCCGTTGCTCTACCAGTCGGCGACAGGCCTGATCGACCCCGCAGATTTGAAGTTCGACTACAGCCAGATGAAGGGGGTCAACACCGTCGCTGAACGTGTGACGGCGGTCGACCTCGCTAGTCGCATGGTCCAACTCGCCGAAGGTGGGACCATCAAGGCGGACCATCTCGTTCTGGCCACGGGGTCCACCGTCAACTTCTTCGGGGTGCCCGGTGCCGAGGAACATGCACTTCCGCTCTATACCGGACCTGACGCACACGCGATCAAGCGCCGTCTGCAGGAGTTGGTGGAGGGCGGCTCGGCGCTGAGAGTCGTCGTGGTGGGGGCAGGAGCCACAGGAGTCGAGATCACGGGAGCCATCTCGGACGTGGTGAATGACCTGCTGCCCCGGACGTACCCGCAGTTCCAGAGCACCAACGCGGACCTGCACCTCGTGGACCACGGCAGCGCCCCGCTCGCAAGCATGGCCGTGGAAGGACAGAAGTTCGCCGCCACAACCCTGGAATCGGTCGGTGTGACTTTGCACATGAACCGGGCCGTGACTGCCGTAGCCGCTGACAGCGTGGCCTTGGACGACGGGACGACGCTGCCCGCTGATCTCGTCATCTGGGCCGGCGGCCTGACAGCGAACAACCCGCAACTGACACCCGATCCGCAACGAACGCGCGGCAACCGAATCGTCGTCGGACCCGACCTGCGAATTCCCGGCTACGACAACGTGTACGCGATCGGGGACAACTCCGCTGACGCGGACAAGTCGCTGCCTCAGTTGGGATCTGTCGCAAAGCAGCAGGGCCACCATGTCGGCTCCAACATCCATCGTCAGATCAGCGGACGGGAACCAAAGCCATTCCACTATCGGGACATGGGCGACATGGCGATGGTCCGCCATGATGCGGCCGTCGTCGAAATGGGACAACGACATCACCCGGTCACGGGCACAATCGCATTCGGCATGTGGCTGGGCCTGCATGCCTACCTACTGCCCGGTGATCGCCATCGCTTGGACGCTCTGCACACCTGGGCCCACGAGTTGGCGTCCGGCAAGTCCCACTACTTCGCTGACTGAGACCTCCACCCCCGAGAAGCCAGACCCCCGAGAAGCCAGACCCCCGAGAAGCCCGACCCCCGAGAAGCCAGACCCCCGAGAAGCCCGACCCCCGAGAAGCCCGACCCCGACCAGTCCGTCGAGAGCTCTTCCCGCTACCAGGAACCCCCGCCGCCTCCACCGCCGCCGCCACCTGACGAGAAGCCCCCTCCGCCACTGCTGGACGACGACTGTGTGGCGGCATAAGCAGCGACGGCACCTGCCGAAACGCTGGCGACCGCGGTCGAGATCGCGTGGCTGGCGTTGTAGCTGGTCCACGCCGCGACTATAGGTCGGGTCGTAGTCCGACCCCTCGGTTCCGGGTGGCGGTTTGCAGGCCTCGGCCCACTCGTCCGCGCATTCCAGCGCGACGGCCCACGGCAGAAACTGCGCGAAGTAGCGCGCTTTGAGTGCGTAGTCGAACCGCTCCACGGATGCGGGAGTGCTCAGCGCGGTCCGCAGGCCGGAGACTTGATCGCGCATGGTCATTCCCGCCGGCGTCAGAGCCGTGCGCAGACTACGGCTGGACCAGATCCCCACCACGGCCGGGACGAGCAGTGCGGCTCCGATCCATCGCTGGTTGAACAAGACCGTCATCACTATCGACAGTGCCGGAAGCAGGGTGGCGACCATGTGGACCGACAACCCGAGGCCTGACTTCGCGAATAGTCCCAGTCGCTGAGCGGCTTCCTCAGCCTCGACCGAGAGCGCACCCTCGGTGGCCTGGACCTGCTGGCCGACGGTGACGTTTCTCTTCTCGATCATGACCGACTGCCCGGGGGCCACCAGGCCCATGTGATTGACGAAGTCAGCGGCCCCCGACACGCCTCCGGGGAGCGGGTCCCGAGTGCGGGACACCTGGACCCAATCCGGTTCGTCGTCGGAGTACTGGCCGTCGGGCTGCACTGTCAGATCCAGGACCCGCAGTTGCTGCAACTGCATGAGCATGGTCTGGAATCCGTGCTCCGGCGCATCCTCTTTGTAGGTCCACACGGCGGGAAGGATGTCGTCAGTCGGAGCTGCGAAGACCGGCGCCTTGCTGGGAGGTCGTTCCCGCAGGCGCCAGATCAAGAGCCCAAGCAACAGCGCCATCACAGCGCCGGCGATCAGGGCGAGCGGGGACTTCCACCAGATAGGGGCACCACTCACCGGGACCGCGGTCACACCCGCGGGGTCCAAGTCAGCCTGCCAGGTCACCGGAGTTCGGGGGTCCAGGTTGTCGTACGACCCGGTGATCACCCGCGGGTTGTCACCCGTTGCCGTTTCACAGAGTCCCGCATCCGTGATGCACCGCACTGCACTGGGTGCCTCGGGGAATGTGACCTGCACTGTGGACTTGCGAATGGGCATGTTCCAACCGGCCCCGATGACGTCCCAGTACCACTGCGCAACGTCGGACCCGTCGGTCTGGGTCAGGACATCCGTGGTGCTGCTCGTGATGACGTAGCGGTTCACCGTGCCCGGCGGATAGGGCCGACTGGCGGATCCGATCTTCGCGACCAGGAATCCATTCTCGTAGTAGGTCTCGAACGGTTCGCTGACGCATTTCTCCGAACCCTTGGTCGGACACCGCTTGACCGACTCGACCGACACCGGGTGCCGCAGATTCGGATCAGTCCCATCCGACTCGTCGAAGAACCGGAAGATCCCGCGCCGAGTTTCGTTGAACTCGACATCCATCGTCTCGACGAGGGTCATGTCCCCATCCGCGGCGATGTCGTAGTCCAGCGTGTAGTTGCGGACAACTGAGGTTTCCTGCGTCGTGACGTCGGTGAAGAAATCCCGCACCACGGGGAAGAGCCAGACCGTCAGGCCCGCCAAAATCACGGCGAAGATCTGGACCGCGCGCGAACGATAGCTCAGCACCCACAGAACAACGGCGGGTATGACCACCCACCACAGTTCCCACGACACGGGAGGTCGCTCAGAACTCGACGGTCGGTGGCTTGGCGGTGTCCTCCGCCGACAGCGCTTCGGACATCCGCGAAGCGGTGATGTCCTCGATCTCGAAGTACTCCGCCTTCTCGGCCTTCATCATGCCCGCGAAGACGTTGAAGGGGACGGTCTGGATCTTGGTGTTCCACTGTCGGACGACATCGTTGTAGTACTGACGGGCGAACGCGATCCGATCCTCGGTGTCCACCAGTTGGTCCTGCAACTGGACGAAGTTTGTCGAGGCCTTCAGATCGGGGTAGTTCTCCGAGATCGCGAACAAACTCTTCAATGCTCCGGACAACTGCTCTTCGGCCTTGCCCGCCTGCTCCGGAGAGCCCATGGCGTTGATGGCCGCATTGCGCGCTTCGGTGACGGCTTCGAAGGTGCCGCGCTCGTGACCCGCGTAGCCCTTCACTGTCGAGACGAGGGGTGGGATCAGGTCGTGACGACGCTTCAACTGGACGCTGATCTGCGCCCACGCCTCGTCGACCTTGTTGCGGATCGCGATCACGGAGTTGTACATCACCACCGCGACGATGCCGAGCACGACCAGGATCACGACGATGACGATGAGTGCTGCCATGGGTGCAGAGTAGTGGCGCAAACGCTGGCGGGGGCAATTGCCGTCCGATGAGTACCCCACTGCCGTAGCCCTTCGCTGACTGCCCAAGCGCTTGTCTGTGGGTGAGGTTCTTGCCTGTCGGCGAGGGTCGTGTCTGTCGGCGAGGGTCATGTCTGTGAGTGAGGTTTCGGGGGCGACCGTTCGACCGAACGGGTCCGAGGACTCGAAGTGAGTGTGGCACCGACCTAGCGTGGGAGCGTGCACTCCCTCGGAGACGTGCTGGGCATCTGGGCTCACCCGGACGACGAGACCTATCTCTCGGCCGCCGTCATGATGCGCGCGATGAACACCGGGCACCGGGTCATGTGCGTGACGGCCACTCGCGGAGAACAAGGATCGACCGATCCCGCCCGTTGGCCCCCAGGCCCGCCGTTGGCCCGAGTCCGCACGCGGGAGTCAGCCGAGGCAATGCGGATCATCGGCGTCCGGGAACACCATTGGCTCGACTACCCCGATGGGGGGCTTCGCGACGTCGACGCCCACGAAGCGGTGCACCGTATCGGGGACCTGGTCGGCACCTGGCGACCCGACACCATCGTGACCTTCGCCCCCACAGGAATGACGGGACACCCGGACCACCAGACCGTGTCGGCCTGGGCACGAGCAGTGGCAGCGGCACTTCAGCCTCAGCCGGAGGTGCTGCACGCCGTTCACGCGCAGAGCCTCATGGACCGGCACCTGACCCGACTCCTGGAACTCGACATCTTCATGAACGATGCGCTTCCCGACACCGCGCCCGACGACCAGGCCATCACGCTGCGGCTCACCGATGCCGAGATGGGGGCCAAATGGGCGGCGTTGCGGGCTCAGCCCAGCCAGACCGAAGCGCTGTTCGCGACTGCGGGCGACACCTTGATGCGGGACATGTTCTCGGAGGAATCGTTCATCCGAGCGGGCCCCACCTGAACGGGACCGTCCACACAAAGGAGATCTCATGACTGATCCTGATGCAGCTCGCTTCAAGCGTGCGGCCACGATGTTCCGAGAACAAGTGAGTCTCGTCGGCGATGATCAATGGTCCGCTGCCACCCCGTGCAGCGAGTGGGATGTGCGAGCCCTGGTGAACCACGTTGTCGTTGAGATGCTGTGGGCTCCCCCCCTGCTCGCCGGTCGCACGATCGCCGAGGTTGGTGACAGCTTCGACGGTGACCAGTTGGGCACGGATCCTGCCGCCAGTTGCGACCGGGCGACACACGGCGCGATCGAGGCCTTCACAGTCGACGGAGCTCTCGCGGGTCAGGTGCACCTGTCCTACGGTGACGAGTCCGCGGTCGGCTACTGCACTCAGATGACGCTGGACGCACTGATCCACGGATGGGACCTCGCCACGGCCGTGGGAGCCGACGCGACCATGCCCGAGGAGTTGACTCAGTGGGCGGTTGCCGCCGTCGAGCCGATGCAGGACATGCTGAGCGCCAGCGGGATGTTCGGGTCCCCCCTGGCGATCGATGCCGATGCCGGCACCCAGGCCCGACTACTGGCAATGTTGGGCCGCACGGGCTGAACTCCCCGGGCCGGAACTCCCGGCGGTGTGAACTCCCGGCGGCAGGGACCCAGAGAGATTCCTCTGGCGGCATCGGAGCACAACACGGATACTTCGACCGTGAGCGAGACAACTTCCTCAGCGGCAGGTCGGCGCAGTCGGGTCGTGATGCCAGTGCTGGTCCTGCTGGCGGTGATGTGGGTACTCGAGTTCCTCGATTTGATCCTGCCGCTGGACTTGGACTACCTCGGAATCCAGAGCCGGGACGCAAGCGGTCTGGTAGGGATCCCACTGGCGCCGTTCCTGCACAGCGGGTTCGAACACCTGCTCGCGAACACACTGCCATTCCTCATCCTCGGGACGCTGGTTGCGTGGCGGGCCGGGGGACGGTTCTGGAGCGTCGCGATCATCATCATCCTGCTCGGCGGAGTCGGGGTGTGGCTGCTGGGCCCGGGCAACGCCATCACCATCGGGGCGAGCGGACTGGTCTTCGGATTCCTGGGCTACCTGTTGGCTCGGGGTGCTCTGACTCGCGACTGGATCGACATCCTCGTGGCGGCGGGCGTTCTGCTGATCTACGGTTCCTTGCTCCTGGGCGCCACCCCGTTCGGGGTTCCGGCGGGCGTGTCGTGGCTAGCCCACCTCACCGGATTCGCCGCAGGCATCATCGCCGCCTTCGTCAGCGCCGACCGCCGGGGCCAAATCACGAGTTCTCCCTAGCCCTTGAGTCGTTGCCCCTGGACTGCGAGCCACGGTCAGGACTACCCCCGATCCGCGACCACCGCTGCCCGCTGCTCCTGGCCGATCTCGCCTGGTGCACGAATGCCACCGCCCGATAGCCTCAGGAGATCACTGCCCCACCGAGGAGAACCCATGCACGCCCTGACCAACTCCCTGGGTAACGCCGAGAAGGACCTCCTCCGTGAGGCAGAGCCGAAGCGGATGGCGAAGCTCAGCGAAGAGGAATTGATCGAACTGCACCAGCGGATCAGGCGTGCCCGCAACAAGTACGTGTCCATTTATCGGCGCAAGGGCAGTGCCAACGTGAAGAAGAAGGGTGGCCGTGGCCTGGCCAAGCAGAAGAACGCCCGCCGCGCCGGTCGGGTCGAGGTCTTCGAAGACGCCCTCGCCCGGGTCAGCGCGGAACTCGCAGATGTCGCGGCGGCACGTGCCGACCAACTCAAAGCCGAACGGCTGGCTGCCGCCAACCCGCCCGGGGACTGGCCGGGTGCCCAACAACACGGCAACGACCGACCCGGCACCGATCAGGTCACGAACCGCAAACCCAAAGGCGCGGGCAAGACGAAGCGGAACGCCTCGAGCCGGGCTCAGGGTGCAAGGCGACAGGCAAAGCGCGACAGCCGTTGATCGCGCGAGCCATCCCTTCGTCGGTTTGGGACTCTGACTGACATGACGTTGTCACCTGAACCCAGTACCACCTGGACCGAAGAGGTGGGCCCAGATGAGGAGGCACGCCACCGCGAACTCAGCGAGCGAATCTCAAGGCTCCAACTGAGGCTGAACGACCGGTTCGGGCCCGGCCGCGCGTTCCACCGCCAACAGATCGCCGGAGTCCACGGCGAGTTGACCATCACGGCGTCGGAACCGGAACTGCGACAGGGGCTGTTCTCGCGCACCGGGTCCAAACCGGTGGTCGTGCGCATGTCGCACGGGGCCATCGCCCCACACGCTGACGTGGTTCCCGACATTCAGGGGTTCGCCCTCAGCGTCCGGCGGATCTCGGGACCCGGGGCGCTGGGAGGCCGGACGAACCGGCAGGACTTCCTCCTGATCAACCGGCCGGCATTCGGCTTGACCAGCAGTCGCGAGTTCGGTGACCTGATCGAGCCTGTGGCCCGCGGACAGGCGGCACTGGCTCGGCATCTGATCGCCGCCCACGGCCCCGTCTCCGGCTCTGTGGAGCTCGCCCGCTTGACCGCGGATATCGCGCGACCTTTCTCGGGGTTCGCTACCGCACGCTTCCACAGCGCAGCTCCGATCGCCTTCGGCGACTATGCGGCGCAGGTCCGGTTGGTGCCCAAGGGGGCCGGCCGACGACTGACTGCGCCCTTGGACTTCCACAAGGACCTGGCGCAACGACTGCGCACCGATGACCTGACCTACGAACTCCAGGTTCAGTTCTACCTCGACGACAAGACCACGCCTATCGAGGATCTCCGCCACTCCTGGCCCACCGACGCGAGCCCCTTCCATCCCGTGGCGCGACTGACGCTGCCCCAACAGGACATCGACTCTGAGCAAGGTCAAGACCTCGCCAAGGACGTCGAGACGGACAGGTTCGACCCTTGGCAGGCACTGGCGGCCCATCGACCTTTGGGGGAGGTCATGCGGGCCCGCCGCGCTGCGTACTACTCGAGTGCCAAGAACCGGGGCGCGGGGTAAGCAGGGGTCGCCGGATCAACCCCGCCACCAGGAGGAGCGCTTCAAGGCGCCGTCCCAGGTCAGAGAAATGTGCACATGGTTGCGGTGACAGTCGTTGTCGTTGGCCGGGGACCGAAACGCTGGCGTGAGGCATTCGCGATACGGCTGCCAACCGAGTTCGGCTTGGTAGATCTTCCAGACCCGATCGCGCCAGATCAGGTACATGATCCCGAGGCGACGTGCCATGGCTGCGATGTGGGGGCCGCGGGACATCGTCAACCACTCGACGAAGTCGTCACCCTTACGCGCCTGTGCCCGGTTGCGCGAGTTGACCATCCAGTCGATGGCTCGCCCGTCGTAGTGCTCACTCTGATCCTTCAGGCAGGCCCGGTTGAGTCCCGTCGTGATGGGGCCGTAGCGCTGCCTGATCAACCGCGCCAGAGCGACCGCTCCCTTCTGCGGGTGGTGGATGCACTTGCGTTGCCCGACGTATTCCCGCACCGGATCCATCGGTCGTCGAGCGCACCGCGGCGGGCACCTTCAACCCCTTGGGTTTCTTTCGGGGTTTGCCCGGGAAGTTGGGTTGGAAGTCCAGCGCGACGTCGATGGCCCCGGTGAGCTGACCTGGCGTTACCGAGACCGGCTTCGCAGCCTGCGCGGTCCGAGCAGAGGTGTACCAGCGCATGGGCAATCCCCCCCATTCGCCCGTCTCCGCGCTGACCAGGTAATCACCGGCGGGCAGTCCAGACAGGACGTAGCGGCCACCCTCGCCAGTGCCGATCGTGAACTCCTGCGCGTACTCGGGGCCCGGGTCGAACAGCGGCAGCGCGGTCACGACCAGTCCCGCGAAGCGACCCCCATTGGCGCTGATGACACCACCGAGACGCCCCAACTCACCAAGACGGAAGTCAAGGCCGGTACGTGACGTCCCAGCGACGGATATCGGCGTCGCGCGGGCGGCATCGGGCGCAGCATCGAACCACTGGGCCTGGTAGTCGCCGTGCCCGGCCCGGAGCAGATACGACCCCGGGGGAACATACTCGATATCCATGGCCCACCGGCCGTCCGCGCCGGTCAGCACCACGTTGACGGGAGAATCCAGATCGGGAGTCGCTCCGACCGGGAACAGGGAGACAGTGGCCCCTACCACTGGGTTTCCGGCCGCATTGGTGACGGCGCCGGACAGACGTGGGGCACCAGGGATCGTGACATCGATCTGTGATTGGGTGCTGTCCGTAACTGCGCTGACCACTCTCGCCGACTCAGGAGTTGCTGCCCCCGGATACCAAGCAGTTCGAGCGAGGGAATCGTCCACCGCCCGGACCAGATACCGGCCGGGTGGAATGCCTGCGTCCGACACCTCCGCCTGCCAGCGACCTTGCGCGTCGGCGCCGGTTTCATACAGGTACTCGGCGGGATCGTCGGTCGACGTGAAGCCTTCCGGGTAGAACAACACGCGCGCATACGCCGCCGGGTCGCCGCCGTCTGTCCGAACGGCACCGCCCACGGATCCCGCTGCGGCGACCGCAGCCGGAGACATCCCCCAAGGGACCGTCAGCGCGAGGGCCAACGCAATGACCAAAGTCCGGACGACAGTCATCCGCTGGTGACGCACGATCCGACTCCGATTCCATTTCGCCGATTTCGGACTGACCCAGTCCCCGCTGGCCGACTTCGACTGGTGGGACCTCCTTCGAGGCTACCTCCACCCCACGACGACAAGATCCAAAGGAGGACGACACGGCAGGTTTCTTGCGGGACGACAACGCGGGCTCTTGCCGGCAGCAACGTGAGCCCCAGCAGGGTCACGACACCGTCGGTTCCGACACCGGGCCGCTCGCTCCTATGCTGGCTGCAGGGGCCACGGAGAGAAGGCCACGAAGACAAGGACACAGAAGACACGAAGAGCAGCCACGGAAGGACACGAAAGCAGCCACGGAAAAGCAGCCACGCAAACGGGACCTGACACTGGAGGCCACGAGGAATGCCGCCCAGCAGCATCAAGCACCCACCGCTCGGGAAGCAGGTCGGAGGAAGATTCATGCGGACTTTCGCGGCCACGGGTTGCGCCGCACTGATGATCGTTGCAGCGACGTCGGGCACAGCAGCGGCGGCCGATACCTCCCCACCCCGAGCCGCCAAACACCGATCGGGGGTTACGTCCCACCTCCACATCACCGCCGTCACGATCCCCACCGCGCCCACCGCGGCTGTCGCGCAGCGCGGCAACCGATCGGCAGTCGTGAGCTGGCAGGCACCTGTTGACGACGGCGGTTCGACTCTTACCGGGTACATCGTCCAACTCGAGTCCGCCGAAGGTGCCTGGCTCGATGTCGCCACGATTCCCGCGCCCACGCTCACCGCACGGATCCGGGGCCTGACCAACGGGGTGGCCTACCGGGTTCGGGTGGTCGCGACGAACACGGTCGGCTCGAGCGCACCCAGCGACCCCAGTAACACGATCATTCCGCTCGGCGCACCCGCAGCACCGACGACACCGACCACCGCCTCGCAACCGGGCACTGTCGCCATCCGGTGGGAAGCACCGTCCGATACCGGTGGAACTTCGATCACCGCGTACCGCATCCAGCGCCGAGAACGATCCGGAGACTGGCGCACCGTCGTGCCTCACACCGGATCCACCGCGACCACCTACTCGTTCGCGAGCCTGCCGGTTGGCGTGGCACAACAGTTCCGCGTGGCGGCCATCAACGCGGTCGGTGTCGGCAACTGGTCGAGCGCATCAGGGGCCGTCGTTCCCTTCACGGCTCCCGGCGCCCCGGGGCGGCTCTTCGTCACGACCAAGGGCAACCTGCGTGTGGAGATGTGGTGGCGACCCGCCGCCACGAATGGTGCCGCTGTGGCCTATCAGATCCAGTACTCCGTCGGCAAAGGTTGGCGCGACCGCGCCCGCACAACAACTCTGTCGTGGCGCGGCAAGGTCAAGTCGCCCGACACCGGCAACACCATCCGGTTCCGAATCATCGCGGTCAATCCCGCAGGACCCGGTCCCGCAGGCCCAGAGACCAAGGTCAGCATCCGCTGAGCCGACCAAACCGCCGCGGGGACAAAGACGAAGTCACGCGGCGGGAGCGTCCCGATCGCGTGGCTGGATAGATTGGACCGGTCACAGCCAGCACAACGGCAGGAGCCTTCGATGTCCGACACCAGCCCGAACGAACCATCGCCGGAGGAACTGCAAGAAGAAGCATCGTTCGACGAGGCCGTGACCCGCGAACTCGCCCACGAGGATCGGCGCGACGCCGAGGCCAAGCAGAGCAACATCGAGAAGCAGACCCGCGAACACGGGCTCGATCAGGGCTGACGCTCCAACTGTTCGGCGAGCATGTCATCTCGTTGCACCGGCAGTTCACAGACGAAGTCCCGACACACATACGCCGTCGCGTGCTGTTGCCTAGGGCGGTCCGCGAGGAGGGCTACGACCGGGTCACCGGTGCCGAGAGCGATGACCGCACCGGCTCGGGCCCCGCGGAACGCGGCACGCCGCAGATCGACGGTCTCCTGATCACCTGGTTGTCCCACCACGGCGATCTGGGTCGGCCCGGCTTCGTCGGCAGCGAGAGCGGCCAGTGACCATCCAGCGAACCGCGGATGCGTTTGTTGCAGTTCGCCGACCGAGTCCAAGGCCGAGTCCGCGGCCGCACGCCAATCGGCCCGGCCGGTCAGTGCGGCCATCGTGATGAGAGCCATCGCGGCGGCGGAGTTACCGGCCGGATAGGCGTTGTCCGCAGGGTCACGGGGGCGTCGGACGAGAGTTTCGGCGTCGTCGGCCGTGTCCGCGAAACCTCCCTCGGAAAGTGAGAACCGGTCGATGAGGACCTGCGTCAGTATCTCCGCATGGCGGATGAACGCGTGGTCACCGTTGGCCGCGAAGACCCAGACGAACGCTTCGACGACGTTCCCGTAGTCCTCGAGCGTCCCTGCCGCTGTGCCCACGCGCTGCCCGAGCGTCACTCGCAGCAGTCGGTGGTCGTCGGTGATGTGGCGCTCACTGATGGCTTCCGCGGCCCGGGCGGCTGCGCTCACCCAGTCGGGCCGGTCGAAGACCACGCCGGCCTGCGTGAGCGCCGTGATCGCCAGGCCATTCCAGGACGCGACGACCTTGTCGTCACGAGCGGGCTGGGGGCGCGTGCCCCGGGCGACCAGCAGTCGCTCGCGGACATCATCGAATCTGACCCGGTCGTCCGGATCACCGCGCAGAGTCAGGGTCGAGGAACCTGTCTCGAACGTCCCGGCCACGGTCACGTCGAACAGCTCGGCTGCCCAGTCACCGTCGGCGCGACCCAGCACGTCGTCGAGTTGGTCTGGGGTCCACACGTATGACGCCCCCTCGCGAGCCTCACTGTTCAGATCCTGTTGGGGCACCGCGTCGGCATCGAGGGCGCTGGCGAACGCCCCCTGCTCGGTGGTCATGTCGCGGACGATGAACTGAGCGGTCTCCTCGGCGATGCGCCGGATGAAGTCGGAGTCCGTCCGGCACCACAGATGGGTAAACACACGCAGGAGTAGCGCGTTGTCGTAGAGCATCTTCTCGAAGTGCGGCACTCGCCACCGGTCGTCGACGCTGTAGCGGGCGAATCCACCCCCGAGTTGGTCGTAGATGCCACCACGGGCCATCGCCTCACACGTCGCCGAGACCATGTCGAGGGCCCGCTGGTCACCGGTCACCTCGTGGTAGCGCAGGAGGAACTCCAACACCATGGCCGGGGGAAACTTGGGGGCGCGACCGAAACCCGCATTCACCGAGTCGAAGCCAGCCGCCAACTCCTGGGCCGCTGCTGTCAGGACCCCCCTTCGGTCAGTGCGTGCATCCGAGGGTGAGAGCGACTCGCGCGCAGCCAGCGCGTCGTTGATGGTGCCGGCGGAGTGCAGGACTTCGGAGCGGCGATCGGTCCACGCTTCGGTCACAGCAGCGAGGATCTGGCACAGGGACGGACGTCCGGGCAGGGGCTCAGGAGGGAAGTATGTGCCCGCGTGGAACACCCGCCCATCGTGATCCAGCCATACCGACATCGGCCAGCCGCCATGGCCGGTCAAAGCAGTAGTTGCCGCCATGTAGACGGCGTCGATGTCCGGCCGTTCCTCCCGATCGACCTTGATGCACACGAAATCCCGGTTCAGTTGCGCGGCTGTATCCGGGTCCGCGAATGACTCGTGGGCCATCACATGGCACCAGTGGCACGCGGCGTACCCCACGCTGAGGAACACCGGAACGTCCCGCTCCCGGGCCGCGGCGAACGCGTCGGTCCCCCACTCCCACCAATCCACTGGGTTGTCCGCGTGTTGCAGCAGATAGGGCGACAAGGACTTGGCGAGGCGGTTCGTCACGTCCCCGATTGTTCCGCGCCTCGCCGCCGACCGCCTTCCGCCGCCCACACCTGACAAACTCCGAAAGGAGGCGCGGCGAAGCGCCGAGGGGCGTCCGGTCGGGTGTTTCGCACCGAGACCGGGGCCCGCGGATACGGGAGTGAGGGACCTGACGTGAACGGGCGATGGATCAGAATGACCGCCGGGGGAACAGTGGCCGGGCTGATAGTCGGTGGAGTGATCGTGGCCGGATCCACACCTGGCAGTGCGATCGATTCGGAGCCCAATCCCAAGGTCCAAGAAAAGTGCGAAATGGACTTCTCACTGATGCTGGATGCGTCGGGTTCGATCTCCTCGGCCAATGCGGTCGCTGAGGTCCGTGGCGCGGCCCGGACCTTTATCACCGCGCTCAACGGAACCAAGTCGACCGTACGACTTGAGCAGTTCGCGACGGCAACGAACGTACTCACCGGGCGTCATGAGGTCACGGACGCTGCGCTGGAAGGTGTCTTCGCCAACGGCTTAGCCGAGTACTACAACCCGAAGCCCCCGGTGAAGGGCCTCAACTACGAGTACAAGGGCAGCGGCGACTGGAAACAGGAGGCCAACTGGACCAAGCGCAGCGAGCAGCGTCAGTGGACCAACTGGGATGCGGGCTTGGAGGCCATGCGCCATGGCGATTCCCGCTTGCCCGATCTGGCGATCTTCGTCACCGACGGCGATCCCACGGCGTTCAACTTCGATCAGGACGGCGACCCCCACCGGGGTGACGGCAATGTCGGCTTCAACTCCGACCGCGGCGACGCCAAGAACGAAACACTGAAGAGAGCAGTTGAAGAAGCTAACGCGCTGAAGAGGCAGGGTGTTCGGATCCTGGTCGTGGGTGTCGGCACCGGCATCAACAAGGACTCCAGCAAGGCCCGGATGAAGGACATCTCGGGACCGAACTTGGTGCAGGACGCCGATCTCGAAGGAATCAACACCATCAACGAGGTCGATGTCGCTGTCGTCACCAACTTCGACAAACTCGGTGAATTCCTCCGCAGCGTCGTCAAGACCGCGTGCGGCAACGATCCGGACCCGACTCCCTCTCCAACACCGACTCCGACCCCCACGCCGACACCGACGCCGTCACCGACGCCGACGCCGACGCCGACCGGGAGCGATACCCCGACACCAACCCCCACACCGACGCCGACCCCCACACCGACGCCGAGTCCGTCACCCGAAACCCCCCTGACGGTGACCCCGCTCGAGGAGAAGCCCGTCATCAACGAATGGAATCCGGTGGTCGAAGAGATCAGGACCCCCGGTGACGTCAAGGTGAAGGTCACCTGTGAGGTCGGCCAGACCAAGGTCAACGGTGTGTGCGTCACCAAGATCAAGCGGGCCAAGGTGCTCGTCAAGCCACTGTGCAACGACAACGTCACGGTCTCCGTGCGCGTGCGCGCCAAGCAGCCCGGCAAGACGGCGACAGTCTGGGGCCACGAGTGGCGGGTCAAGAACAGGCCTTTCACCGCCTGCAAGAAGAACGCCAACGGCTGAGATCCGAAAGGGATCACAACGGTCGGCGCACTCCCCCGGTTTCCTTGACCGCGATCGGAGGGAGTGCGCCTGCTCTAACTCGTCATCGCTGGGCGCGTACGTCGGTATTCCATGCGAGCCGCGACCTGGTCGGCCATGTGCGCCGACACTTCGCGTTCCAGCAGCCACAGGGCCAGGTCGATGCCGCTGGTCACCCCGCCGCTGGTGATCAGATCACCGTCGTCGACGACCCGGTCATCAACCACCGTGGCGCCCAGGTCCGCGAGCTCCCGTCGAGCGGAATGGTGGGTGGCAGCACGACGGCCTGCGATGACACCGGCGTGAGCCAGGAGCATCGTTCCCGTGCAGACTCCGGCGACGACCCGCGCCGTTGCCGCCACGGCGGCGATCCGCTCGACAAGATCACCTCGCCTGACTTCCGCCCACGCCCCTGTCTCAGCCCGGTCCACCCAACCGCCACCGGGCACGATCAGCACCTCGGAATCCTCGGCCAACACCGCGTCCGGGACGAATCTCAGGCCATACGCGCCCGTGACCATGGCAACTGGCTCACACGTCAGCAGGCGGACTGAGACGTCGGCCCCCATGGCGGCTGCACTGCGCAGCACTTCGGCCGGGCCCCACGCATCCATCTCGTCGAGACCGTCGTACACGATGATGTCGACATCCATCCGGACCACCTCCTCAGGTCGACTCAGTAGCGGGAAGAACCGGCCCCCGCGGTCCTCGTTCGAGCAGCCCCAAGCCTGCCAGCGCGGCGAGGATGAGAGCGCACCCGAGCCAGCCGATTGCCCCCAACTGCTCTGCCAGCAATGACACTCCCAGGATCGTGGCGACGACCGGTTCGAGCAGATTCAACGTCGCCACGTGACCTGGTTGCAGGCGGGCAAGCCCCAACCCGAACCAGACGTACGCCAACGACGTGGCGGCCAACCCCAACCACAGCGCGAGCGATATTCCGGCGGAGGAGAACAGCCACTGCGGTGCCGACCACAAGAACGGCAGCAACAACACAGCGCCCACCGTGAAAGCGGCAGCCATGACAACACCGGAGTCGTGACCGTCCCGGGCCAACCGGCCACCGCACACGGTGTAGACCGCATAGCAGACCCCGGCGCCGAGGGCTGCTGCGATACCCACCGGATTCGGTTCAGTCACACCACCGGAGGTCAACAGGACCAGTCCGACGACGGCCAAAGCCGTCAAAGCCCCCCATCGCCATCCCGGGGCTCCCTCGCGCAGCATCCAGCCGAGCATCCCCGCCATGAGCGGCGCCAACCCCAGTGACACGAGTGTTCCGACCGCGACGCCGGTTGCCTCCACCCCGATGAAGAAGAGCACCTGATACCCGGCGACTCCGAGGCCCGATATCCAGATCAGGGGCCCACGCATCAGGCTCGACGCGCCCGCAGCGCGGCGGCGGTACCCGACATATGCCATCAGTCCCAACGCTCCGATGAGCAGTCGGACGGCGGCGACGCTGGGGGGCCACGAATCGGGAGCGAGCAGGCTCCGCGCAGTTCCGGAGGTGCCGAATAGGGTCGCTGCACCGAGCACTGCGAGGGTGGCCACTACTGTCGGGTCCAGCCGAACGCGACTCTCGGCTGCGGTGGCCATCGACCCAGCCTATGCCCAGTCCCCGACGAGGATGACGGGATCGAGGTCAGCCCGATCCTTGGCTGCGCGTAGTCCGCGGTGGGAGGAGCCCAGTCGATGGTGACGCGATGCCCGATCACCCCTGGATGGGCCTGATCACCGCCTGGGTGGCCCTGATCACCGCCTGGATGGCCCTGATCACCGCCTGGATGGCCCTGATCACCGCCTGGATGGGCCTGATCACCCCCTGGATGGGCCCTGATCGCGTCCGGGATGGACTTGGTCCGCTTCCCCACGCGACGATCGATCTATGCGGCTGCGAGCGACCGTGGGGCCTGAGACCTTCGCGTTCTCGGGTGTGCGCGATCTACTGGCGAAGGCGTCACCGGCACGCAGCGGCGACGAGTTGAGCGGCGTTGCTGCCGGGAACGAGACCGAACGGGCCGCTGCCCAGGTCTGCCTCGCGGACGTCGAACTCAGGTCGTTCCTCGCGGACCCGGTAGTTCCCTATGACGAGGACGAGGTGACCCGCCTGATCGTGGACTCCCACGACAGCGGGGCCTTCGCGCCGATCGCGGGTCTCACTGTCGGAGAGTTCCGGGACTACCTGCTCGCAGATGACACCGACGCCGAAACCCTCGCGGCCCTCGCCCCTGGTATCACTCCGGAGATGGCGGCGGCGGTGTGCAAGATCATGGGTAACCAAGACCTCATCGCTGTTGCGTCGAAGTGTTCGGTGGTGACTGCGTTCCGGGACACTCTCGGACTCCCCCGCCGACTGTCGTCTCGGATTCAGCCGAACCATCCCACCGATGACCCACTCGGGATCGTGGTGTCCGTCATCGACGGTCTTCGCTACGGCTGCGGCGACGCTTGCATAGGTGTCAATCCGGCCACCGACAGCCTGGACCGGACCATAGAGTTGCTCAAGATTCTCGATGACGTCATCCAGCGGTTCGCGATTCCCACCCAGAGCTGTGTACTCACACATGTCTCCACCACCTTGTTGGCGATGGGTCAGGGCGCCCCGGTCGACCTCGTATTCCAGTCGATCGCGGGAACCGAGGTCGCCAACCGCGGCTTCGGAGTCGATCTGGCGATTCTGCGGGAAGCACATCAGGCCGCCCGCGAGTTGGGGCGCGGCACTGTCGGCGACAATGTCATGTACTTCGAGACCGGGCAGGGTTCATGCCTGTCGGCCGGCGGCGACCACGGGGTGGATCAGCAGACACTGGAGGCCCGAGCGTACGCGGTAGCTCGCGCATTCGACCCACTTCTGGTCAACACGGTGGTGGGATTCATCGGCCCGGAATATCTCTACGACGGCAAGCAGATCCGACGTGCGGGACTGGAGGACCACTTCTGCGGCAAACTGCTCGGCCTGCCGATGGGCTGCGACGTCTGCTACACGAACCACGCCGAAGCGGACCAGAACGATTCCGACGACCTCATGACCCTCCTGGGGATCGCGGGATGTACCTACTTCATGGGAGTTCCCGGAGCCGACGACATCATGCTCGAGTATCAATCGACCAGCTACCACGACATCGCTTACCTGCATCGCCAACTCGATCGGCGGCCGGCCCCGGAGTTCGACGCCTGGCTCCTGGCCAGCGAGATCGTGACCGACGGCGGCCGTCTGCTGCCGATCAGCAGTGGGCACCCCTTGCTGGCGGTGACCGAGCGGTGAACGACCCCCGAGCCTACGAGGCGATGCCGGACCTGCGCACACTCACGTCGGCTCGAGTCGGACTCGGTCGCAGTGGAGTCAGCGCAACGACCAAGGACCTTCTGGCGTTTCGGGTGGACCACTCCCTGGCGCGCGATGCCGTGCATGCGCAGTTCGATGCCGAAGGTCTCGCCGCGGAACTGGCCGGTGGTGGTCTGTCCTGTGTCGTGGCAGAGTCGCGTGCCACCAACAGGGCAGACCACCTACGTCGCCCGGATCGGGGTCGTCGACTGTCTGGGCCGGCCCGTGATGCGCTCACCGCCCAACGCAGCCCCGCAGATGTTGCCCTGATCGTCAGCGATGGACTATCCGCGACAGCGGTGAATCGCCATGCCGCGACGCTGGTGGGCGAGATCGTCGCGAACTTGGGGGACGCCGGGATGACAGTCGCCCCGATCGTGATCGTCCCGTTCGGGCGGGTGGCCCTACTGAACGACGTGGGTGCGGCGTTGGGATCACGCTGCGCTGCGATCGTCATCGGAGAACGTCCGGGGCTCTCCGCTCCGGACAGCCTGAGCGTGTACACGGAGGTGAATCCCGCGCAACGACTGACGGACGCCGACCGGAACTGCATCTCCAACATCCGCCCGGGCGGCCTCCCGCTCCAGGAGGCGGCGCGGCGCACGGCCATGCTGCTCAGCGAGAGCCTGCGTCTGGGTCGAAGCGGTACGACCCTGAAGGTCGAGTACCCGTCAGCGGCAGCCACGCCCGCGGTCACGGCCGAATCTGGCCGCGTGGAGTCAGCCCAGACGTGAGGCTGGACCACTGAGTGTGGGGCTTGGGGTGGATCCACCGGTCCTCGGACCCTCGGCATGGCGAGTGCCCGCGACGTGGATGACCCATCGACCGGAACCGCGGCCCAGACTGGCCCGGACTGGCCCAGACTGGCCCGGACTGGCCCGGACTGGCCCGGACTGGCCCGGACTGGCCCAGACTGGCACTGTGATCAGCGGCGGCGGTCGAACCGCACTCGGTGCTGCGCTGGCGATCAGCACGGTCGTTTCTGCCTGCGGTGTGAGCGGTACTACCTCAATCACGGCGACCCCAACTCCCACCCCGGTCGCGCCGCTGGGAACCGAGATGTCGATGGTGACCGTACGCGACGCGGGCAACGAGGCCGATTCCTCCGGTTTCGGCAGAGTCGGGTATGACTACCGAATAGGGAAATTCGAGGTCACGATCGGTCAGTACGCCGCCTTCCTCAATGCAGTCGCCGCCCGTGACCCCCATGGCCTCTACCACGCGTCGATGGCCACAAACCCCAACGTCGCGGGAATCGTCCGGAAAGGCGCGCCGGGCTCGTACACGTACTCCCCCATCGAGGCCAACTCCACCGACTCAGCGACCCAGAGCCGCTGGAGCGCAGCAGATCGCCCGATCACCTCAGTCAGTTGGTTCGATGCCGCCCGGTTCGCGAATTGGATGAGCAACGGCCGACCGTCGGGCCCTCCGGGGAAGACGACAACCGAGCAGGGCGCTTATCGGCTGGCCGGCAGGACGCGCGGTACCGCGCCTGCCGCGAACAGCATCAATCCGAACACCGCGCGCCCCCCGACGTTCCGCCTGCCGACCGAGGACGAGTGGTACAAGGCCGCCTACTACTCCCCCGACATCGCCCCCCAGGCGGCGAGCGAAATCCCCCGGGGCAACCGGACGAACCCCAACACGGGCCAGCCACCGGCCTACTGGATTCCCACGGAGCAGCAGTGGTTCAAGTCCGCCTACTTCGATCCGGCGAGTCGCGACTACTCCACATTTCCCACAGCTGCAGAGCGACGGCCCGGAAACCAGCCCGGTTCGCAGCCGAATCAAGCCAACTACATGGACCGGGTGTTCACCACCACACGATCGGCCGACTTCTCGTTCACCTCCAACTACGTCACGGAAGCAGGAACCTTCCGCGCCAGCGCCAGCCACTTCGGCACCTTCGACCAAGCGGGCAACCTGTTGGAGTGGAATCGACCATCCGGACGCGGCGTTGTCGCCCCAGGATTCCGTGGCGGTGCCTGGCAGAACCCTCGAGACCAGACCTCGATGCGATCCGTGGACGCGTGGTACTACGACCCAATCAGCGAATCCAATGTTGTCGGTTTCCGTATCGCAGCGGCCCCAGGCGTGCCCGGTCCAAAGTGGCGGGCCGAACACGGACTTCCTCGAACGTTGTCCGGGGCGGAAACCCGCCCCGCCACCGTCACGATCGGCCGTCCGGCGAACTCCGCCGATCCGGCCACCGATGGCCGGTTCGGACGCGTCGGCCAGCGCTTCGCGATCGGACGGTTCGAGGTGACCATCGATCAGTACACGCACTTCCTCAACGCCGTCGCGGCCGAAGACCCGCATGGACTCTTCAATCCCAGGATGCAGTGGGAGCCGAACCTCGCAGGGATCTCGCGCAGCGGCACCCCGGGCTCGTTTCGATACGCGGTCATGGACAACGAGGGAAACTCCGGCAACCGCCCCATCGGGTGGGTGAGTTGGTACGACGCCGCTCGCTTTGTGAACTGGATGGCGAATGGACAGCCCCGCGGCCGGCAGAATCCGAGCACTACGGAGGACGGGACGTACTCCCTGGCCGACACGCCCTATTGGCCTCCAGACAACACACCGACCACCACCACATCACCGGTCTCTCCCGATTCCCGCTCCTCGCCGGCGTCGGTGGCCATTCCATCGACAGCCGCTCCTGAGCCAGTCAACCTGCCGCAGCGCCCAGCCGCGCCGGGCGCAGGGGGGTACTTCGACTACGCGACTGCCAGTGATGACCCCCCGGGTAATGAGATCGGACCGAAGCCGAATCAGGTCAACTACATCACCGCAGCGGGGCTGGCGTCGGTGACCCAGAGCAGGGGGCTCGACCCAAGTCTCAACTACCTCACTCCCGGTAGGTTCGTTCACCGGGTCAGCAAGCCCATACGGTACCTACGATCAACTCGGCAACGTGTACGAGTGGAACGACCTCGACGGCCGCCCCGGTGCCGCCCGAGGCATGCGAGGCAGCGCCTACTTCGGCACTCTCGTGTACGCGGAGGACATCTCGAAACTATCCAGAGCCGACGTCTTCGCCAGTGACTTCGGATACGGGGCGGGTTTCCGACTGGCCGGACCGGCCCAGCCCGGCGAATGATCATGGCCGCGTCGTGTCGATCTTCCCGGCAGCCACCTGATCAGCGATCAACTCGAGTTGCTGGCTGTACTCGGCGCCATCCTTCGAGATCTCTCCCAGTCCCACGCCACCTCCATCCAGTTCGAACAGCACGTCACGGCCACCCGTGAAGGTGCCATCCGTCACCGAGGCGATGGTGTCGAACACCGCGACATCCACGCCCTTGGTGGCGGAAGTCAACATGTGGTCGCCCAGAAAGGACTGATCGGCGTCCACGCCGACTCCGAGTATTCCGGCTCTGTCCGCGGCATCCAGGGCCCCCAGGCCGCACTTTCCAGCCGCAGCGAACAGAACCTGGGACCCCCGCGCGATCTGCCGCTCGGCGATCCGGCGACACAGTGGCCGGTGCAGAAACGTACCTGCATAGTCCACCTGGACGCGCACCTGCGGTTCGGAGTCGGCAGCGCCGGTGCGGTATCCCGCAAGGTAGTGCTGGACCGGTGGGATTCGCCGGCCGCCGACAGCGGAGATGACGGGGCGTTCACTGCGGTCCATCGCCACCATGGCGGCGAGATACCCAGCGAGATACCCCGCCTGGGACTCGTCGAACAACAACCCCAGGACGTTGGGCGGTGCACCCAGCAGGTCCGCCTGCGAGACATCGATGATGGCGAAGTCGGTATCGGGGAATTCGCGGGCAACCTGGGCCATCGCATCAGCCATGAGGAAACCGACGCCGATGACGAGGTCATTGTCATTGCGAGCGAGTCGACGCAGGCTCGCGAAGTAGTCGGCTTCGGACCACGTCTGAACGGGCTCGCCGATGGCGCCGAGTTCGGTCTCGGCGCGGCGCAGACCCTGCAGCGCCAACTCGTTGAACGAACGGTCCTTGAACCCCCCGACGTCGGTCACCAGGCCGACTCGCACCGGACCACCGACCTCCACCTCCTCGGGAGGCGGCGGGATCGTGGTGCAGGCCGATACCACCATCAGCGCGGCCGCCGCGAAGAACGCGACCACGACGCTTCGCCCGATGGACATGGTGTTCCTCCCGCTCCCGTCCAGGATGGCTCATCCTTCGCGGTCGCGGAGGCAGGGCCTGCTCCTGACCCGGACTTGATCGCGTGCACTGCGCCGACCACCCTGGGTGTGGGACTACCCGCCTGACTTCGCCCCGGCTAGGCGCGGTGGGGCTGGATCGCGTCGGTGGGAATCCTGCCGAAGCGGCCAGACTGGTAGTCCTCAAACGCCTCGATCACCTCATCGCGCGTGCTCATGACGAAGGGACCGTACTGGAACACCGGCTCCCGCAGCGGAACGCCACCGATCAAAAAGACCTCCATGTCGGGTGAACGGGAGTCCTGCTGGGCGTTGGCCTCCACGACAACCGAGTCGCCCGGGCCGAACACGGCGGTCTGGCCCATGCGAATGGGACGCTGTTCGGCTCCGACGGTTCCCGACCCGGCCAACACGTAGGCGAGCGCATTGAAGTCCGGTCTCCAGGGGAGTTCGACACGGGCTCCTGGAGCCACAGTCAGATGCGTGATGACCAAGGGGGTGTGTGAGATGCCCGGGCCGCGGTGACCGCTCAACTCGCCGGCGAGGACTCGGACCAGGGCCCCACCATCTGCGGTCGACACCATGGCGGATTCGCGGCCCTGCAGGTCCTGGTACTGCGGTGCGACCCGCTTCATCTCCCGCGGGAGGTTGATCCACAGTTGGATTCCGTGGAAGAGCCCTCCGGACATCACGAGGTCCTCCGGCGGGGTCTCGATGTGCAGGATTCCGTCGCCCGCCGTCATGTACTGGGTTCCACCCTCGAGTATGGTGCCGCCGCCTCCATGCGAGTCCTGGTGCAGGAACCGTCCGTCGATCAGGTAGGTGAACGTCTCGAAGCCGCGGTGTGGGTGCCAAGGGGTGCCCTTGGGCTCTCCCGGTGCGTACTCCACCTCACCCATCTGATCCATCATGATGAACGGGTCGATGTCTCTGGGATCGACGCCGGCGAAGGCCCGGCGTACCGGGAAGCCCTCGCCCTCGAAGCCTTGCGGGGCCGAGGTCACGGACTTGACGGTCGCGGTCGCGCGTCGGGTGCGACGTCGAGTCTCGGCAAGGTGAGGGTGTCGGCGGTGGCGGCGGGCATCGCTCCTCCAGTTCCTAGTTGAATGTTCAACTAACACAACGAGTGTGAGTCCGAGAGCATTCCCGCGCAAGCCCGTCCTCCGTCCTCAGAAGGCGATGGCCATGATGCGGCTCACACCGCTTCGCGTCACTCAGCGCGCGGCAACTCCACGGCGATGACGCGGTCGTCCGTCTCCCGAGGCTCACCTCGGCCGTCGGTGTTGTTCGTGGCCAACCACAACCGACCACCCGGACGGGCCAGGACATCTCGCAGCCGACCGTACTCGGATCCGAACCAGGCTCGCGGCTCCCCGGCGTCGGTGCCATCGAGGGGGATCTCGTACAAGACCTCGCCGCGCAGGGAGGCGACCCACGCCGAACCTTGGGAGATCGCCATGCCACTGGGGCTCGCGGTGGCAGTCGGAGACCAGATGGCCTTCGGGTTGATGACCCCAGGACGCTCGCAGGGACCTTCACACATCGGCCATCCGTAGTTGCCGCCCGCCACGATGAGGTTGAGCTCATCGACATCGTTCTCGCCGAACTCACTGGCCCACAGGCGACCAGCGGAGTCCCACGCCAGCCCTTGGACGTTGCGATGACCCAGCGAGTACACCGGGGACGTGGGGTCCGGATTGTCCGCAGCGGGCTCTCCGTCAGCGGTGATGCGCAAGATCTTGCCCGCAAGACTGGCGGGGTCCTGGGCCAGGTCCCGCTGACCGGCGTCCCCGGTGGCGACGTAGAGGTACCCGTCCGGGCCGAAAGCGATCCGGCCCCCGTTGTGGATCTGCTCCTTCGGGATGCCGGTGAAGATGTCCCGCTGCTGCGACAAGGACGTTCCGTCCCACGACAGTCGGGCCACCCGGTTGTCGTCAGCCGCTGTGTAGTACACGAACACCGAACGGGCGGACTGCCCAGGCGGGACCGCGATTCCCAGAAGGCCGCCTTCTCCGCCGGGAACCACCCCAGTGATCGTGCCGGCCGGAGCAGAACGGTCCTGAGGCTCGATCAACGCAACCGTTCCGGCATCCCGCAACGTGACCAGGACGTTGCCGTCCGGTAGGGCGGCCATGGCCCAGGGAACCGCCAGGCTGCGTGACACCGTTCCAATCTCGAAGGGACCGGTCTGCGCAGGAGCCGTCTGCGTCGGAGTTTGCCCGGCGGACTCTGCCGGGGCGGTCGGGTCACCACCAGGGGTGGAGCACGCCGCCAGCAAGACAGCCGACACCACCATCGGAACCGCGCGCGAGATCACCGCTCCAGTGTGCCCGCGCCCCACCTCATCGGCACGCCCACAACGGTCCGGGGGCGGGCCGCGACATGCGGGAGCACATGGCACAGTTGACCGGTGAGCACACCAGGATTCGCCGGTCGAACCGGCCGAGTGCACCCCATCGTCCAGGTCGGGGACCCCGTGCTCTCGTCACCGTGCGCGGTTGTCGAAGCGTTCGACGACGACCTCGTTCAACTCATCGCCGACATGTTCGCCAGCATGTACGAGGCCGAGGGTGTGGGTCTGGCAGCCAACCAGATCGGGATCAGTTCCCGCGTATTCGTGTACGACTGTCCGGACGCCGACCATGTGCGCCGCCGCGGGGTTGTCATCAATCCCGTCCTCGAACTCCCCGAACTCTCGGAGCGGCGCCTGGAGGAGGACGACGAAGGCTGCCTGTCCGTGCTCGCTCAGCACGCACCACTGGCCCGACTCGAGTCGGTGAGTGTGACCGGCGTCGACGAAGTCGGAACGCCGCTCCGCGTTACCGGCACGGGGCTGCTGGCCCGCTGCCTGCAACACGAGACCGATCACCTCAACGGGATGTTGTACATCGACCGGCTGACCGCCAAAGCACGACGCAAGGTACTCAAGGCGCACGCGAAGCTGATGGCCGAACGCTGACCCGGCCGCCGGGTACCCCCTCGGTCGCTCTCAACACCTCTCAGCGGCGTCCGATAAACGGCGAGACGAGTCGGTGTGGCGCCGTGGCGTGGGTCATAGGGAAACCGCAGCGACTCTCCCCACAGGCCCCCGAAGGGCGGAGTTTGACTACCACTCCCGGTGGGCACTGGGACAAAACCGACAAGTGATGTGACTCACACGAGTAGCAGTTGAGACGATTCTGCGACACAGCGTACGGTCGCAGACACCGGTTTCACCCGACATGGCTCGGGCAGTTGACCGGGGCGGGACAACCCCGCTGACCGCCCCGACAGTGCGGTGGAGCCCACCCAAGGCTCCCGGCGCAAGGGGACCTCCGAAGCCCCTCTGCCGGGGAACGACGAAGAAGGATCAACGTGCGAAAAGTCGCTATCGCCATGCCCACCGCTGCCCTGATGGGTGTCGCCGCGCTCACCGCCGGCCCCGCCATCACCACAGCGAGCGCCAACGACAGCGCCGCGAGCCTGCAGTCCTACAAGAAGGGCCGCCCCGTCTCCGAGAAGCACTTCGAGCAGTACAACCTCAAGGGTTGGGAGCTGCAGAAGATCGCTCAGGCCATCAAGTGGGCCGACAGCCCCAAGGCGCGTTCCGTGCGCCAGTGTGAGTCCGGCGGCAACTACAAGATCAACACCGGCAACGGCTACTACGGCGCCTACCAGTTCGCCTACGGCACCTGGCTCGGCTCCGGGGGTGGCCGTTTCGCCCGTACTGCCGATCGCGCTCCCAAGTGGGCTCAGGACCTCACCGCCTGGCGTCTGTGGAAGAAGCAGGGCTGGGGCCCGTGGGGTTGCGCCTGATGCGCCGCTCACTCATCGCCCTGCCCGTGGCCGGGCTGATCAGTGTCGCCGCGGTAGCCGTCGGTCCGACGGCCGCGTCAGCCGCCGATGCTGCTCCCCAAGCTCCCGCCCCCAAGGTCAAGACCTTCAAGAACGGCGCCCCGATCCCGTGGAAGAAGGTCCAGAGGTGGGACCTCAACAAGCGGCAACTTGAAGAGATCGCCAAGGCCAAGCGCTGGGCAGCGACTCCCAAGTCCCGCTCGGTGATCAAGTGTGAGTCGGGCTTCGACTACAACATGGTCGACGGTCCCTACAAGGGGGCGTGGCAGTTCCTGGACAGCACTTGGCGCGGAGCCGGTGGTGGCAGGTATGCGTCAGCCGCCAACAAGGCACCGAAGTTCGCTCAGGATCACATCGCCTGGAAACTGCACCAG
The DNA here is from genome assembly GCA_037045355.1 of Candidatus Nanopelagicales bacterium. Classification (NCBI taxonomy): domain Bacteria; kingdom Bacillati; phylum Actinomycetota; class Actinomycetes; order Candidatus Nanopelagicales; species Candidatus Nanopelagicales bacterium. Next base: position 196,769 of record JBAOHO010000026.1, on the reverse strand, counting down.
CGCTCCGGATGGGGGCCCTGGAGCTGCGCCTGAGGCAACGCACTCATGACGACTCCCGGTCGCCGTCCGCCCTGTGGACAGTGACCGGGAGTCGCCGTTTGCGCCTCAAGCGTTGGGCGACGGATCAGACGCGGCAGGATTCCTTGGCAGCGCCAGGGTGAATGTGGCGCCACAGCCGGGCCCAGGGCTGTTCGCGGTGAGGATGCCGTGCTGGTCGTCGACGATGGCGCGCGCGATCGTGAGACCCAAGCCGCTGCCACCCTCCGCCTGACTGCTCCGAGCCGGGTCGACGCGATGGAAGCGCTCGAAAATGGCCTCGAGCTGGTCGGCTGGGATTCCATCGCCGGTGTCGACTATCGAGACAAGCACCGTTGCTGTGCTAACTGTGACGGTAACCGTCACAGATCCGCCCGGATGTGTGTGTCGCAAAGCGTTGTCCAACAGGTTGGCGAGGACTTGCTGCATCCGGTCGGGGTCCACCGTAACCGTGGCAGCCGGACTGAGCGATCCGCAACGGAGGTCCACGTTGCGGGCTGCGTATCGAGGGGCTGCGGCGGTGCAGGCCGTCCTGATCAGGTCCGCCACCGGGATGGTTCGCGGATGCAGATCGAGCGCGTGCTCCTGCGCTGCGGCGGTGAGCTTGATATCACTCGCCAGCCGGCGCAGGCGGACGACCTGCGCCCTCATGACATCGAAGGTCTCCCTACTGGGAGAAACGATTCCGTCTTCCATCCCGTCGATATGGACCTCGAGGGTCGCCAGCGGAGTGCGCAGTTCATGAGCTAGATCGGCCAACAACCTGCCGCGGGCCGCATCAGTGGCGGCCAGGTCATCGGCCATCTGCTGGAACGCCTTCGACAACGCCGACAGTTCGGGCCCGAACCCGGTCTCCGGTACCGAGATGTCATAGGTGCCGGAGGCGATTGTCTCGGCGGCTGCGGCCAGTTCCTCCACCGGTCTGCCGACTCGCCGGGACAGGAACCACGACAGCAGCACTGCAGCGATCACCGCTGCGGATGCGGCCGCCAGGAACGCCACACCCACGGACGACTCGAACGCCTCGCGAGCGTGTTCCTGCACCGTCGGAGAGTCCTCGCCGGTCATGTCGAGATGCTCCAGAAACAGGCTCGGGGCGACGAGTGCCACAGTCACCGCGACGGTCACCCCTGCGACGAGGATGACGATCATCTGGGCGCTGAACAGCCTGGTCGCCAGCCCGACCGGCCGTCTCACGACGTCACCATGCCATATCCGACACCGCGCACGGTTCGGATGAACCGCGGCTCCGACGCATCATCGACCAACTTGCGGCGCAAGTGACCGATGTGGACGTCGACGATATGTTCGTCGCCGTACCAGTCCGGCCCCCATACGGAGTCGATGAGTTGGCGGCGGGTGAATGCCCGCCGCGGGCTGGCTGTCAGAGTGTCCAACAGGTCGAACTCCGTGCGGGTGAGATCCAGCTCACGATCGGCGACCCAGACCTTGCGGGCGGTTGGATCGACCACAAGATCGGCGAGCACCCGCACATCGGAGCTGGCGGGACGGTCGGGATCCGCGGGGGCAGGTCCGATGGTCCGGGGCCGCCGAAGCATGGCGCGCACCCGGGCCATGAGCTCACGCGGCGAGAACGGCTTGACCAGGTAGTCATCGGCTCCCACCGATAGGCCGACGATCTTGTCGATCTCGTCGTCACGTGCCGTCAGCATCACGATGTAGCAGTCGCTGAACGTGCGTACCCGCCGACAGACCTCGACACCGTCGAATCCCGGCAGCATGATGTCAAGGACGATCAGCTCTGGAAGATCGGTTCGGGCAGCCTCAACCGCGGACGGACCATCGTGCGCAACCGCGACGACGAACCCCTCCGCCGCCAGATAGGAGGCGACCACTCGCGCCAATGGCTCCTCGTCATCGACGACGAGAACCGTGCCGGGCGAGGCCGCGACGGGCGGAGTCACTCGCTACCGGTGGTCGTGGGCTCGCTCATGGAACGATTCTCCAACAGTGCGCGTGCATGGGTGTACTGTGCGGCGTCGATGTCCGCGGCGGCCAACCGCCGATCCAGGATCTGCCGAGGGGTCTGTCGATCAGTCCGGGCACGGTCGCTGCGGGTGAGCGCCACGACTGCCCAGACCGCCATGGCCACCAGGAGCGGCCACGCCAGCATCATGGCGAGCATCCACCCGTTCCAACCCTGGTTGGACCAACCCATCATGGCGACCTCCCTTGGACTGCATCTCCATGTTGACTCCCGAGCCGTATGCTCTGGCCGGTGAACGTGTGAAGGTTCGATGAAGATCGGTTTCTTCATCAAACCTTCACGCAATCTCAGTCGAACCTGCGATCCCGTATCCCACCATCGGGGCCGTGACCAACAACAAGGCGTTGACCCGTCGCCAAGTGCTGGCGGGCCTGCTCGGCGCCGGGGCGAGCCTGAGTCTGGCGTCGTGCACACGCTCTTCCGGCCTCACCGGTGTGCGCGAGATCATGGCAGCGGAGTCAGCCCGACCCACCACCGGCGCCGTGCGGTCGATGACACTCCAGGCGAAGCAGGTTCAGGTGGATCTCGGTGGGCGTATCACCTCGACATGGGCTTACGGTGACTCGGTTCCGGGCAAGGCGTTCCGCGCCACGGCGGGTGATCGGGTCACAGTGGCGGTCCATAACTCTCTGCCCGAGTCGACCAGCGTTCACTGGCACGGCCTGGCGATCCGCAACGACATGGATGGAGTACCGGGGGTCACCACACCCGCCATCGAGTCCGGCGGCGACTTCGACTTCGACTTCACTGTCCCCGATCCCGGCACCCACTGGTTTCACCCACACACCGGTTTGCAGCTGGATCGGGGCCTGTATGCGCCATTCATCATCGACGACCCCCGCGAACCCGGCGACTACGACGCCGAATGGGTCGTCGTACTGGACGACTGGACCGATGGCGTGGGCCAGACGCCGGACCAGATCTTCGCCGACCTGGTCGCCGCCGGCGACAAAGCCGGCCCTGAGATGGGGATGGGCCACGGCGGCATGATGTCGGATGGCGGAGATGTAACGTATCCGCTGCATCTGATCAACGGGCGTCCGGACGACGACCCCGAGACGCTGGCCGCGAGACCAGGCGACCGGGTCCGGCTTCGCATCATCAACGCGGGCGCTGACACGATCTTCACGGTCGCCCTCGCCGATCATCAGTTGCGCGTCACGCACACCGACGGCTACCCGGTGCGCCCGGTGGCCACCTCCGCACTCCGCATCGGGATGGGGGAACGGTATGACGCGATTGTCGACCTCTCCGATGGAGCCTTCGCGCTGGTCGCCGAACCCGTGGGCAAGCCCGGACTCGCCCGCGCGGTCGTGCGCACCTCCCGCTCCGCAGCCGCACCCCCTGTCACGGCACGTCCCGCGGAACTCAACCGCTACCCCTTGAACCTGGGTGCACTGCAGGTGTCCGAGTCCGCGGCTCTGCCTGCCCGCGACCCCGACAGTCTGCAGAACATTGCGCTGGGGGGTTCAATGGCTCCCTACGTCTGGACCATCAACGGTGCGACACATGACCACGCGACCCCGTTGACCATCAGGCAAGGCGAAGCGGGTCGGCTTCGGATCTCGAACATGTCAATGATGTCGCACCCAGTTCACCTGCACGGCCACACTTTCCAGCTCGGCGACGCGGGCGGCACGGGGGCGCGCAAGGACACCGTGCTGATCCCACCCATGGGGGCCGTGAACGTGGACTTCGCAGCAAACAACCCCGGGCAATGGATGGTCCATTGCCACAACGCCTATCACGCTGAGGCGGGCATGATGACCCGCCTGGACTACACCACCGAGGAGGAACCAGCCCAATGAACGAGCACCGCGCCCTCACCGCCGCAATACTCGCCGCTGTCCTGGCCGCGTCCGCAGCCGCCTGCAGCACACCAACGGACGCGGGAAACGAGGCCACCCCGGCGGCCTCGGCAGCTGTGTCCGACACGGAGACCGCAGCAGACATCGTCTTTGCGCAGTCGATGATCCCGCACCACCAGCAGGCCATCGAGATGGCCGACTTCGCCCTCGACCCACAGGCCAAGGCGTCACCTGAGGTGCGCGAGCTGGCTACAGCAATCAAGGGAGCGCAGGATCCGGAGATCGAGCAGATGACAACGTGGCTGGAGCAATGGGGCGCCCCGACCGCCATGCCCGGCGCCGGAGAGGACATGGCCAGCATGGACCACGGTGGTCACGACATGGCAGGGATGACCATGTCGGGAATGATGGCCGCCGAAGACATGGCCAGACTGAGCCAAGCCGAGGGGACAGAGTTCGACTCCATGTGGCTGCAGATGATGATCGCCCACCACGAAGGAGCGGTCCTGATGGCCGAACAAGTCAAGGCGCAGCCCGGGAACCCAAAAGTCACAACACTGGCCGATCAGATCATCGCCGCCCAGAAGAAGGAGATCGACACCATGAAGGAGTTGCTGGCGCCATGAACCGAACCGGGACGATCGCGTCGGCCTCGGCGATGCTGGTGATCGGACTTGTCGCCGGGTGCGCCACTTCACCCGCGGCAGAACCGGCACCGCCCCTCTCACCGACCTCACAGACGACCCCGAAACCGGCCCCCCCTTCGCCTCAGCCGACGACCATCGAGGTCACCGCCGACTCAGCCGCCCTACAGCACATCCACAACCTGAGCCTCAGCACGGACACCTTGCTGATCGGCAGCCATCAGGGACTGTTCAGCCAGCCACCCGGTGAACCACCTCGACGGGTCAGCGAACCGTTCGATGTCATGGGATTCACTATTGCCGACGACCGTTGGCTCGCCTCCGGACATCCAGGGCCGGATATGGACGCTCCCCCGGATCTGGGCTTACTGCAGTCCGCCGACGAGGGCAAGACGTGGAAACCTGTGTCGCTGACCGGGCAGGTGGACTTCCATCGACTGGCTGCCGCTGGTGATGTCGTGTTGGGCGTCAACTCCGGCGACGGCATGCTCTGGCGATCCACCGATGGCGGCGACAACTGGGACACTGTCGGGCCGGGACCATTCGACATCGCCATCAACCCCCGCAACGCGCGGCAAGCCGTGGGGACCACTCAGGACGGGCCGATCGCCAGCACGGACGGCGGCAGGACGTGGACGCCCATCGCGGGCGCACCGGTGATCGCGCTCGTGGCGTGGACCGACGACCAACTCTGGGGCGTCACCCCTGAGGGGGCGGTGCACTCCTCAACCGACTCCGGCAAGGACTGGCGCAAGGCCGGTGAGGTCGACGGGCAGCCCGCAGCGCTGGCCGCCAACGGCACTCGGCTCAACGTCCTCGCCGGTGACAAGATCTGGGAGAGCCTCGATCAGGGTGCTTCCTTCTCGCCGCGAGTCACCGGGATCCCTGGCCACTGACTGGTCCGACCAGTTTCCCGACCCTGCTCTCCGGCCCAGCTCCGGCCGACCTCCTTCGGCCGAGTTGGTGTGCCCGGTCGAGTTCTTCGTCCCGGCCAAGGAAGCGCCTTCCTCCGGCCCCAAGAGAGCGCCTTCCTCCGGCCCCAAGAGAGCGCCTTCCTCCGGCCCCAAGAGAGCGTCTTCCTCCGGCCATGAGAGATGGTGTCCGGTCAGTGCGCGGCTCAAGCGGTTGTGGACGCGACGCTCTCTACGGCCGGCTGCCCACGCCGGTACAGCACGAGCAGGATGGCCGCCAGCAGCGGCTGCAGGACATCGCTGGGGATCGCCCAAACGTTGCTGGGGGCTTGGTTGTCATGGGCGACAAGCTCCATGACGTGCCCGATGGCATCGCCCCAGTACATAATGACGAGCGTCACGACGGCCGCCGTCATCCATCCGCCGCGACCGGATTTCCAGGCGCAGCCGATCCCGAGCACACCGAGTGCGATGTCGGCCCAACCGACCTCCCACTGGAACATCGACTGGGTGTATCCGATCTGTTCGGCGAGCGCGCCTGAGGTGGGCCCAATGTGTCCGAGGCCGCCGAGGATGCTCCAGGCTCCGAAGAACACGAGGTTCCACAACAGGGCGAGTTCAATCACCCGGTGGGACGTCCGGTGCTGCGGTGATCGGTCCAAGAACACATGCAGGACGAACCCGATGAGGGCGATGACCCAAGGTGCGAGAAAGAACATGGTCAGCCGACGGGAACCTGCGGCAGAGTCTCCAGAGCCACGGACAACCGCTCCTCGGTGACGTTCTCGTCGGTCATCCGACCGTTCAAGAAGTCGTCATAGGCGGACAGGTCGAAGTGCCCGTGGCCACATAGCGCCGTCAGGATGACAGTTTCTTCACCGGTCTCTTTGGCCTTGAGCGCTTCGCGGACGGCCAGGGCGAGTGCGTGAGTGGGTTCCGGCGCAGGAACGATTCCCTCGGTGCGCGCGAACTGCACGGCGGCCTCAAAGCACTCGGTCTGCGGGACCGACTCGGCGTCCATCAACCCCAGCTCGTAGACGTGCGAGATCAGGGGCGCCATGCCGTGGTAGCGCAATCCACCGGCGTGGATGGGATCGGGCACGAAGTCATGGCCCAATGTGTGCATCTTCATCAGCGGCGTCATCCCGGCGGTGTCGCCGAAGTCGTAGGCGTAGGTACCCCGGGTCAATGACGGGCACGAAGCGGGTTCTGCCGCGAGGATGCGCGGCGAGATGTTCCCGGCCATCTTCTCGCGCAGGAACGGGAACGACAGGCCGGCGAAGTTGGATCCGCCGCCCGTGCAACCCACGATCAGTGTGGGTGTGTCCCCAGCCATCTCCATCTGCAGCAGAGCCTCCTCACCGATGACGGTCTGATGCAGCAGAACGTGGTTGAGCACCGAGCCGAGCGCGTAGCGCACCTCCGGATTCTGAGCGGCCACCTCGACCGCCTCGGAGATCGCGATCCCCAGGGATCCGGAGAGATTGGCAGGGTCAGCCGCCAAAGCCCGGCCGGCTTCGGTGAGGTCGCTCGGGGACCGATGCACGACGCCCCCGAAGGCCTCGATCATCAAGCGGCGGTAGGGCTTGGCGTCGTAGGACGCGCCCACCTGCCAGACCTCGCACTGCATGTCGTATAGGGCGCACGCAAACGCCAGAGCCGTGCCCCACTGTCCTGCTCCGGTCTCTGTCGTGAGCTTGGAGACCCCTTCAGCCTTGTTGTAGTAGGCCTGTGGGACGGCTGTGTTCGGCTTGTGCGAGCCGGCTGGGGACACACCCTCGTACTTGTAGTAGATGCGCGCGGGGGTACCCAACGCTTGCTCGAGCCGATGGGCGCGGAACAGCGGCGTGGGCCGCCACTGGCGATAGACGTCGAGGACTCCGCCGGGGATGTCGATGAACCGCTCAGCGCTGACTTCCTGCTCGATCAGTGCCATGGGGAACAGGGGCGCCAGATCCTCGGGGCCGACGGGTTCCATCGTGCCCGGATGCAGCGGTGGCGGCGGGGGTGCGGGCAGGTCCGGGATGATGTTGTACCAGGCGGTCGGGATCTGGTCCTCGTCGAGCGTGTATTTGTGCCTGCGCACCTGATCGTCCATGCGTCCTCCAGTCGGTGTTGGGCAGGAAACTCGAGTTGGGGAAGAAACTACCGTCACGGCCCGAGCGGCTCTCATCCGCCCGTCAGTTGCGCTTGCGCCCCGCGGTGTCGGAATCGCCGGCGGAGGTGTCGGGCGTGCCGCTCGAGGAGTCAGGGGACCCACTCGCGTTGTCGGGCGCATTGGGCTTGTCCGTGGTGTCCTTGCCGGCGTCGGAGCCGGACTTGGAGCCGGCGCCTGAGCCGGGCCGCGATCCGGGACCTGAGTCATCGCTGGTGTCGGCGGGAGCTGGCGCCGCTGAGACGGTGTTGGGTCCGATGAAGGACACGTGGACGTGGTCCTGATGGTTCGCCGTGCAGCCCCCGCGGTTGGACATGCCGCGCCAGTCGATGACCCGCTTGGGCGTCTCGGTCTCGGCGTTCCAGATGCGCTGCTGCCAGATGATGTACTGCACGTGGAACTTCGCGGCATTGGCCATGAAGAACTCGGCGATGGCCGTGCCGAGCGCGATGTTGGCCGGGTCGGTGGAACATCCCGCCGGCATCATGATGTCCAGCGCCCGACCCGACGGATGGTCCGGATAGGGGTCGCTGGGCCGCCAGCCGCCGATGATGGTCAACTGCGGCCACAGGGCACCGGCGCAGCGTCCACCGGTGATGGCCGCCGGCTGCATATGCGCCTCGGAGAACACCGCGGGCTTCGGCGGGCAGATCCGCGGGTCGGCCAGCACCTTCCCATCGGGGGTGGTGATGAAGTCCGCTGGGTCCATGCCGCACTGGAATGGCTTCTGGGACGCCTTGGGGACGAAGTTGCCGCGTTTGGGGGGCTTCAGCGACAGCCTTCCCACCTGCCACACGCGGGGCTTGGGGATGGGCACGGCATTGACGCCGCCGGTGCGAGCGTCTCCGGCAATCATCGTGTCGTTGTCGAGGACGATCCCGGTGTGGTTCACGCCGCGCCCCGGATCGGCGATAAAGACGACATCGCCCACACTCATCCGATCCTCGGGGATGAACTTGATGTTCGCGGCGAGGCCACTGACACCGTCCGCGACCAGCGCTCGGGCATTGGTCCGCTTGCTGCGAGGGATCGTGGGAACATTCCATGCTCGATCGACAAGCGCGGAACAGTCCATCTCCGAGTCGGTGTTCTTGCGCCACTGGTAGGAAGTGCCGAGGGTCGATACCGCGTAGGTGACGGCGGCGATGACTCGGTCCGGCAGTGCAGTGACGGAGTCGCCGTTTGAGCGGTACGTCCCGACCCCGGGGTTCTTTCGGCTTCGGCTGACGCCTTGCGGTGGCTTGTCCTTCGTCAGTTCGTCCACCGTGATGCTGGGAGCCCTCAGGTCCGCCAGGCGCGTGAGGTAGTCGGCCCACTGTGACGCCGCGTCACTGTTCGCCTTGGCCTGAGCCGGGTCGAGCATGCCGTCCATTCCGGCCAGATGGTCGGCCCACTGGTTGGCCACGTCGGCCAACTGGCGTTGCAGCCCTTGGACCTGGGTCGAGATCGTCTGCAGGCTCGCCTCAGCGGCCAGTTGCGCGGAGTCGGCCTGCTCTTTGACCTCCTGGTTGCGCTTCAGCAATGCCATGGCGTCGTCGTACTGATCGTCTTTGCGATCTCCGACCCGCAGCGCCTCGTCGGCTCGGTCCATCAGCTCGTTGGGGTCGGCCGTGTCGATCATCGAGGCGAGGACGCTGAGGTCCGTCGAACCGTTCATGTAGATCGATCGGGCGTACTGGCCGACGACGAGTCGCGCCTCGTCAGCCGCGGACTGGTTGGCGGCCACCAGTTTGCGCAGTTTGGCGGCCTTCGTCCGCGCGGCGAGGTAGCGCTCTTGGGCAGCTGTCTGCTGCGCACGCATCTCGGTGAGGTCGGTCTGCAGTTGATCGGTCGTTTCGGTGATCTGCGCGGTGAGCGGATCCGACGTCGCCGTGGGCGCCGGATCCTCAGCGGGCAGCACGGGCACAGCACTGGCCGGCGCCGCGATTCCTGCCGACGTCAGAGCCAGGAGAAGTGCACCCGCTGCTGCGCGGGTGTAGCTCGTCATTGCCGTCCCATCATAGGTGGGCCGAGCTCAATGATGTGGGCCAGTTTGAGAACTTCGGCCACACGATTGTGACCCACCTGCGACAGAGGTCGAGGGTGGACGTGGCGGTCACCGACATACGAGGTCCGCAGGTGGCAGTTCACCGTCCACCAGGTAGGCGTCGACGGCATCGTCCACACACGACGACCCGTTGCCGTAGGCGGTGTGCCCATCGGACTCCCAGACGATCAGGTGGGCGTCGGCCAGCCGGTCAGCCAGGAGTTGCGCCCACTCCAGCGGGGTGGCCGGATCGTTCGTGTTGCCGATGACCAGGATCGGCCCCGCATCGGCGGCCGTGACCTCTTCAGGTTCCCCGGTCGCCGCCACCGGCCACTCGGAGCACGCGGCTTCCGTCCAGGCGAGATATCGACCGAATACCGGGGCCTCTTGAGCCCACTCATCCGCTTGCCTGCGCAGTTTCTCCGATATCTGCGTCGCTACCGCGGTCGAGGCAGTTCACGGCGTAGAACACTTCCTGCGAGTTGTTGGCGTACTTGCCGTCCGGGCTGCGCTCAAGACGCTCGTAGAACATGTCGAGGAGTCGGCGTCCATCGCCGGCGAAGGCGTCGCGCAGGCCGTCCGACAGGGAATCCCAATCCCCCGCGAACGGGAAGTACAGGTGATACAGCACCGCACCGGCGCCCAGGCCTTGGTTGAGCTCCCGACCGTCGCCGGCGGGGAGGGGCTGCTCATCCAGACTGTCGAGGAAATCCTGGACCTTGCGCACACCTTCGTCGACGGACTCCCCTGCGACCGGGCAGTCTGACTTGGTCTGGCAGTCCTCGACGTAGCGACGTAGTGCTTTGTCGAACCCCTTCGCCTGCCCAAGTCCGATCTCATCGATGGTCAACTGGGGAGGGAGCGCCCCGTCCAGCACCATCCGGCGCGTCTTGGGTCCGAATCGGTCGGCGTACAGGGCGCCGATCATGGTGCCGTAGGAGAAGCCCAGGTAGTTCAGTCGCCGCTCTCCCAGTGCCGCCCTGAGGATGTCCAGGTCCTTGACCACCGATTCGGTATCGACGTACGGGAGCATCTGCGCGGACCGCTCCTCGCACGCCTTGCCGAAATCGCGCGCCGCGTCCAGCAACTCCTGCTGCTCCTGCTGCGAATCAGGTTCGCCGTCGAGCGCGATCCATTCGTCCAGCTCGGCGTCCGTCAGGCAGTCGATCGGGGCGCTGCGCCCGACGCCCCGGGGATCGAATCCGACAACGGAGTACTGCTCCGTGACCGTGTCGGACAGGATCTGTCCGGCAGCGCGGGCATAGTCGACTCCGCTGCCCCCGGGGCCACCTGGATTCACGACCAACGACCCCTGGGGCTTGTCCCCTTTGGCGCGCAGCAGGGCGATCGTGGTGGTTCCGGCCTCTGGGTTGGCGTAGTCCCGCGGAACCGTGAGGTCGGCACACTCGAATGAGCCGTCACAGTCCTGCCAGGCCAACTTCTGGTCGTAGAAGCGCTGCAGACCAGCTGGAGCTGATTCTCGAGGTTCGGCGGATTCCGCCGGTTGTGATTGCAGGACGGGAGGAAGTGGTGCCGACGTGCACCCTGCCAACACGGCGAGTGAGCAGACACCCACCGCGAGTCCGCGAACCGCCGTGGCACGGACGGTGCGGGTGCGGCCAGCTCGTCTGCGGCTGGTGGCACTGGTACCTGCACGGCTGCTGCGACGGCGACCGGCGCGCGCGGGGACGAAGTGCATGGCTGCTGTCCCTTCCCTCGGATCTGTGACTCTACGGGTCGGATGCGGGTTCCCACCTGTCCGGACCTCCCCGCAGATCCCCCCGTCGCCCGACCAATGCCGCAACCGCGCCGCATGCGGCGGGAGCGCGGCACTCGATGGCGGGGATTCGTCAATCTGGGCGCCGACTCGTCTGTCCCGGCACCGGATCGGCCCAAGAAGCGGACACAGGCATGAGAAACGGACGCACGGAGGCCCCCGACGTCGACCCCGGGTTGTTGCTGTCCGCCCTGGGCGCAGTCCGGGTCGCTCGCGAATGTGGCCCCCGTCGCCTACCGTTGGGGGTATGAGCAGCAACCCGCAGTCGCGGGACCTCACGACGAGGCTCGCCTCTGGTCTGGCTGAGGCCACCGCGCATGCTGCCGCTTTTCGCGCCGGATGGAAGAACGCACCCCAGCCGCGGGACCCCCATGACCGCATGGTGCTCGAGCACGAACGCCAGCAGCGCGAGTACACCCGCGACATCAAGCGCTATCAGGGCCGCCTCGCGCGGCTGCGCTCCCGCGCAGGCTGGGCGACCACCGCAGCGGTTTCCGGAGGGGTCGTCGCCGGCGCGGATCTCCTCGCTCAGATGTCCACCGGCAACGGCCTCGACGCGTGGTTCTGGCTGGGAGCACCGACCGCTGTGATCGGGGCTGTGGTGGCCCGGCGTTCACGTCACACCGCCGCCAACCTGCCCAAACCTCTCCCCCCGACCGCACCACCTCCGCCGCCCCGACCCCTGCCGCCCGGGGTGGCCGGCTCTGTGGAGTCCGAGCAGCTCCACCGGGTCCGTGTGCAGTTGGCGCAGTTGATCCCGACTATCGAGGGTCTGCACGCCGACGCGGCCATCGAGATCCGGCGAGCCGACTTCGAGGCGGCGCCGGCGATGGCGGCGCTGGTCGACCGGCTGCATGTTCTGCACCGGGTCGAGGTCGACATGCGCGGCACTCCTGCCGCCAGGACAGCGGCTACCTCGGCCGAGGAGATCCGCCAGCGCTTGGCGCTCGGCGTCGACATGTACACCGAGTTGCTCAGCGCGGCACTTCAGATGCTCAGTGCACCCGATCCGACGGCAGCACCTTCGGTGCGCCTGGATGTCACCGTCCGCGAGTTGGCGGCCTACTCCGAAGGCCTGCGAGTCGCCGCGGCAGCGGCAACCCAGTCGGACTGACCCGGGTCACACCGGGTGCAGCAGCTGCACCATCAGTGATTCACACACCAACGCCGGTGGGACGTTTCCCTCCAACTGGGCCCGCGCGGCCGTGATGGCGTCGATCCGCTTCATCGTGGTGAAGGCGTCATCCGCGCGCGCTGTCTGCTCCAGGGCGGTGCGCAGATCGACGTTGATGAGGTCCGAGCCCACGCCCAACTGCAGCATGAGCACATCGCGGTAGTAGCCGAGGAAGTCCACGAAGTAGCGGTCGAGTTCGTCCCGGACGGAGCGGGAGGCACGCTGGGTCTGCACTTTGGCGAGATCGGACATGGCACGAGAGGCAAGTGTGCGAACGCGGCCGGCGGACAGCCCCTCGGCGCCCTGGCCGTAGGCGGCCATCAGGTCGGCGTTCTCCTCGTCGTCGCGCTCCTTGGTCCGCGCTTTCGCGTCGTCCTCGGCCACTTTGCGCAGGTCGTGGGCCATGGAGTAGGCGTCGCTGATGCTGGTCATCATGCGCGGGGCCTTGAGCACCATGGCCCGCCGCAGCCGGGTGTGCTCGTCTCCGGCCAAGGCGCGGGCCCGACCGATGTGGCCTTGGGATGCGTGAGCCGCGAAGGAAGCCACTGGCCTGTCCACCCCTTCTCTTTCGAGGAGTTCGGCCACTGCGGCAGCAGCGGGGACCCGGAGGGCGACGTTGCGGGTCCGCGACCTGATCGTCGCCAGGAGGTCCTCGGCGCTGGGTGCACACAGGATCCACACGGTGCGCGGGGCGGGTTCCTCGATGGCCTTGAGCAAGGTGTTGGCCGCGGCCTCGGTCATGCGGTCGGCGTCTTCGATGATGATGACGCGCCATGGGGCTGTGACGGGGGTGCCCGCTGCCTGCAAGACCAACGCCTTGGTGGCCTCCTTGCCGTGAGACAGGGTCGTCGATCGCACCACCGTGACATCCGGATGGCTGTGGTGCAGCACAGTCCGGCACGCCTCGCACTGCCCGCATCCCTCGTCTGGGCACGCCAGCGCCGCCGCGAGCGCCACGGCGGCGTTGGACCGGCCGGATCCGGGCGGTCCTGTGATGAGCCAGGCGTGGGTCATGCCGAACGTCGACCCGCGCCCGTGGGCGGACGCAGCCGCACCGCGGAACTGGGCCACCGCATCGGGCTGGCCGACGATGTCGTCCCAGACTGTCATCCGCGTCCTCCCGCCATGATGCATCGGTCCACTGCAGCACGAACCAGGGTTGCGACCTCATCGGGCGGTGGAAAGGCGGAGATCACCGTGTAGCGGTGCGGCGCTGCTGCGGCGAAGTCCAGAAACGCCTGCCGCACGTCGTCGTGGAACCCGAGCGGTTCGGATTCCAGTCGGTTGGCGTCCTGAGCGCGCGCCAGACCGACTCTCGGGTCGATGTCGAGCACGACGGTGAGGTCGGGCACGGTGTGGTCGGTGGCCCACAGACTGAGGTCCCGAATGCGGTCGGCACCCAGGCCGCGGGCGACACCTTGGTAGGCGACCGACGAGTCGAGGTACCGGTCGGTGAGAACGATGTGGCCACGCTCGAGGGCAGGACGCACGGTGTGGGTGATGTGGTCGGCTCGTGCGGCCGCGAAGAGCAGGGCTTCGCAGCGGGCGTCAAGGTCGGCGGAGCCATCGGCCAGGATGAGCGAGCGGATCTGCTCGGCGCGCGGGGAACCTCCGGGTTCGCGGGTGACGGTGACGGTCCGCCCCGTGGCGCGAAGGGACGTCGCCAGCCGCTCGACCTGGGTGGACTTGCCGCTGCCTTCGCCGCCCTCGAAGGCGATGAACCGTGCTGCTGCCACGAGCGAAGCCTATGCCGCACCTCCGACACCTCGGTGTCCACCGTCAGATGCTGAAGTCCTGCGTCTCGAAATCCTCACCGCGCCAGACCCCGTGCTCGGGAACGTGCGGTCCTTTCCCCACCCGGCCGGTGTCGCGTTCGAGCCGCTCGACGCGGGTGAGCAGGGAGATGACCGCTGCGCCCATGGCGTCGGGGACGTCGTTCTCACGATCGACCATGACGGGGGGTTCGAGGGGAGTACGGCGGGTGACGACCTGGCCGGGAACGCCCACCACTGCCGTGCCGGCAGGGACATCGTGCAGCACGACGGAGTTCGCTCCGATCCGCGCGTTGGATCCGACGGTGATGTTGCCGAGCACCTTCGCACCCGCCCCGACCACAACGTTGTCCTCCAGGGTCGGATGCCGCTTCTCCTTCTTCAGGCTGGTGCCTCCCAGGGTGGATCCCTGATAGATGGTGCAGCAGTCCCCCACGATCGTGGTCTCCCCGATCACGACGCCCATCCCGTGGTCGATGAACACCCGGCGACCGATCTGGGCGCCGGGATGGATCTCTATGCCCGTGAAGAACCGCGTGATCTGCGAGAACCAGCGGGCCAGCGTTCGCATCCTGCGGCGCCACAACCAGTGGTTGATCCGATGGCTCCACAGGGCGTGCAACCCCGGGTAGGAGAGGAAGACCTCGAGTCTCGTGCGGGCGGCAGGATCCCGCTCCAAGACGGTGCGGATGTCCTCGCCGACGTGGGTCATCAGTCCATCAGGTCGGCGAACAGCGGTGTGCTCAGGTAACGCTCACCGAACGAGGGGATGATCACGACGATCGTCTTGTCCGCCATCTCCGGACGAGCGGCCACTTGACCCGCGGCCCACACGGCCGCCCCCGACGAGATACCGATGAGCAGACCTTCGGTGCGAGCGACGTCGCGCGCGACCTCCATGGACTTGTCATTGGGCGCTTGGATGACTTCGTCGTAGACCTGCGTATCGAGGATGTCGGGCACGAATCCGGCCCCGATCCCCATCAACGGGTGTGGCCCCTTCTGGCCACCGGAAAGCACCGGCGACGCCTCGGGCTCCACGGCGACGATCTGCACGTCGGGATTGCGCTCCTTCAGGATCTGACCCACGCCCGTGATGGTCCCGCCGGTTCCCACTCCGGAGACCAGGCAGGCGATCTGGCCATCCGTGTCGGTCCAGATCTCCTCGGCGGTGGTGGCCCGGTGCACCGCCGGGTTGGCCGGGTTCGAGAACTGCTGCGGCATGACCCAACCCGGGTTCGCGGCCAGCAACTCCTCGGCTTTGGCGATGGCACCGCCCATTCCCTCCGGACCGGGCGTGAGAATCAGTTCGGCACCGTAGGCGCGCAGCAGTGCGCGCCGCTCCTTGCTCATGGTCTCGGGCATCGTGATGACGAGTTTGTAGCCGCGGGCCGCGCACACCATGGCCAACGCGATCCCGGTGTTGCCGGATGTCGGCTCCACGACGGTCCCACCGGGTTTGAGCGCCCCGGACTGCTCCGCGGCATCGATCATGGCGACCCCGATGCGGTCCTTGACCGAATGCGCCGGGTTGAAGAACTCGAGTTTGGCGAGCACGTTGGCGCCGGTGGCCTCGGAGAGCCCGCGCAGGCGGACCAACGGGGTACCCCCGATGAGTTGGGTGATGTCGTCGGCGATTCTCATGACACTCCTGATCCGGCCGGGTCCCCGGCTGCGGTCGATGCGGCGGTCTTCTTCACGGTGGCTTTCTTGGTGGCTGACTTGGCGGTGGTCGACTTGGTGGTGGACGACTTGGCGGTGGTCTTCTTGGTGGTGGTCTTCTTGGTGGTGGTCGACTTCTTCGTCGACTTTCGTGTGGTCGCCTTCTTGCGCGTCGACTTCTTCTTGGCCGGGCCCTTCGCGCGCCGTTCCACCAGCAGGTCCGACGCCCGCTCCAAAGTGATCTCTTCGGCGTTGTCACCCTTCGGGATCGTCGCGTTGTATTCCCCGTCGGTGACGTATGGTCCGAAGCGGCCGTCCTTGACGACGACGGGCTTGCCTGAAACCGGGTCGATGCCGAGTTCTTTCAGCGCCGCGGGAGTGCGCTGGCCGCGGCGCCGCGGGGGCTCGGCGAGCAGGGCGAGCGCTTGTTCCAAGGTCACGGTGAAGAGTTGCGGTTCGTCGGCAAGCGAGCGGCTTTCGGAGCCCTTCTTGATGTAGGGACCGTAGCGGCCGTTCAGCGCGAGGATCGGTTCGTTGTCCGCCGGGTCGACTCCCACTTCGCGGGGCAGGGACAGTAGCCGCAGGGCATCGTCGAGAGTGACACTCTGCGGATCCATGTCCTTGAAGAGCGACGAGGTCCTCGGCTTGAGCTTGGGTGGGGCATCTTCTTCGAGGACCTCTGTGACGTAGGGGCCGAAGCGGCCGTTCTTGACCACGATCGTGCGCCCTGAGTCGGGGTCTTCGCCGAGTTCGCGGTCGCCGCGTGGCGCCGCATACAACTCCTCGACCTTGGCGGCAGTCACTTCGTCCGGAGCCAAGTCCTCGGGGAAGTTGATGCGGTCGTCCTCGCCACGCTGCAGGTAGGGCCCGTACTTGCCCACTCGGACAACGGCATCGCTACCCGGGATCTCGAAGGTCGAGATGGCACGGGCATCGATGTCCCCACCCTTGTCGATCAGGGGTCGCAGGCCTGCGAAACCGATGCCCGCGTCGCCGCGGTAGAAGCGGTCGAGCGCATGCAGTCGGGAGTCGTCTCCGGCGGCGATGGCGTCCAGCATCTCCTCCATACGCGCTGTGAAGGAGTAGTCGATCAGAGGGGCGAAGTGGTTCTCCAGAAGTCGCACGACGGTCATGCCCAGGAACGACGGCACCAGCGCGGTTCCGCGCTTGCGGACGTACTCCCGTTCGATGATGGTGTTGACGATGCTGGCGAACGTGGAGGGACGGCCGATGCCCTGGTCCTCCAGAGCCTTGATCAGCGTGGCCTCGGTGTAGCGGGCGGGCGGGTTGGTGCTGTGCGGTTCGGCCGCGAGTTCTGTCGCCGTCACCGACTCGCCCTGCTTGAGCGCCGGGAGTCGTGTGCCCTCCTTGGACTCCCCAGAGTCGTTGACATCGGCGTAAGCCGCGAGGAATCCCGGGAACACCACGACAGTGCCCGACGCAGTGAACTCGGCGACCTTCCCGTCAGTCGCGGTGGCCGTCAATCGCAGCGTCGTCGTGGCGACCTTGGCGTCGACCATCTGGGAAGCGAGGGTGCGTTTCCAGATCAACTCGTACAACGCGAACTCGTCGCGGTTGAGGGTGCCGGATACCTCGCCCGGGGTCCGGAAGTGATCGCCCGAGGGTCTGATCGCCTCATGCGCCTCCTGCGCATTCTTGACTTTGCGGTCGTAGCGACGCGGCACGTCGGGCACGTGATCGGCGCCGTACAAGGATCGGGCCTGGTCGCGGGCGGCGGTGATCGCCTGCTCCGACAGTGTGGTGGAGTCCGTGCGCATATAGGTGATGTAGCCGCCCTCGTACAGCCGCTGGGCGACATCCATGACGCGCTTGGCGGTCCAGCGCAGCCGGCGCCCCCCTTCCTGCTGCAGGCTGGAGGTCATGAACGGGGCGGCAGGGCGCCGAGTGCTGGGGCGCTGCTCCACGGCGGCGACCTCGAATGGCCGACCCGTGAGGGCCTCGGTCAACGAGGTGGCAGCGGGCTCATCGAGCAGCAACACATCAGCTGATGTGAGTTGCCCACGGTCGTCGAAGTCCTTCCCGGTGGCGATACGGCGCCCATCGACCTTGGCGAGCCGAGCGGAGAAGGCACCGGGCGCGAACACGCCGCGGATGTCGCAGTACGACGCCGACCGGAACGCGATGCGTTCCCGCTCGCGATCGACCACCAACCGCAGAGCCACGGACTGCACGCGGCCGGCGGACAAACCCGAGGCCACCCGGCGCCACAGCACCGGGGACACCTCGTAGCCGTACAGCCGGTCGACGATGCGGCGGGTCTCCTGCGCATCCACGAGATCGGTGTTCAGCTCACGCGTGGTCTGCGCGGCTTGTTGGATCGCGTCCTTGGTGATCTCGTGGAACACCATGCGGCGATACGGGACCTTGGGCTGCAGGACCTGCACCAGATGCCAGGCGATGGCCTCACCCTCGCGGTCCTCGTCAGTGGCGAGCAGCAGTTCGTCGGCATCAGCGAGCGCCTGCTTCAACTCCCGGACGAGCGGCTTCTTGTTGGTGGACACCACGTACATGGGAGCGAAGTCGTGCTCGACATCGACACCGGTCTTGGCCCAGGCCGTTCCGCGGTACTTGTCGGGCACGTCCCCGGCGTTGTTGGGTAGGTCGCGAATGTGCCCGACGGAGGAACGAACTTCATACCCTCGACCGAGGTAGCCCTGAATGATCCGCGCCTTGGCAGGCGACTCGACGATCACGAGGCGGCGGGGCGTGGACACAGGTTTCCTTCCGGAGGGGCGACCGGCACCGACCGTGCTCGGGTGCCGACAGTGAGTGTGAGGCTACCGGGGCGGTTTCTGTCAAGTCACACCCGGCGGCGCGGAGTGTGAGCCAGCCGACGCAACGGTCCCTCGCACTCCCACCGAAACAGCTGACTGAGCCCACCCCAGCACGGACATGCAACGGCCCCCCCACCCTGAGAAGGGCAGAGGGGCCGTTGCGCGGGACCTATGCGGACGCCGGCGCGTCCTCTTCCTTCAGATCCTGGTCTCCGACCGCGATCGGTCGGGACTTGCTGACAACCACCGCACCGACCACGATGACCACCGCGACCAGCGCGATACCCCACCGCAGAGCGGTCTGTTCGTTCAGCCACACGGCCACGACGGCGGGCGCGATCAGCAGCGCGACCAGGTTCATGACCTTGATCAGCGGGTTGATGGCCGGGCCGGCGGTGTCCTTGAACGGGTCTCCCACGGTGTCACCGATGACGGTCGCCTCATGGGCTTCGGAGCCCTTGCCGCCGAAGTTGCCGTCCTCGACGAACTTCTTGGCGTTGTCCCAGGCACCACCGGAGTTGGCCAGGAACACCGCCATCAGTGTGCCGGTGGCAATGGTGCCGGCCAGGTAGGCACCGAGTGCACCGACACCGAGACCGAAGCCGACCGCGATGGGAGTCAACACCGCCAACAGGCCGGGGGTGATCAGCTCACGCAGTGAGTCGCGGGTCACGATGTCGACGACCTTGGCGTACTCGGGCTTGCTGGTGCCCGCCATGATGCCGGGGTCGCTGCGGAACTGGCGACGCACCTCGAAGATGACCGCACCTGCCGCGCGGGACACGGCGTTGATGGCCAGGCCGGAGAACAGGAACACCACAGCGGCGCCGATGAGCAGACCGACGAGGTTGCTCGGAGTGGCGACGTTCAGGACGCCCAGGTACTGCACGGCATTCGTGGATCCGACCTGCTGAACCAATTGATCGCCGTTGGCGACGATCTGCCCGGTCGCCTGAGTAATCGCATCCCGGAAGGACCCGAACAGCGCCGTAGCGGCGAGCACGGCAGTCGCGATCGCGATGCCCTTGGTGATGGCCTTCGTGGAGTTGCCGACCGCATCGAGGCTGGTGAGGATCTTGGCTCCCTCGCCCTCGACATCGCCGGACATTTCGGCGATGCCCTGGGCGTTGTCCGACACCGGTCCGAAGGTGTCCATGGACACGATCACACCGACCGTGGTCAACAGTCCGGTACCGGCGAGGGCGACGGCGAACAGCGACAGGATGACCGAGCCTCCACCGGCCAGCGCAGCGATGTACACGGCTGCGCCGATGAGCAGCGCCGAGTACACCGCCGATTCCAGCCCGACGGAGATACCGGAGAGGATCACGGTCGCCGGACCGGTGAGCGAGGTCTTCGCGACGTCGTCGACGGGGCGACGGTTCGTCTCGGTGAAGTAGGCGGTCAACTGCTGGATGACAGCGGCCAGGACGATACCGACGAGCACAGCCCAAATGGCCAGCACACGCGGGTTGAAGCTGTCGACGGCGATGCCCTCGAACGCCCCGAGGTCGATGCCCTTCAGCTTGATCATCTGGTCCGGGAGGAACACGAATGCCGCGATGACCACCAGGACCGCGGAGATGATCGCGGAGACGAAGAAGCCACGGTTGATTGCCTGCATGCCGGAGCGGTCGCTGGGCCGCGGGGAGACGACGAAAATGCCGATCACGGCAGTGATGACGCCGATGGCGGGAACCACGAGCGGGAACACCAGGCCGAGATCACCGAAAGCGGCCTTGCCGAGGATCAGCGCGGCGACGAGCGTGACGGCGTATGACTCGAAGAGGTCGGCAGCCATACCGGCGCAGTCGCCGACGTTGTCGCCGACGTTGTCCGCGATGGTTGCGGCGTTGCGCGGGTCGTCCTCGGGGATGCCCTGCTCGACCTTGCCGACGAGGTCCGCGCCGACGTCAGCCGCCTTGGTGAAGATACCGCCACCGACACGCATGAACATGGCGAGCAGCGCCGCCCCGAAGCCGAAGCCCTCGAGGACCTTGGGCGCCTCACCTTTGTAGACGAGAACCACGAGTGCGGCCCCGAACAGGCCCAGTCCGACGGTGAACATGCCCGCGACACCACCGGTGCGGAAGGCGATCTTCATCGCGCCTTGTTCGTTCTCTTCACGGGCGGCTGCCGCGACCCGGACGTTTCCGCGGACGGCGAGCCACATACCCATGTAGCCGGTGATGGCGGAAAACACTGCTCCGACCAGGAAGAAGATGGAGCGCCCGATTCGCTCAGACGTGGTCTCCGCGGGCAAGAGCCACAGCAAGAAGAACACGATGACGGCGAAGATGCCGAGGGTTCGGAACTGGCGGCTCAGGAACGCGGCGGCTCCTTCCTGCACAGCGCCCGCGATCTCCTGCATCTTGGGGGTACCGGCATCGGCGGCCAGGACTTGACGGACGAGAACGGCTGCCACCGCGAGCGCCAGCAGGGCGATGACCGCCACCACACTCACGATGATCAGGTTCGTGCCGGTCAGATCGACGGCAAGACTCTCCACTGGTTCTTCTCCTTGATCAGCACGTCGGCAAGGTCCCGACGTCGACGCCGGCGGTCCCCCCACCCCCGGCCTCGGGCCGGGCAGGATCCACCGATCGGACAGAGTTTACGCGACGCTTACCTGTACTTCCGACGGCGCACCGCGTCGTGGCCTGGGTCACACGGTCACATCTAGTGATCCGCGCCGAGAAGTGATCCGCACCGAGAAGTGATCCGCGCCGAGAAGTGATCCGCGCCGAGAAGTATGGATACGCGCCCAGAGGTGCTGGTGCACTCCCAGCAGCTGAAGGGCCGCGCAGTCATGGAGAAACCGAACGACCGGTGGATCCGGGGTACCTGGGTTCAGGCCGGCGCAGCCATCGCTCCGGCCAGACTGCCGGGCAGTGCGTTCACCGTGGCAGGGCAGCGGGCCACGCGAGAACAATGGTGCGCCCGCCCTCGGGCCGGGGCTCCACACGGCTGTCCGACGCGAGCGAGCGCATGACCGACAGCGCAAGTTCCTCGTCGTCGGCCGACTCGTCTCCGGGAACATCGGCACTGTCGGTGACCGCGACCTCGAAGTCGTCGGGACCGTCGGTCATGACCACCGTGACCGTCGCCGACTCCGGGGATCGATCGGCCATCGATCGCAGCACCGCCCGCGCCACTGCTTCTGCGACAGCCAGACGCACGTCATCGAGCGACTCCGGGTCCACACCGGCCCGGCGCGCCGCGGCTCCCGCCACGAGGCGCGCCGCCCGGGCCTGCTCCGGAACGGCCGGGACGGTCAGGACTGCGGCGGCCATCAGTTCCCGTCCACCGACTCGGACAGCTGCATGACCTCGTCCAGACCGGTGATGGTGAACACCTTGGTGATGCGTTCCTCGGTCGCGACGACCCGCAGCCCGCCGCCTGCCTCGCGCGCCCATTTCAGCGCTTTGACCATGACGCCGAGCCCGGTGCTGTCCAGGAAGTCGATCGCCGAGAGATCCACGACCAGGTTCGCGGCTCCGCCGTCGATGAGTTGCTGCAGCTCACCCTCGAGCTGCGGCGCGGTGGAGACGTCGAGTTCACCGGTCACCGCGACCACGGTTCCGTTGCCATCGCTCATGGGGGTGGTGCTGATCTCCACAGGTACCTCCGTCGGGGTGCGCTCCGGGAGCACACGTTCCTCGCACGATAGCCACATGATCGGCTTTCGCGCATCAAGCGGGATCAGCCGGCAATCGCCCTCGACCGATGGCCCACAGCCTGAAGCGGGCTTCTTCACCACTGGTGGAGGTTCTCCATTGGCGGCACGCTGATTGACCACCGGCGCGCCATTGCGGAGACTGGACCCCATGCAACTTCGCGTCGTTCCGGTCTTCGGCACGTTGGTCGTCACTCTTCTTGCCTCACTGAGCATCCCCCCCGCACTGGGCATCGCCCCCGCACTGGGCATCGCCCCCGCCAGCGCCACCACTCCGGCCACCAACGGCCAAAAGGCGCGCATCAAGGGCAGTGCCCTACGCGTGACCGTCACTGGTGTGCCGAGCGGCGCTCGCGCGGCCGTCGTCGTCAAGGCCAAGCGCTACAAGAAGCGCGTGACGAAGACCACCACGCTGCGCCAACTGAAGCCGGGACGTTACAAGGTCACCGCGGGCACCATCCAGCATCGCGGAACCGCCTACAAACCTCGCCGGTCGACGCAGGTGGCTCGAGTCAGTCGTTCCAAGGGTGCTGCGCTCAAGGTCGTGTATCGCAGCACTGCTCCTGCCCCGACGCCCAGTCCCACACCCAGCCCCACATCAAGCCCCACGCCAAGCCCCACGCCAAGCCCCACGCCAGAGCCCACCACGAGCCCCACGCCGGATCCGACTCCCAATCCGACGGCGACGCCAGTCACGGGTCTCACCGTGAGTCAACGCAAGCTCACGGAACTGACGATCACCTGGAGTGCCCCTTCTGCGAGCAGTGTCGTCGTGCGTCGGGCCGAGGGAGCGACGGCTCCTGACTCGCCGACCGCTGGGACGGGGGTCACATCCACGGGCTCCACTGCCACCGACACCGGCCTTCGGCCGGGCTCCACCTATAGCTACGCCACGTTTGCCGTGGACAGTGCTGGTCGCGTGTCGTCCGCGACCACCGTGACCGGGACGACCACGGCAGTGAGCCAGATCAGTGCGGGCTGGAAGCACACGTGTGCCGTCATCGATGACGGCACGATTCAATGTTGGGGGGACAACACCGAGGGGCAGTTGGGCAACGGCAGTTTCGGAGGGACTCCGGGAACGGTCACGGTGAGCGGCATCACGACCGCCACTGCGGTGACGGCCGGCGCCCAACACACGTGTGCCTTGCTCAGCGATGGCGCAGCGCGCTGCTGGGGAACGGGAGCTGACGGCGCTCTCGGATACAACAGCGCCACCGCTTCGGCGGTGCCGGTTCCCGTGGCCCTGGGCGACGGGAAGGCCTTCACCATCTCCGCGGGGAACGGTTTCACGTGCGCCAGCATGTTCGGAGGGACAGCCCGGTGCTGGGGGCTCGGTAGTGCGGGGCAGATGGGCAACGGCATCACCGTCTCGACCAACCTGACGCCGACCCCTGTCTCGGACATCACGACCGCCTCGGCGATCTCAGCGGGCGAGGGTGGCACCGCGTGTGTTCGTTTGGGCGGAGGCCTGGCCGGACAGGTGAGATGTTGGGGATATAACGGCGACAGCCAGGTCGGCGACCCCAGGCCCCCTGCAGCCGAGAACATCCTGACCCCCTTCACGGTTGACGCTGTTGCCCTGCCGGACGCGGCCGGGGTGTCCATGGGTCGGGTCCATGCCTGCGCCAACACCGACGGTGGCACCGTGAAGTGCTGGGGTGGCAATGATGCCGGTCAACTCGGGAACGGAGCTCCAGGGCCGGATTCGGCAATACCGGTCGACACCGGTCTCAGTGGCGTGACGAACGTGTCTGCGGGGGCGGACAGTTCTTGCGCTCGGCTATCCGATGCGACAGTGCGCTGCTGGGGATTCAATGGCAAAGGCCAAGTGGGCGACGGCTCACTTGCTGATCGAGCGACACCGACCCCGGTGAGTACGCTCGCTGATGCCACGGACGTCAGCGTCGGGCATTGGTTCGCCTGCGCCACCCGAGACCGCGCCCTGCCCGTGTGTTGGGGCTTCAACGACAAGGGCCAACTCGGCGATGGCGGGACCACCGATGCCACCACACCCGTCGTCGTATCGACGCTCCAGTGACGCGGGGAGCCGCCGAGAGCGCGAATCGATCGGCGTTGCCCGGCCAGTGCCGGCCCCGCGCGACCCCAACGCTCTGACCCCAGCCGTGGACAACGACAGGCATCGACCGGTGCTCGACTGTGCGAGATCTGGAGTAGCGCACCTGGGAGTATCGCCGGGCACCGGTGACCTGGTTACCGGCACCCTGGCGGCCCTGTCGGGCCCACCCTCAGCTGTGATCGCCCTTCCTGAGCGTCCCGGCTGCACCGCCGATTGGCCGCAGTGGACGGATCCACGCCTGCGTTCTGCTCTGTCCAACGCCGGAATCGACGAACTCTGGGACCACCAGGTCACGGCGGCGGATGCGGCCTGGCAGGGGCGCCACGTCGTGCTCGCCACGGGCACCGCCTCGGGCAAGTCGCTGGCCTACTGGCTGCCAAGCCTGTCCGCCATCCTCTGTGGCACCAGCACCGCCTTGTATTGCACGCCCACCAAAGCCCTGGCCAACGACCAACTCGCCCGGGTGAACGATCTGGGTCTGCCCGAGATCGAACCGGCCTGCTACGACGGCGACACCGACCGGGACATCCGCCCGCTGATCCGCCGGAGAAGCCGATTCATCCTCACCAACCCCGACATGCTGCATCGCAGCGTCCTGCCCGGACACCCCAAGTGGCGGCACTTCCTTTCTCGCCTGCGCTTCGTGGTACTGGATGAGGGTCATATGTACCGCGGCATCTTCGGGGCCAACGTGGCGGCAGTGCTCACCCGCTTGCGCAGGATCTGTCACGAACTCGGCAGCGACCCGGTCTTCATCCTGTGCTCCGCCACGTTGGGCAACCCGGAACAGGCCGCGGCCCAACTGTTGGGCTTGCCGACTGACGACATCGTTGCCATCACCGCTGACACCTCTTCCCGCGGCGCCCGGACCGTGATCCTCCATGACGGCACCCCTCGAAGCGACGGCCGAAACCCCGACGATGAAGCCCGGGCGCGGGATAGTGACGACCCGGTCGCGTTCGATGACGATCAGCCGGACTCCGGGCGCAGCGCGTTCGCCGAAACCGCGGCAGTTCTGTCTCACTGGGTCGCCGCAGGCGCCCAATCCGTGGGATTCGTGCGCTCCCGCGCCGGTGTCGAGGCCATGGCGGCCGGCATCCGGTCGCGAACCGCCGCCGGCGACCGCGTCAGCGCCTACCGCGGCGGACTGCTGCCCGAAGAGCGCCGGGCCATCGAGTCCGGCCTGCGCTCCGGGGCGATCAGCTGCGTCGCGGCCACCAACGCCCTCGAACTGGGCGTCGACATCACGGGACTGGACGCCGTCGCCATGTGCGGGTGGCCGGGAACCCGCCTGTCCTTCCTGCAGCAACTGGGCCGCGCAGGTCGTACGGGGGCACACGCCGTAGCGGTACTCACCGCCCAGCAGGACCCTCTGGACCGCTACTACGTCTCGCATCCTGAGCGCATCTTCGACGGGTCGTTGGAGAGCACGGTCCTCGACCGGGACAACCCATACGTGCTGCTCGGCCACATCGGGTGCGCCGTGGCCGAGCAACCGATGACGACCGCCCAGGCAGTCGCTGCCTTCGGGCCCGTCGCCGAGCCCGTCCTGCGGACCCTCGCCGATCATGCCCTCATCCGGCTGCGCGGGGAGCGGTGGTACTGGGTGGCGCGGGAGTCCGCTTCGAGTCGGACAGATCTACGCGGCAGTGCTGAGCAGATCAGCATCGTCGAATCGGACACCGGTCGGGTGATGGGCAGCGTCGACGGCTCCTCGGCGACATCGCAGTTGCACCCCGGCGCTGTGTACCTCCATCTAGGGGTCTCACATGTGGTCGAGTCACTGGACCTGGACACCGGCGTCGCTGTCGTTCGCCGGGCGAAGCTCGGCTACTCGACGGTGGCGCGATCCATCAGCGATCTCGACATTCTCGACGAACACGAGTCCCGGCCCTTAGGTGCCGGTTCTCTGCATGTGGGCGAGGTCCAGGTGACCAGCCAGGTCGTCGGATACCTCAAACGGGAGGTCGGGTCGGGTCGGGTGCTGGGCAATGAACCTCTGACGATGCCGCCGGCGCACCTGCGCACAACGGCGGTCTGGTGGCAGATCGATGACACTCAGATCGATCGCCTGATCCCCCGCGACCACGTCCCCGGTGCGGCGCATGCCGCCGAGCATGCGGCCATCGGCGTCCTGCCGGCGTTGGCAACCTGCGACAGGTGGGACATCGGAGGCTTGTCGACTCCTCACCACCGCGACACCGGCGCGACCACGGTGTTCGTGTATGACGGCCATCCCGGAGGAGCGGGATTCGCACGGCGTGGGTACGACGCTGCCGAGGAGTGGCTGGCCGCGACCTTGTCCGTGGTGGCCAGCTGCGAGTGCTCGGCGGGTTGCCCGTCGTGTGTGCAGTCCCCCAAGTGCGGCAATGGCAACAACCCGCTGGACAAGTCCGGAGGGGTCACACTGCTGCAGGCGCTCGTGGCCGGGACCGTTGCTGCAGGTGGCGCCGGTCGGGCCTAAACTCACCCGGTGACTCTCGACATCACCGCGACGGTTTGGGTCGTCACCCTCGCGGTCATCATCGGCCTGTTCGCCCTGGACCTCGGGCTTGCGGTGCGCAATCCGCATGCGGTCGGTTTCAAGGAAGCCGGGTTGTGGTCCATCTTCTACATCAGCGTCGCCGTGATCTTCGGCGCTGTCTTCTCCTGGTGGGCGGGCGGTGAGTACGGGGCCCAGTACTTCGCGGGCTACATCGTCGAGAAGACGCTGTCAGTCGACAACTTGTTCGTCTTCGTCATCATCATGGCGGCCTTCGCCGTGCCGGAGGTCCACCAGCAGAAGTTGCTGATCATCGGGATCGCGATCGCCTTGGTACTGAGGGCCATCTTCATCGCCGTCGGCGCTGCTCTGCTCGCCTACTTCTCCTTCATGTTCCTACTGTTCGGGCTGCTCCTGATCTGGACCGGGATCGCGCTGTACCGGCATCGAGACGAGGACCCAGACGTCGGCGACAACCTCCTGGTGGTGGGTGCTCGGAAGGTGCTGCCCACCACCGATGTCTACGACAACGGCAACATGTTCACCAGGGTCGACGGCAAGCGGGTCGCCACGCCGATGTTCATCGCCCTCATCGCGATCGGCACGACCGACCTGCTTTTCGCACTGGATTCCATCCCCGCCGTGTTCGGGGTCACCAGTGAGCCCTACATCGTCTTCGTCGCCAACGCGTTCGCGCTCCTGGGCTTGCGAGCGTTGTTCTTCCTGGTCAAGGGCTTGCTCGACCGACTGGTGTACCTGTCTGTCGGCCTGGCGCTGATCCTGGTCTTCATCGGCCTGAAACTCGTCCTCCACTGGGCGCATGGCATCTGGCCGGCCGTCCCCGAGGTGCCCACGTTCGCCTCGCTGGCGTTCATCGTGGTGATCTTGGCCGTCACGACGATCGCCAGCATCATCGCCGTCCGCAAGGACCCCTCTCGCGTGGCCCATGCCGGTTCGGTGCGGGGCCACAAGGAACACGGTGACTCAGCCACAGACGGATGAGCGGCGCCGGGGCCCGTGACCCATCGATCCACCGCCCACCGCCTACGAGGCGAAGTCGAGAACACGAATCCTGACGAAATGGCCGACGAGCACGCCTGACAAGCCATCCCGCCGTCAGCCATCGCGCCATCACGGAACAATGACGACTTCAGCTCGGCTGCGGGCGACGGCGTACTCACCCGGCATCAGCCGCGCGAGCACGGGCGGCAGAGGAATCGACACCGCCACCGTCGCGCTGGCCCCCGCGAGTTGACAGTCGGTCAGCCGGGCGTCGTTGCCGCGCGCAACCTCGCCGCCGACATAACAGGGATCCGGGTCGGCGAGGATCCGACCGGCCACTGCAAGGGCGGTCACGTCCGCCGCGCTCTGAGCTCTCGTGTGGGTCACCGCCCCCGCCACCAACGCGCCCGCCACGGCAGTGGCGGCGGCCACAAGGCCGGCACCAGCGATGACCAACAGTCCCGCAGAGCCACGCTCCGATCCGATCGCGCTCATCGAGGCCTTCCCAAATCCGACCCCGGACCCGAACCCGGACCCGAACCCGAACCCGGAACCGGAACCGGACCGGACCCGGAGCCGAGTCCGCGGTGGCCGAGTATCGGGTGAACGGATTCGACTCCTCGGCTGTGGTGACGACAGTGGAGGAGACACTCTGGCGCAGATGGGACAGCAAGGGCCCCGGGCCACGCAGCGTCCGCTCAGCACGGACCCGGATGACCGAGCCAGAGGCAGACACCACGATCTCGGCGTCAGGCGCCACTTGATGACCCGCGGCAACCGCCTGTCGCTCAGGCACTCCCCGGGCGACTTCACGCGCGGTGGCCCGAGCAGCGTCCGTGACCAGCGCTTGCGCTTGCCCGGCCGCCACCAGCCAAGCGCCGGCGACAGCGAAGATCAAAACGAGCGGAATTGCGAGTGCGATTTCGAGAGTGACCATTCCCGACTCATGACTGGCAGAGCCCGGGGGCGTGCAACGCGCCGCGGCACGCCCCCGGTCCATCATCAGCTGAACAGGAAGCTGAATGCCCACTCGATGACCCGCTTCAGCAGTTCCATGGCCCAGTCCGAGGTGAGAATCTGCACCAGGACGCCACCGAGACCGGCGACGGCCACGGTGCCCACGGCATATTCCGCCGTCGAGAGGCCATCCTCCTCCTCAACCGCACGTGCCAAGAGATTCGACATGGTTGTTTCCCCTTTCCGCCCGTAGGCGCTGTGTTGTGGTGCGCCCACTGTCGATCGAGGTCACGCGATTCACCGGGGGCGATCGGCACTGGGGACGGGCGGCGGGAAGACGGTCCTGGGGATACCGGTCAGAACGACAACTCCGACACCAGGGAAGCGACGATGGGAACCACACCGAGCAGGACGAACGCCGGCAGGAAACACGCTGCCAGTGGGATCACCGCCCGGACAGCTGCCGCGCGCGCGGCGCCTTGAGCGGCGCTGTAGTAGTCCCGGCGGGCATCAGCCGCCACCCGATCCAAGATCGGCGCCACAGGAGAGCCCGTATCGGCATTGCGAGCCATCACCGAGGACAGTTCAGCCAGAGCCGGCTCGTCGCGAACTGTGCGCCATGCCTGAGCGGCCGTGGCCCCGAAGGCGCGGTGGCGGGCCACGCGTGACAGGAGTTCCCCCAACTGACCGGGTACGGCGTCAGCTACCAAGGCGACCGCATCCGTGTCGGTCAATCCAGCCCGCAGGACCGCTGCCAGCAGATCGATCGCGTCAGGCAGGGATCGCGCCAGCGCGAGAGCCCGCCGTTCCTCATCCCGAGAGAATTCGGTGGGCATGTACCGGTGGGCGAGGTAACCCCCGATCGCGGCGACCACCAAGGACCACGGCATCGGCACAATACCCAAGCTGCCCAGGACCACCGCCACGGCGGCGATGATGTTGAGCGGAGGCAGGCGTGTGTCCCGTTTCCCGCTGTCCCCGCAGATCGGTTGTCGGGCGTTGGCCACAGCGGGGACGGGGACCAATACGACGGCCAACGCGACCAGTGCCCAACTCACGCGGTCCTCGTCGCACTCAGAGGCGCGATCCTCGTCGCACTCATAGGTCGGACTCCACCCTCTTGACCAACGCGTGCAGCCACCAGAACCCGGCCACGTTCAGAGCGATCCCCGCGAGCAGACACACAGTGCCAGTGAGACTTGTGATGAACCAGCGCAACGGATCAGCACCCAGCATCATCGCGAATCCCACTCCGATGGCGGGAAGCAGGCTCATGAGTCGGGCGGTGGCGCGCGGCCCGGCGAGTTCCACGGCCAGGGCCCTGCGCACCTCGACCGTGCGGCGATACCCGTCGGCGAGATTCTCGAGCACTTCGGCCAATCCCGATCCCGTTTGTTGCGAGATCGACCATGCGGCCGCAATCGATGACAAGACCGGTGCTCCGGCGGCGTCCTCGCGCAGAGCTGCCGGAACGTCGCCACCAAGTGCGGCTGCCCGGGCAGCGCGGGGCGCGACACCGTGGCGGCGCGTGCAGACCTGGATCGCACGCAACGCATCGCTCCCCCCGCGCAGCTCCCCCGCCAGCGCGAGCGTCCAGGCGACCGCATCGTCGGGATCCGTCACTGCCCGCAGGCTGTGCCCAAACCGGAAGCCCGCGGAGTCTGACGTGCGAGTCGGAAGGGGGATCAGCATGACCGCACCGAGGAGCAGTAGCCACGTCATGAGGCCCGCAGTCGCTGGACCAGTGGATGAAGTGGTCGATGAAGGCGGGGTCGGGATCTCGTGAATGTCACCAGCGGTTCGACGACGACGACGCCGGTGGATGTGAGCACGGGACACCCCATCTGCACGATGCGACGCCGTCCGGCGGGATCCCGCGCGACGTGAAGTACAGCCTCGAGTCCGGCAGCGAGTTGGCTGTGAACCGCGGGCCGATCCAGGCCCGCCGCCAGAGCCAGGGCCTCGATCCGGGCCGGCAGGCTCGCCGGATCGTTCGCATGGATCGTGCCGCAGGACCCCTCATGGCCCGTGTTCATGGCATTCAACAAGGCAGCGACCTCACGCCCGCGCACCTCTCCCACCACGATGCGGTCGGGACGCATCCGCATGGCTTGACGCATCAGATCGGTCAAGGAAACCTCGCCGCGGCCCTCGGCATTGGCCACCCGTGTCTCGAGCCGGACGAAGTGCGGGTGACCCAGTTCGATTTCGGCTGATTCCTCCACGACGACGATGCGTTCATCGCGCGGCACCTCTTCGAGCAGGGCCCGCAAGACGGTGGTCTTGCCTGATCCTGTGGCGCCGGTGACCAGGAACCCGACCCGGGCGGCGATCAATGCACGCAACCACCACGCCCCCGCCTCGGTGACCGACTCCGCATCGATCAGGTGCGTCAGGCTGAACCGGCGCTCAGCGGGAATCCGCAGGCTGATCAGAGTGCCGGGCGATGCCAGCGGCGGTAGTGCCGCATGCAGGCGGACACCGTCGGGAAGTCGCGCATCGACGAAAGGGGAGGCATCGTCCAAGCGCCGCCCGGCTTGCGCGGCGAGACGCTGAGCGAGGGATCGGACCGCGGCCTCATCGCTGAAACGAACACCCGCCGAACGCAGCCCGCCGCCCGTGTCGATCCACACCTGATCTGGTCCATTGACCAGCACGTCGGTGACACCAGGCATACCCAGAAGTGGTTGCAGCACCCCGGCACCGACGAGTTCCGCCTGCAATCCGGCGACGAGCCGCCCGAGGACGTCCGGCTCCGCGACGACACCGAGCGCCTCCAGTCCCCGCCTGACCCCGGACTCGGTCGGCGCGGCTTCGTTGTCGACCAACCAGGTCCGCAGGGGAATGAGGTATTCCCTACTCATGGAAGGACCGCTCCGCTGACTGGTGGGAGCGCCGGCCGTCGTCACTCGCCGTCGACTGCTGCACACACATCCGATCCACCTCTCACGATCGCGAATCTCCGGTGACTACTGCCTCAGCGAGGGACTGACACGTGGCGGCGTAGGCCCCCCGTTGCACCGCTGACGCCAGGTCGCCGAAGTCGGTCGCTGCCCGGACGGCAGTGCAGCGAGGTAGCTCTATCGCGGGGTGGTGTGGGATGGCATCCGTGACAGCGCTGACGTGGACCGGGCCCTTGACGCGCCGAATCGCCAGGACCGCATCGGCTCGCACGGCGGCGCGATCGATCAACTTTCGAGCGGCCGCGACCCCGGCGATGTCGTGGGGAACCACGAGGACGTCGACGCAACTGGCTGCGGGAGCCAACTGCGGAAGGTGGAAGCGGGGCACATCGCAGACCGCGTAGTCAGCCGCCCGCAGGAGTGATTCCGTCACCGCCGGCCACGCCCCCACTGGGTCGTGGCCCGGGTCTCGGCCATGCGAGACGACGGGAAGGCCATCGACGCGAGGTAGTCGTCCCAAGATCGATCGCGGTGGGACGAGGCCGCGCACGTCGGTGAGCTCGTCCCACCGCAGCCCCGCGGCCTTCTCAAGACCCAGGGCGAGATCGAGTCCACCACCGTGACTGTCCCCATCGACCAGGACGACTCGGGCGCCTGCGGACAACGCCCAAGCGAGCCCGACGGCCAAGGTGGTGGCGCCGACGCCACCGCGAGCGCCGACAACCCTGACCATGGTTCCCGATCGGCTCGCCGGGCGCCGACTGAGGCGCCGCCCCAGAATCTCAGCACCACCGGGGAGCATCACGACCTGTTCGACTCCGGCGCGAGAGGCGCGCTGCCACAGATCCGGATCATGACCCCCCGCGACGACGACGGTCGGCACGGACAGGGCCGGCGGCACATCATCGGTGACCAACAACGACGTACCGGGAAGGACCGTCGAAGTGGGGGCGATTCCACTGCCCGCCACCACCGCGGACACTGCCTGGGCAAGGTCCGGATCGCCTACCACGACGGCGACGTCATTCATCGAGCCTCCTCCGCGTCCTCGCGTCCCCCGCATCCCTCGGTCAGCGTGGTCCACTGCCGCCTCGATGTGTGCGACAGCGGTACGACTGTGGACGCAGCCGCTCGACACGAAGTTGTGGACGGTCGCCACAGGCGGCCCGGTAGGTCCACATGACGCCGGGACATGCCGATTCCACCGCTCAAGGGGAATGTGCGACCCCACAGGTTCCACCCAAATCATGTGCAGCGGCCAATGGACAAGCAGCCACTCAGGATCAGTGGGGCGATTCACCTCGCGCGATGCCTTTGCGGGCCTCCCGACGGGCGACGGCGCTGAGATTCGGGTGGTTGTCGACCCACAGTTCGACAGAGTCCACATCGAAGCGACACGTGTCGCGCAAGGCCCACCCGATGGCCTTGGCGACGAAGAACCGCGAATCCGCGATATGCGGCTCACATAGCGCCAGCAGCAGCGGCACATCAGTGGCCAGGCGCAGTCCCCGCTGATGCTGGATCGACGCGCGGATGAGCCACTGATCCGGCGTGGCATTCCACCGCCACATGACCGCGAGCAACTCCGGGTGGTCGCGCACCATGGGAGTGATGACCGCAGTGCCCAGCAGGTCGACGGTGTCCCACCACGGTCGGGACAGCAGCAGCCGGCGCACATCGGTATCCAGCCGTTCCGGACTCAGCAACCGGACGTATCGTCCCAGCAGTTCGCCACCCGCGTACGAGAACTCGCGTTCCGGCTGGTCCCACAACTGTTGTGCGGCTGCGACCACTTCCTCCTCGCTGGGGGGTCCCACCTCCGCGAAGACACGCCGCTGCGCCCTGCGGCGAACGGGCGCGGGAATCCCCAGAAACGGGGCGACGTCCTTCATGTAGGCCCGCATGGGTTCGGCCCGGCGGGGATCTGGAACGAATGCTGCGCGCAACCCTTCGACCACTTCGTGTGACCACACGCCTCAGATGCTGGCAGATCGCACCTCACCCCGGAACACCCCGGAGAACCCCGGAGAACACCCCGGAACACCCCGGAACCCCGGAACACCCCGGAACACCCCGGAACACCCCGGAGACACCCCGGAACAGCCCGGAGAACACCAGAACACCAGAACACCGCGACACCCATGGCCCTACGCTGCTGCCGTGGCGCAGATGACCGGAGCCCCAGCGGCCGCGTTCTTCGACCTGGACAAGACGGTCCTGGCGAAGTCCAGCACGTTGGCATTCACCCGTAAGTTCTATGAGGGTGGACTCATCCACCGTGCGGACGCTCTGAAAGCGGCGTACGCGCAGTTCGTCTTCATGTTGTCCGGCGCCGACCACGACCAGATGGAGCAGATGAGGGAGTACCTGTCCGATCTGGTCAAGGGTTGGGACGTCACGCGCGTGAAGGAGATCGTCGCCGAGACCCTCGATGAGATCGTCGACCCGATCATCTATGCCGAGGCGCTGGAGCTCTTCGAGGAACACCATGCGGCGGGTCGAGACGTGATCATCATCTCGTCGTCGGGAACAGAAGTGGTCGAGCCCATCGGGGATCGACTGGGAGTCGACCTGGCCATCGGCACCCAGATGGCGATCGAGGACGACCATTACACCGGCGACATCCTGTTCTACGCCTACGGCACCGGCAAGGCAGATGCCATGCGTGATCTCGCGGCCGAGCGCGGTTACGACCTGAGCGACTGCTACGCGTACACCGACTCGCAGACGGACCTGCCGATGCTCGAGATCGTGGGGCATCCAGTGGCCACCAACCCCGATGCGGAGTTGAAGCGGATCGCCCAGGAACGAGACTGGCCGATCCTGCGATTCTCCAAACCAGTGGCGATGCGTACTCCCCTGGAGACCAAGGAGGGCAGACGAACGGCAGCGCTCGCGGTGGGCGGAGCCGTCGCCCTGGGTCTTGCGTGGTACGCAGGGCGCCGGTCAGCCGGTGGGGCCGACCTCCACTGACCATGCAGAGCCGGCAGCTGGTTGCCGCAGTGCCCACAGGTTCTGCCCACCGCTGGGCCGCTGGTGAGTACCGATGGTGGTGAACTGTCCTATTCGTCACCGCCTGACTGATCCATTCGGGTTACGACTGATCCCGGAATCAGGCAACGAGTGGGACGCGCCGATCTGATCAGGTATGGGTCCCGTGGACCGTGTCTTGCGTGTGCTTGCGGCATGCATCGCTGTGGCCGCATTGTTGCTGCTCGCCGCGGATCCGCGGCTGCGCGTCGGTCCCGATGCGACGACCTCAGCTCAGAACGCCTCGGCGGAGGCGAACGCCACCACGGCCCGCGCCAAGGGATACTCCTACCTGCTGCGATCCGACGACGACCGTTATCCCGGCCGCTGGTGTGCCGGCACCATCGCCTACACGATCGACCTGACTCAGGTCGGCGGCTCCGGCATGGACCCCGCCGCAGAGGTGCAGCGGTGGGAAGCGGTGTTCCAGGCCTGGACAACAGCGTCGCAGGGACGCTATCGCTTCGAGTTCGCCGGCGAGCGGGCACTCGAACTGACTGACGACGGACAACTCAACCTGGAGTCGATCGAGTCGGGTTCCATCGGGATCACCTATGTCAACGGCGACGATGCGGCGGGCGACGACTCCCACCGCGCCGTGGCCGTACGCGGACGGACCGCGGGGAACGCCGGGTTGCAGGTCGTCAGCAATGACAGTGGGGCCAGCGGCCAACTGGTCGGCGACCGTGGTTTCGTGATGATCGATGCCCACGACGCAGCGGCCCTGAGCGAGGATGTGCTGCGCCAGGCGCTGTATCTGCACGAGTCGGGCCATGCTCTCGGGCTCGGTCACGTGGACTCGTCCGGCTCGATCATGAACGGCACTTTGAGCAGCGATCGACCGGCATTGGCGCCAGGCGACATCACCGGGCTGCGCACTCTCGCGGAACTGCCCTGCCAACGCTGAGCTTCACGTCGGGCCCATCGCACAGCGCTCGGCCGCCCTAGCGCGTTGCCACTCGTCCGGAGGGAGTTCAGCTACTCGTCCGGAGGAAGATCAGCCACGAGATCGGCAGCAGCCCGGGCCCCCGCGGCCACCATGTCCGCGTGAGTCGCGAGCCAGCCGCTGACTCCGGCGACATCACCGGATGCGTACTCGCGCAACGCACGGACATACTTCGGCCGCCCCATCATGCGCAGTCCCGCTTCGGGAATGGACCAGCCATCCGGGTCGACTCCGTGAGACCGCAGCACGACACGTGTCATGGCTCGGGCGACAAGACCGGAGCCCCAATCGAACGGCTGGGTGACCGCGATCTCTGCATGCACGACAGCCGCGACGGCCAGCGCGGGAGCCGCGGACACCCCAGTCAAGACGTCGGCCAGCGCAGCCATCCGCTGCGCCGCCTCGGCCGCGGGGACTGCCGTCCGCAACGTGAGCGGATCAGCCGGTTCCGCACCGCTGCGGGGTCTGCCGACACCACCGTCCGATCCCACTGCCACCGCAGCGTGCAGCGCTGCGAGCGCCTGCAACGGAGCCTTGCGCAGAGTCTCGGCGGCAGCCGGGATCTGGGCGTACATGGCGAGAGTCCGGGCTGCCGTGCGACCCATCGGTGAGTCCTCGACCACTCCGGAACGCAAGCTGTCCCGCGGAATCTCCGCTCCCTCGAACGCCGCATCCGCCCAGGCACCCAGCAGGGTCGACTCAGCCACCAGGGAACGGCCCCGTTCCCGCGCCGAGCGATTCCACAGGAGCTCGTCCACCGCGGCCCGGGCATCGGCCAACCGCGGGGCCACCTCTGGCAACCTGGCGAGGTCGGCAATCGCATCCGGCACGGAATGACAGTAGCCGGTGGACCGGTTCATCCGGGCTCAGGCGCGGGACACTTGCGCACGGGCCGGATAGGGTCGGGAATCGCCGGTTCGTCCGGTCATCACGCACACCGAGAGGGAGCCCCCGTGAGCGACGAAGCACTCGAGAACCTGCTGCAGGAGAACCGCGCTTTCCCGCCATCGGAGGAGTTCGCCCGGCACGCCAATGTGACGGCGGTGGCTTACGAGGAGGCAGCCGGCGACCGGTTGGGGTTTTGGGCGTTGCAGGCTGATCGTCTGGAGTGGGCGCAGCGCTGGAACAAGGCGCTGGACTGGAGCAACGCTCCGTTCGCGCAGTGGTTCGTGGGGGGTCGGTTGAATGTGGCGGTCAACTGTGTGGATCGTCATGTGGCGGCGGGGGCCGGTGATCGCGTCGCGCTGATTTTCGAAGCCGAGTCCGGGCAGTCCACGGAGATCACGTACGCAGAGTTGCAGGATCGGGTGTCTCGCGCGGCGAACGCGCTGACGGACCTAGGTGTGGGTGCGGGGGATCGGGTGGCGATCTACCTGCCGATGATCCCGGAGGCGGTGGTGGCGATGTTGGCGTGCGCGCGGATCGGGGCACCGCATTCGGTGGTGTTCGCGGGGTTTTCCGCGGAGGCGCTGCGCAGCCGGATCGATGACGCGCAAGCGAAGGTGGTGATCACTGCTGACGGGCAGTTCCGCCGCGGTGCGGCGATGCCGTTGAAACCCGCGGTGGATGAGGCCGTCGCGGAGTGCCCGTCTGTGCGCCAGGTGCTGGTCGTCAAACGCACAGGTGGCGACGTGGCGTGGAACGACGGTGTCGATGTGTGGTGGCACGACGTGGTCGACACCGCCTCGCCGGAGCACACTCCCGAGGCGTTCGACGCCGAGCATCCGCTGTTCATCTTGTACACCTCCGGCACCACGGGAACCCCGAAGGGCATCCTGCACACCTCCGGTGGCTACCTGACCCAGGCGGCGTTCACGCATTGGGCGGTGTTCGACCTCAAACCCGAGTCCGATGTGTACTGGTGCACCGCCGACATCGGGTGGGTCACCGGGCATTCGTACATCGTCTACGGCCCGCTGGCCAACGGCGCGACGCAGGTGATCTACGAAGGCACCCCGGACACCCCGCACAAGGGACGGTGGTGGGAGATCATCGCCAAACACCAGGTGTCGATCCTGTACACCGCCCCGACCGCGATCCGGACCTTCATGAAGTGGGGCGATCAACTGCCCGAATCGTTCGACCTGTCCAGCCTGCGGGTCCTCGGGTCCGTCGGGGAACCGATCAATCCGGAGGCCTGGATGTGGTACCGCCACGTCATCGGCGATGACCGGTGCCCGATCGTGGACACGTGGTGGCAGACCGAGACTGGGGCGATGATGATCGCCCCCCTGCCGGGCGTGACCGACTGCAAACCCGGATCGGCGATGCGCGCGCTGCCCGGCATCTCCGCAGCCGTTGTCGACGACCACGGCGACCCCGTGGCCCCCGGTGGAGGCGGCTACCTGGTCCTCGACGAGCCGTGGCCCGCGATGCTGCGCGGGATCTGGGGCGACGACCAGCGCTACCGCGACACGTACTGGTCGCGCTGGCCCGACACCTACTTCGCCGGCGACGGCGCCAAGCTCGACACCGACGGCGCGATCTGGCTGCTCGGCCGTGTCGACGACGTCATGAACATCTCCGGGCACCGCATCTCCACCACCGAAGTCGAATCCGCCCTGGTGTCGCATCCCACCGTCGCGGAGGCCGCCGTTGTCGGTGCCACCGATGAGACAACGGGCCAAGGAATCGTCGCGTTCGTGATCACCCGCGCCGGCACCGACCCCGGCCCCGACCTCGCCACCGAGCTGCGTAATCACGTCGCCCACGAGATCGGCCCCATCGCCAAACCCCGGCAGATCATGATCGTGCCCGAGCTACCGAAGACCCGCTCCGGCAAGATCATGCGCCGACTGCTGCGCGACGTCGCCGAACACCGCGAACTCGGCGACGTCACCACCCTGGCCGACCCCACCATCATGAACTTGATCAGTCACGGCCTCGATGCCCCCGGGGATGACTGACCACGCCGGATGGGATGCCGGGTCACCGGAAGTGCGGGATGGCAGGAACGGACCGTCAGGGCTGCCGGGCTCGCAACTGATACGTGCCACTGCTGCGCATGACCACAACGCCGTCGGCGTCGGTCACCTCGAGGTCCAGGACGAAGTCGGACTTGCCCTGTGATTCCGCCTCCGCCAGGATCCGATCCGCCTCGGCGTCGTTGATCCGCGCTTCGACCGTCACCGCCGATGTCGCGGGGCGCAAATACTCCACAGACATCGCCTTGATGACGGGGAAGAATCTGGTCGGGTCGAACATGAGCAGCCCGAGCAAACCGCCAGGCACCTCCGCGATCGAGAACAAGGCCCCCGCGTACATGGTCCCGACATGGTTGCCGTTGATGTCGGCAGGTACTCGCAGTTTCACGTAGCCGCGCTCGATGGCCAGGACCTCCAGCCCCATGCGTTGCAGGAAGGGGATCGACTGGTGCACGACGGCCGTGGCGTCGGCAGGCGAGGGAACCTGATCGGAGGGCGGGGGAACAGATGCAGTCACCGGGCCAATGTAGCGGGCTGCGATCCAGCACCCGTGACTACTGTGGGTGGGTGAGCGTTCCTGACTCGAACTCATCGAACCGAACGGGCGATGGCCTGTTCGGTCGACTTCCTTTGCCCGAGCGGCAATGGGTTCTCGGGGCCCTGCGCGACGAGACCGTCGGCGGCGTGCTGCTGTTGGCCGCGGCGGCGATCGCCCTCGTGTGGGCGAACAGCGCCTGGGGGGATGCCTACTTCGCGATCGCCGACACAGTAGTCGGCCCGGAGGCACTGCACCTGAACCTGTCCTTGTCGACCTGGGCCGCCGACGGACTCCTCGCGATTTTCTTCTTCGTCGCCGGGGTGGAGCTGCGCCACGAACTGCAATTTGGGCACATTGGCCAAGCCCTCGAAGGCGGCTGTCCCCATCGCAGCTGCCATCGGTGGCATGGCGGTGCCCGCCATCTTGTACGTCGCGGTCAACGCCGCTTCGAGCGACGGCCAGTCGGACGGCTGGGGCATCCCCATGGCCACGGACATCGCTTTCGCACTCGCGGTGCTGGCGGTTGTCGGCCGCAACCTGCCGGTCGCCCTGCGCGCATTCCTGCTGTCGCTGGCCGTAGTGGACGACCTGGGCGCGATCCTGGTGATCGCCATCTTCTACTCCAAAGGCTTCGATGCCACGTCCTTCGCCATCTCGGTGGCGCTGTTGGCGCTGTATGGCCTCCTGCAATGGCAGCGGGTGCGCGGCTGGCCGATCTACCTCACGCTCGCCGTCCTGGCCTGGGGGTTCATGCACGCCAGTGGCGTTCATGCCACGGTCGCGGGTGTGGCAGCAGGGCTGTTGACTCGGGTGAAGCCGGACCCGGGCGAGGCCGAAGCGCCAGGCGATCGCGCCGAACACGTGATCCGACCCATCAGCGCCGGGGTCGCAGTTCCCCTCTTCGCCTTCTTCGCCGCAGGCGTCGACCTGCGCGGGCAGGACATCCTCAACACGGTCACGACACCGATCGCTCTCGGTGTCATGGTCGGACTGATCGTCGGCAAACCTGTCGGAGTCGTCGGGACGGCCTGGCTGGTCGCGCGCTTCACGCGGGCGTCCCTCAACAGCGCCGTGAAGTGGCGGGACATCGTCGCGGTCGGACTGCTGGCGGGCATCGGCTTCACTGTCTCGCTGCTGATCGCCGAATTGGCATTCAGCGCTGACGAGTCCCTGCTGGGTAGCGCCAAGATCGCCGTCCTGCTCGCTTCCGTGGTGTCGGCGGTGATCGCCTCGTTCGTGCTCCTGACGCGCAACCGGTACTACGCGGAGTACCGCGCCCAAGAGGACTCCGATGAGGATCAGGACGGCATCCCAGATGTCTACCAACGAGATCCTGACCCGTCCTGATGGATCTGTACGCCACGGCCGAGGCGACAGCCATGCGTCAGGGATTAGGCTGACCTGCGACAAAGGGAGACGGTAGTGAACACCAACGGCACCGGCAGCGACGACCCCACGATCCGGCAGCTGGTCGCGTCAGTGGCGGCCGACACCCAGCGTCTCGCCCAGGCGCAAGCCGAGTTGGTGAAGACCGAGATGAAAGCCACGTCGGGCGAAGTCGCCCAGACGGGCGGCATGTTCATCGGTGCCGCGGCTGCCGGCGCCATGGGCGGCATCTTCCTGCTCGTCACCATCGCCTACGTACTCGTGGCCCTGGGTCTGCCGACCTGGGCAGGTTTCGGGATCGTGACCCTGCTGCTGCTGATCGTCGCCGGGATCCTCGCGATGGTGGGAAAGAAACGGGCCCAGAACATCAGTGGTTTCGGGGCTGCCAAGGTCGAGTGGCAGAAGACCAAGCAGATGCTCTCCGGCAAGCAGCCTGACGCCCTGACCGGTCCGGCCACCGGCACGGCTCTGGCGCCGGCCACCGCGGACTCGCGCAGCATCACCCAGTGAGCCCGGGTCCGACCCCCGAATCGGCCATCTGGGCCGAAGGCCCCTGGGAACACAAGGACGTCGCCGCGAACGGCGCCCGGTTCCACACAGCGCAGATGGGTGACGGCCCGCTCGTCCTCCTGATGCACGGGTTCCCGATGTACTGGTGGACCTGGCACCGCCTGCTGCCGGTTCTCGCCGACGCGGGCTACCGTGCGGTGGCCATGGATCTGCGCGGCTATGGAGGATCGGACCACACCCCCCACGGCTACGACCCTCACACGCTGTCAGCCGACGCCGCAGGAGTCGTGCGTTCGCTGGGCGAGTCGAATGCCGTGATGATCGGACACGGCTGGGGCGGGATGATCGCCTGGGCCGCAGCCGTCATGCGACTGTCGGCTGTGCGAGCCATCGTCCCGGTGTCCATGCCTCACCCGGTGTTGCTCCGCCGCGGCCTCACGTCGGATTCTGAGCAGCGCAAACTGTCCCGTTACGCGCTGGGCTACCAGTGGCCGCTCGCGCCGGAACGCGCGTTGGTCAAGGACGACGGAGCCAAGGTCGAGTCGATCCTGCGTCTGTGGTCGGGCACGCCGGGCTGGCCCGATGAGCCCACAGCGGCGATGTACCGCGCCGCGATCCAGTTCAGTTCCACGGCGCACTGCGCCCTTGAATACCACCGGTGGGCGATTCGCTCGATCCCGCGCCCCGACGGACGTCGATTCCAGCAGCGCATGCAGTTCCCGGTGCACCAACCGGTCTTGCACATCCTGGGCACCGAGGATGGGTCCATCCTGCCGCGCACTTCCGATGGCAGCGACCGCTTCGTCCGGGGCCCCTACACACGGGTCGATCTGACCGGCGTGGGGCACTTCCCCCAGGAGGAGGCGGCGGATCGGTTCGCTGAGACCGTCATCCCGTGGCTGGCCGATCTGCCTCCCACGAACTGACCCGGACCCGGGCTCTGGATCAACTACAGGTCATCTGCCGAGTCTTCGCGTAGCACCCGGCGAACTTCTTGCCATCCACTCCGAGGTGGGTGATGCGCCAGCGGTTGGCCTGGGTCCCGGGCTCGGCCACGGCGAACCCGAAAGTGGAACTACTCCAATCAGTGGCGGCCGGCACAGTGAACGGAGGCGTGGCAGTCACCGGAAAGGCACTGGTCAAGGGTTGGGGGGCGGCATCGAGTTTGGTGCCGCCGTTGCCCATGATGAGGTTCGGCGGGTAGTTCGCCATCCACACCGCCTGAGTGAGGTGGATGTGACTGGACAGAATCAGGTTGTAGTTCCCGAGCAGCCCCAGGGAGGCGAGCTCCTGGTCCAGTGACAACCAGTGGGATCCCGTATGACCCATGATCGGCCGGTGGGTCAACAGCCAGGACTCGCGGCCCGGCTGGGGTTTCGTGCCGTTGGCGGCTGCCTGATACAGCTTGGCCTGAGTGGGCACCCAGGCCGACTGGGTGGGGCCGTCTGACCCGTAGGCGGAATCGACATTCGCCAACCGCAGGCTACGGCTCTTGATCAGATCGAGGTCGGCGAACCACGTCGGGGTGGCCGCAACGGGTGCCTGGGTAGCACTCAGCGGGGCGCATGTGGCGGCCGTGCTGGGGCGAGGGTCGAAGAACAGCATGAACCCGTTGCCCCCGCGGTCGCAGGCTTCGTGGTTCCCGCGCAGCATGAGCACTGGCGCCACCGGGAAGATCGGACGCATCGGTCGGATCACGTCCTTGAGCCAAAGATCGGATGTGTCCTTGAACGGGACACCCGTGGCGATGGGTGGGCTGCCGCCGCAGGAGGATTGCAGCGAAACGGGACAGTCCGCTTCTCGGTAGAAATAGTCACCGGGGTTGAGAATCACATCCGGCTGAGCGTTGGCGATCTGCTGGGCGATCTTGGCCAGTGGCCACTGGTCAGGATCGTTGCAGTCCTGGGAGATGACTTGGCCCCGGAACTGTTCGATTCTGCATCCGGTGTCAGCGAAGAGGGCGATCCGGTCGATGTTGGTGGGAATGGCGGCCGGTACCCGCTTGCCACCGACTTTCGCTGACACCATCTTGGTCGGCATGGG
This sequence comes from Candidatus Nanopelagicales bacterium, assembly GCA_037045355.1. Classification (NCBI taxonomy): domain Bacteria; kingdom Bacillati; phylum Actinomycetota; class Actinomycetes; order Candidatus Nanopelagicales; species Candidatus Nanopelagicales bacterium. The sequence continues at coordinate 153,524 of JBAOHO010000026.1, read as the reverse complement.
CCGCTCGCACACCGTGACACTGGTGAAGAAGTTGCCCGTACCCGGGGCAGGCGAGCGTCTGGTCATCGACAGCGTCTGGGTCTGGGACTGGGAATCCTTGACCGTCAGAGTCGGGCAGGACCCAGGTGTTGTCACCGCGCGAGTCAGAAGCTGGGACTTCGCCACCCCCTTGGGCGCGATGAGCGAATAGGCGGCGATCAGACTCCCGGATTGGCCGGTGACCGGCGCTGGATCAGGCGCCGCCGCCCCTGACCGTGCGCCGACTGTGGGCGCAACGGCGGACGCTGTGCCCGGCGCGATGACGACGATAGCGCCGACCAGAGTTGCGGCAACTGCCGTCGGGAATGTTCGACCGATCTGCTGCATCCCGCAACCATAAACCCGCATTTCGGCTGCGAGTACCCGATCAACGCGTTGCCGGCCACCTGTCGTCCACCGCGCGGAACTTGGTGCCTTGGCAGGACAATGGCGCGATGATGCAGTTGATTGTCGAGGTCTTGCCCTTCGCGGTGGGTGTCTTCGCGTCGCCGCTCCCCGTGATCGTCTCCGTAGTCCTGCTGTTCACGCCCCGGCCGCGTCCTACGACCGTCACCTACGTAGTGACCTGGATCGCCGGTCTCACTCTCGCGACGGTCGTCATGTCCGTGCTGGCCGGCCGGATCGAGGGGCAGCAGGGGTCAGGTGGAGTGGGGGCCTGGCTGCGCATCGTGTTGGGGCTGATCCTGATTGTCATCGCTCTTCGTATGTGGCTGGGACGTGCCGAGAAGTCGACCCCAGCGTGGTTGTCCACTCTCATGGAGGCAGGTCCGCGGGAAGCCGTGCGTTACGGGATCCTCATGTCGGCGGCCAATCCCAAGGAACTGCTGATGGCCGTCGCGGTCGGTTTGGCTATTGGGTCCAGCGATGCCGGCACCGGCGGGGCCGCGGTAGCCATCGCCGTTTTCGTCATCGTGGGAGCGGCCAGTGTGGCAGCACCATTGGTGGTCTTCCTCGTGGGAGGGCAGCGGACACTCAAGTCGCTGGACGCGACCAGGGAATGGCTTCAGCACAACAGCGTCGCCGTCGCCTCGGCAGTACTGACCGCGATCGGGGTGCTGCTGTTAGTGGGGGGCGTGACGAAGCTGTGATGCCGCGACCGGGAGTTCAACCTGCACTCCGGCGGCGGCGCCGACGATCCTGACCAGCCCATCGAGTCGCGCCCGCAACGCGACTCGATCCTTGTCCAGTTCGAACTGCAGTGCGGCCGCGACTACCGCGTCAACGACCAAACTCGCCTGGAAGGCCGTGGTTTCCTCACTCGTGTGCGGCGCCAGCGCCTCCGCGACAAGTGCCAGCGTGCGATCGCGCGCCCGAACCAAGGCGTCACGACACTGCTCCGACGAGCCAGCCAACAGCAAGGTCGCCCACGCGAACACGGCGATCGGCCTGGTGGGCGAGGTGATGGTCGCCTCCCAGGCCCCCACGGCCTGATCGAGTGTCCGCCCCAGGTCCCCATCACGACTGACGGCCGCATCCATCATCTGCAGCCAGTCCGACACTAGTCGCTCGACAGCTGCTGCGATCATTCCGTCCTTGTTGCCGAAGTGGTAGTAGACGGTCGGTGCCGTCACTGACGCGGCACGACAGATTCGTTGCAGAGTGAGCGCCGCAGGGTCCAGCTGGGTCAAACCGTCGATGGTCGCCTGCAGGATGCGCTCGTCCGCGGGTGGGGTGTTTCCCGCCTGTCGGGTCACCACGCCAGGGCGGCTGGGGCCACGTCAGGCACAGCCGGCCTGAGCGGACGCACCGCCTCGACCCGCACGTAGGCACCACCCGGCTCAGGCCGTGCGTCGGCCTCACCCTTGTTCGGCCACAACGACATGGCCCGCTCAGCCTGGGCGGTGATCGTCAATGACGGGTTGACGCCGAGGTTGGCGCTCACCGCGGCACCGTCCACGACGTGGATGCCTGCGTAGCCATAGACGCGATGATAGGGGTCGATGACACCAGTCTGCGGACTGTCGCCGATGACGGCGCCCCCCAGGATGTGCGCGGTCATCGGGATGTTCAAGGTCTCCGTCCACGTTCCGCGCGCTTCCCCACCGGTCTTGTCCGCGAACCGCTTGGCGACGTCGTGCGCCTCGGGGATCCACGCAGGATTCGGATCGCCGGTTCCCTGCGTCGACGCCAGCGTGCGCTTGCCGAAGACGTTCCGCTTGAGATTCACGTCGAGCGAGTTGTCCAAGCTCTGCATCACGAGCATGACCGTTGTGCGCTGCGACCAGCGACGCACCGACAGGGAGCGCAGGAAGGACCGCGGGTTGCTGCGCAGCGCGGCGAGGAACCGCCGCGACCGGGGCACCGACGGCTCACCGGGTCGGTCGCCCTCGGTGAGCAGGGTGCTGAGCATCCCCATGAAGTTGCTGCCCGGGCCGTACCGGACCGGCTCCACATGGGTCTGGGAGTTCGGGTGGATCGACGATGTGATCGCCGGCCCGTGGGAGTAGTCGACCTCGAGGTCACGGGCTTCCACGGTCAAGATGGACTCGGAATTTGTGCGGGTCAGTCTGCCTAGCTGGTCGGACAGAGCGGGCAGGTCTCCGGAGTCCTTCATGGAGTGCAGGAGTTTCTGCGTGCCGAGGGTTCCGGCGGCCAAGACCACGTGGTCGGCTGTGATCACCGATCGGGGGGGTCGACCGGCGCCGGGGCCGGCCGCTCGCATGGAAACCCGGTAACCGCCCTGGCCCCGGGGCGTGATGCTCGTGACCGTCGTGAGTGGCTGAATGGTGGCCCCGAGGCCCTCGGCCAGGTACAGGTAGTTCTTCACCAGGGTGTTCTTGGCCCCGAGGCGGCAGCCGGTCATGCAGGATCCGCACGAGTCACACGTGGTTCGGGTAGGCCCGGCGCCCCCGAAGAACGGGTCCTCGACGTGTTCGCCCGGACGATCTCCGAAAAGCACGCCCACACTCGTTCGGTGAAACGAGTCGGCCACCCCCATGTCGGTGGCGACCTCGAGCATCACCTGATCGGCCGGGGTCTCGACCGGATTCTCCACCACCCCCAGCATGCGTTTGGCCTGTTGGTAGTGCGGGGCCAACTCGCTGCTCCAATCGGTGATGTGGGCCCACTGCCGGTCGGCGTAGAACTCGTCCAGGGGCTCGTAGAGGGTGTTGCCGTACACGAGCGAACCGCCGCCGACACCGGCGCCCGACAGCACCAAGACATCGTTGAGCAAGGCAAGACGCTGGATGCCGAACATGCCCATCGCCGGCGCCCACAGGAACTTCGGCAGTCGCCACGAGGTCTTCGGCAGTTCGTCGTCACGGAACCGGCGACCGGACTCGACGACGAGGACCTTGTAACCCTTCTCACTCAGGCGCAAGGCGGCGACGGATCCACCGAAGCCGGAGCCGACCACCACGACATCCCAGTGCTCCGGGGACTTCTCGGTGGTGTTGGTCGTCTTCGTTGCGTTGGTCGTCTTCGTTGTTTCGGTCATGGATGTTTCCTTTCGGTCAGCCCCGGACGGCGGGGAGGAAGATGCGGGGTAGGCGGACAGGCTGGGGATCGGCGGCGAACATGGTGAAGGCGCGTGCTGTCTGGAGGGCGGTTCGGTTGTCCAGGAACCACGGCGGCTTCACCGTCAGACCGCCTCGTGGGTGGCTCCACGACCGTTGGAAAGGGCGGAAGGGCGCGCGAGCCACGGACTTCTGCGATCGGTCGAAGAGAAGAGAGTTGTGCACGACACCGGTACCGGACTGGATGGAGTCCGGCGTGTTGCCGGGGTAGGCGCCCCAGGCAGCACGCGGGGAGAGGAACGCGAACGCGGACCACACATTGACCCCGATACAGCCGTACTTCAGCGCGGCGATGGCCTCTTCGAGTCGTTCTCCGAGGTACCGAGCGGTCTTGGGGTGGACGATGATGTTCGCTCCGAGGTTGCCGTGCAGGTGCTCGTTGGCGAACTCGACGGCAGACATCAAGAAGTCGGCGGGATCCGAGTCGGCCAACGCGGTGGTCACGTAGATCGGGCCGAACATCTCGTCGTGGAAGGCGGGGTGGTCACTATCGGAGTCGACATCCACCAGGAGGGTTCGGTCCTGGGGTCCGGGGATCACCTCGGCTCGGGGATTGTCCGCACGGAAGGCGTCCTGGCGTTCCTGGGTGCCGGGGTAGTAGGGACGCCGGTCAGGGGCGGCGGCGAGCGCCGACCGCAGAGCGTCGAGCAGTTCGCGCTTGTGTTCCCAGCGCTCGGGGAGGATGAGTACCTGGGATGCCACACAGGTGTGGCCGGATGCGAACAGCTTCTGGGTGGCCAGGTGCTGGGCCTGGTAGGCGATGTCGGCCTTCGTCCACGGTCCCGGCACCACGATGGTCGGACTCGCGCCGCCGAGTTCCGAACGGATCGGTTTGCGCCAGCGTGGTTGGCCCGCGGCCCTCGCCTTCTCGCCGGCTGCTCCGGGGCCGAAGACGATGGTGTTGAAAGTGCGCTCACTGCCGGTGATGTGCACGGTGTCGACGAGATCGCTGTCGGTCAGATGCTTGCCGACATCGGCCCCGCCGTAGACCACGGCGAGATATCCGTCTGTGATCAGCGGCGCTAGGATCCGTTCGAACACCGGACCGTAGGCCTCGTTGACCGGGTTCATCTTCAACACAGCGACGTGACCGTCGGCGTACAGGCAATAGAGGACGTCCAACATCGGTATGGCAGCGACGTTGCCTGCCCCCAGAACCAAGGTGACGGCACCGGCGGGGTCGGTCTGGCGATAGAAGGAACCGACGTGGTCGCGCAACGTGGCCGGTGTCACGTCCGGCTGCATCCACACATCGATCTCGTAGCCGTTGAGTAGCAGCCGGTCGTAGGGGTTCGAGGGGAATACGCCCGCAACCACCTGCCCATCGGACCGCGTTCGGATGCGCACACCCTCGAGGGGGTCCGCACCCGTCGACAAGCGGGTCAGCGTGCCGATCATGTCGGTGATCCACGCGGCCGTCGGATAGGGCCCACCGAGCCATTCCTCGCCCCCGACAAAAGGTGATCGTGGGTCGAGATCCTTCATCCGAACCCCCGCGGCCACCCATGCGTCCGCGTTGGCCACCAAGAGGTCACGGATCTGCTCCAGATAGCGGATGCGTTCCTCGATCGGCAGGCGTGCCCACTGGGCCTTGTTGTCGCGCAGCCGCGCCAGGGATTCATCGATGGTGGTCAGGTTCATGCGCTCTCTCTCCCGGTGAGGCGCCAATATATCGAACGCTATATAGGTTGTCCAAATGGGAGGCGAAGGGCCGGGGGGAGTCGGTACTACGACGCCGACAGCAGGCCCGCGAATGCGGACTGGATGCACTCCGCGAGGTGATCCGGGTCTGGGATGATGCCGCCGTCGGTGGCGATGCCGATGTTGACCTCGCCGTTGTAGCTGAAGATGCACAAACCGATGCTCTGATCCGACGAGGTGGGCACCCACCCGAGGATCCCTCCGACCTTGTGGCCGGCCAAGTAGATGGGCGCCCGGGGTCCCGGCACGTTGGTCAGCAATCCCACCGACTTGTTGGCCACGAAGCGGGTGAGGTTCTCACCGATCACCTGGGGTGCCTCGGCCACGGCGCGCTGGACACCGAAAATCATCATCGCTTCCGCACTGTTCTTGATGCGGGTCATCCGGGTCTTCACTTCGGCGAGGAGAACGTCGACGTCGTCGATCCCCAATGGCATCGGGAACATCACCATGGCGAAGTGGTTGCCCAGTTCCTCGGGCAAGGACATGTCGATCGGCTTCAAGGAGATCGGGACCAAGAAGTTGGTCTCATCAGGAACCTCGCGTCCCCGCTCCCTCAGGTAGGCGGACAAGCCCAGGGACACTGTGGCGAGAAGGACGTCGTTGACCGTGCCATCATGCGCGGCCCCCACCGTCTTCACCCCGCCGAGGTCGAGGCCCACAACCCATCCCACGCGCTTCTCGACACCCGGCGCCTGATCGGCGACCAGCCGAGACTCGTGCCCCCACAAGGTGAGTCGACTGGCCGAACGCCATGAGTTCAGCGCTGCATTGTCCTCTGAGGACAGGGCAGAAACCGCGTCAGTCACTTTCGTCGGCCTCACGACCAACTCGTAGCCCTGATAAAACGCATTGGGCTTCAGGCCGGCCACCGAGCTCGGGATCTTCGGTACCGCGCGTGCGGCCGCGGCAGCCGTGTCCCGGACGAATGACGCGGCGTCACCTGCCACTCCCCGGGCCGCGCTGGTCGCCAGTTTGACCGGATTGCCGGCTCCCCGTTTCCTGCCGACGGCAGGAGGCGCTGCGTCCTCATCGACATCACACATTCCCAGGATCAGTTGCACGATCCTGATGCCGTCGGCGAGCACGTGGTGGAACCGAGCGAGGATCAGCGACCCCTCGTTTCCGTCCGCGGTCGTGTATCCATCGATGAAATCGAACTCCCACAGTGGGTGGTCGCGGTCCAACGGCTCGCTGATGCGACGCGAGATGAACTCCTGGGCGGCGGCGCGGTCGCCCGGTGACGGGAGCGCCACGGTCCTGACGTGGCGATCGAAGTCGAAGTCCGGGTCGTCTTCCCACACCCACTCCCCGCCCAACTTGCGTGGGCGACGACTCATGACGGGGTAGCGACCGATCAGCCTGGTGCGAAGAACATCCCGGACTGCGTCCCAGTCCGGTGATGTCGTCGAACCACATGAGTCCGTTGACGACCATGAGATTCGTCGGAAGATCCATGTTCAGCCAGGTCAGGTCGGATTTGGGAATCGATTCCGTTGCCATCGTTCGCCCCTCACAGCGTTTCGCGCTGAGAACCTACCTGAGCTCGGTGCGCGGAGGGCGGTTGAACTGATCAGTCCATCACCACACGACCGCGAAGTGGTCGGTGAAGGGTGCACCCTCACCGCGGGGTGCTCCCGAGGATCGAGTCGAGTTCCCGCAGCGAGTCAAGAACCGAACGGGCAGTGTGGTTGAGTGCCACCATGCGGGTCGCCTTCCTCCTGTTCGACACCATGGATCTGATGGACTTCGCTGGACCGTTCGAAGTCTTCCTCACGGCCAACCGCCTGCGGGAACGCGCCGGCCAGGCAGCCCCATTCGAGGTGACCACTGTGTCTCCGGGCGGTCGTGACGTAACGGCGTACGGAGGGCTACGAGTCGGCGTGGACGCTGACGTCTCACAAATGGCCGCGACTGATGTCCCTTCACCTGATGTCGTTGTCGTCCCGGGAACCATCGACATCGAATCCGCCACCGCCGACGTCGTGCTCGGCGAGGCCGTCGCAACCCTCGCTGCCCACGCCGAGGTGACGGCGAGTGTGTGCACGGGCGCGTTCCTCCTCGCTCAGGCTGACGTGCTCGCGGGGCATCGCTGGACCACCCATTGGGAGGACCTCGCCGAACTGTCGCATCGTCAGCCCGGTGCACAAGCGGCCCGGGTCGTCGACAGCGGCGCCGTTGTCACGGCCGGCGGAATCGCGTGCGGCCTCGACCTGGGTCTGCATCTGGTGGCGCGGCTGCTCGCCGACGAGCCTTTCGCCCGATCCGTGGCGCGGCAGATGGACTACGACTGGCGATCACCCAACGGTACGTAGCGCCCCACCAGCGCAGGACTGTCCGTCGACCGGGCCTCCGCCCCAAGCCGGAGACTCACCCACAATCTCAGCGAGCGCCGACAGATCCGCAGCGGCGCCTGCAGGTTCCGCAGCGGCGCCTGCAGGTTCCGCAGCGGCGCCTAGCCTAAAGGTAGGGACTGATGTCCACCTGGCGGGCCGGCTCCCATTCGAGGGTCCAGCCCGCGGCGTCGAACAGCCGGGAGATCAGACCGGCGGTGAACCCCCACACCAGCAGGTCATTGACCTCGAAACCGGGGCCGACGTAACCCAAGGGGTGTCTCACCTCCACGCGGTTGCGCGGATCGAGCAGATCCTCGATGCGCACCCGATGAACGGAGGCGACCTCCGCCGGGTCCGCGGCCGAGACGGGACTGGGAGTCGACCACCACCCCAGCACGGGGGTCACCACGAAGCCGGATGGCGGCAACCACAGGTCAGGCAGCGCCCCGAACACAGTGACACCGCGAGGATCGAGTCCGGTTTCCTCCTCGGCCTCGCGGAGCGCGGCAGCGATCGCATCAGCGTCATCGGCGTCAATGGCCCCGCCGGGAAAAGCCGGCTGACCCGCGTGCGAACGCATGGTGGCCGCACGTTCGATGAGCAACAGGTCCCGGCCGTGCTCCGCTTCGCCGAACAACATCAGAACGGCACCGGGTCGCCCGCCTTCAGGTGGCGGCAGGAACTTGCTCATGTCTTCGGGGGTGATCCGCCGCACCGCTGCGACGATCGGGGCCAACCACCGCGGCAGGGCGGGCAGAACACCGTCATCCAACCAAGCCGTGGCCCCGTCGCCCCTGTCCCGGCCGTCGCCCCCGATCATGACGGTCCCTTGACGAGGCGCTCGGCGACCACTGAGTCGGTGGGCCCCAAACCGAATGATGGACACCAGCGCTGGACGGGGCAAACTCCGCACGCCGGCCGACGGGAGTGGCACCGACGCCGCCCGTGCCAGATGAATACGTGACACCACTGAGTCCAGTCGGGCCGGGGCCACAAGTGCATCAGGTCATGCTCGACCTTCACCGGATCGTCATGCCGGGTGAAACCCAGACGACGACTGAGCCTGCCGACGTGAGTGTCGACCGTGATGCCCGGAACACCGTAGGCGTTGCCCAGCACGACATTGGCGGTTTTCCTGCCCACCCCAGGCAAGGCCACCAGTTCCGGCAGAGTGTCCGGGACCTGCCCGTCGTGGCGCTCGCACACCGACTGCGCCAACCCCAGCAGGCTGTTGGCCTTGGCCCGGAAGAACCCGGTCGGTTTGATCACTTCTTCCAGGTCATGCCGGTCAGCAGCCGCCAGGTCAGCAGGAGACGGCCAGCGGCGGAACAGCTCCGGGGTCACTTGGTTCACCCGTGCATCAGTGCACTGCGCGGACAGAACCGTCGCCTCCAGTAGTTGGAACGCATCCCCGAAGTCGAGTTCGCACCGGGCATCGGGATAGGTGAGAGCGAGGACGCGCATGACCCGACGCGCTCGCCGGACCCGGGCCAGATCGCTCTCCGAGCGGTAATGCTCACTGAGATCCATGCTCGCCGGGGCCACACCCGAACCGTAGCCGAGCGCCCCACCCCCCACTGTGCGTGACCCGTTTGGAGCAACCTCCTCAATGCCGACCGCGCCTCAGGCGATGGGAATGCTGATGACTACGACGGAGAGAACCTCGAGGGGGGCCACCATGAGGGTCGAACGGCTGGAGTTCCCGTCCCCGCGCAGCACGGAAGGCAGCGAAGGTGTCGGCCGGCGGACCCATCGGGAACCGCCCAAACTCAACCCCACGTTCGTCGATGTGGATCTCGCCGACCTCCGGCGGATGAGATCCGGACTCGGTGACGAGGAGTCGCGAGTGTCGTATTGGCGCCGGATCGTCCAGGCGCGGATCGATCTGATCACGACCAAGAATCGTCCCGGCGATCGAGGTGAGGGTCTGGCCCGGGTCCTGGCGGACTCGCGTTCCTCTCACCGACGGTTGGCTGCGCTCCGCGTGGACTCGGTGAACTCACTGCCACCTCTACCGGATCTCGCCGAACTCTGGGACCGCGTCATACCCGATGACCCGCACGATCGCGCCCTGCTCGTCGCGCAGCTGCAGCAGGCCGAGAAAGAGCTGAGCGAGTATCGCCACGAACTGCATCGCCGTATCGACGAGGCGACACAGGAACTCATCGCCCGGTACCGCGAGACCCCGAGCCTGGCCCTCACAGCCCTGCACGAAAGGCTCGCCTCGGCCTAAGCTTGATGCACCGGTCTTCGGAGCAGTTCCGGCGACGAACGCACTTGGTGGACCAAGACACCCTCTGGACCAAGACGCCCTTGGCGGAGTCAGGACGCCCTTGGCGGAGCAGGACGCCCTTGGCGGAGCAGGACGCCCTTGGCGGAGCAGGACGCCCTTGGTGGAGCAAGAAGTGGGACGAAACCTACTGAATCCGTAGGCTATTGGGCTCAGATGGGCACTTTGCCCCGGTTGTGCCCTGCATAGGCATGCGATCTGCGCCACACTTGGCACCGGTGGCGACGACCCTGGCGCAGTGCCCGGTGACCGTCTCGAAATCCCGAAAGTCGGGACGAAATCCCGAAAGTCGGGCCCGAACCCCCGAAGGTCGGGCCGGAGCACCGAAGGTGTGGTGCCCGGAGACGAGTGCGGTGGCGGACGAAGCGCGCTGGACTAGGTGCCTGCCGAAGTGGTGCGCGAGGTGCCGGACGGTGGCGCCCGAGGTGCCGGAGGAAGTGGCGCCCGAGGTGCCGGAGGAAGTGGCGCCCGAGGTGCCGGAGGAAGTGGCGCACGAAGTGCCAGATGAAAGGTGTGGAACACGTGGATGACGTGCTCATGCAGGCACCCCTGTTCGCGGCACTCGACCCGGAGGCGGCGGCTGCGCTGCGCGCGGCCACGAACGTGGTCCGGCTCGCCAAGGGCGGGATCCTGTTTCGCGAGGGCGACCCGGGCGATCGTCTCTACGTGATCGAAGAGGGCAAGATCAAACTCGGCACCGCTTCGGCGGACGGCCGCGACGCCCTCTTGGCCGTCATCGGCCCCGGCGAGATGATCGGTGAACTGTCCCTGTTCGACCCCGGTCCCCGAGCCGCGACGGCTACTGCGCTGACCGACGTGGTCGCGCGAGAAGTGGGCCATGACGCCCTTCGTCCGTGGCTTTCGGGGCGCCCCGAGGTGGCCGAGGCACTGCTGACCGCACTGGCGCGACGGTTGCGCCGCACCAACGAAGCCATGTCGGACCTCGTCTTCTCCGATGTTCCCGGTCGGGTCGCCAAGGCGCTGTTGGACCTCGGGGAACGGTTCGGAGTCCCGGTCGAGGGTGGTGTCAGCGTCACCCACGACATGACTCAGGAGGAACTCGCCCAGTTGGTGGGTGCCTCTCGTGAGACCGTCAATAAGGCCTTGGCCGACTTCGCGTCCCGCGGATGGATCCGCCTGGAGTCCCGGTCGGTGATCCTCATCGACCTGGAGCGGCTGCAGCGCCGGTCCCGCTGAGCGGTGCCCATCCCCCGCGACATCAACCCCACCAGCCGGTGGCGCGCCGACGACTACGCCAGTCACGGGCGGTTCGTCAGCGCCCACGGTGACGTGATCCTGCGCCTGCTGGATCCCCGTCCCGGCGAACGGATTCTCGACGTGGGATGTGGGGACGGGGCCCTGACCCAACGGATCGTCGCCATGGGGGCACAGGTGACGGGCATCGACTCGTCACCCGAACTCGTCGCCGTCGCTGGTGCGGCCGGGATCGACGCGCGTGTTGGTGACGCGCAGAACATGGAGTTTGCCGGCGAGTTCGACGCCGTGTTCTCCAACGCCGCGCTGCACTGGATGTTGCACCCGAACGCGGTGGCCCGGGCGATGTTCATCGCCTTGCGTCCGGGCGGTCGCCTGGCGGCCGAGTTCGGCGGGTTCGGCAACATCGCGGCCATCCGTACCGCGTTGACGGCCAGCCTGGCCGGCCACGGATTCGACGGCGCGGATCCCGGCCAGTACTACCCCACGGTCGAGCAGTACCACGGCGTCCTCGCCGGGGCCGGCTTCATCGACATCGACGCGGAACTCGTCCCGCGCCAGACGCTACTTCCGGGGGACATGGCGGACTGGCTGCGTACGTTCCGCCAAGGATTCCTGGATTCCCTCGATGTCCCTGCCGAGGTCCAGCGAACCGTCATATCCGACACTTGCGGACTGCTGGCACCAGTTCTCCACGACGCGACCACGGACCGCTGGTACGCGGACTACGTGCGGCTTCGCGTAATCGCGCGCCGCCCGGAGGATGCCTGACACTCATCGGTCGAACCGAGCGGTAACACGGTGGAGTGTCACATTGCGGGGTGTTGGGGTGAACGGTCGGTCAGGTACTCCCACTGCGCCGCCGCGCTCGCATACGCCGCCGGGTAGACGCCGGGGGGAAGAGGTTCGTACACCATGGCCACGACATCGGCGACCGACGCCGCACCGGCCTCGATGGCCGCACGCACCTGGTCGAGTCGCTCTTCTCGATGCTGCTGATAGTCACCGATCACGCGAGCGGGGTCCCGCAGTGCGGGTCCGTGTCCCGGGAGCACATGACCGAGGTCGTGGGTCTCGGTCAGCATCCGCAGTGTGGCGAGCGAAGACAGGTAGGCGGCCAGAGAGCCATCGGGCCAAGCGACCACTGTCGTGCCGCGGCCGAGCAGGGTGTCACCGGTGAGCACTGCCCGTTCGGCCACCAGGTGGAAACTCAACGAATCAGAGCTGTGCCCGGGCGTGGCCACCACGTTCAGTTCGAGGTCAGGGATCGAGATGACCTGCCCCCCACTCAAGCCCTCGGACCCCAACTGATGGTGGGGGTCCAACGCGCGCACACCGACCCGCAGTCGTTCGGCGAACATACGGGCGCCCTCGGAGTGATCGGCATGGCCATGCGTCAACAAGATGTGCGCGGGTCTCTGCTCGCGACGGTCAAGGACCCCGATGACAGCGTTCAGGTGTCGTTCGTCGGCCGGCCCAGGATCGATGATCACCGCGGGAGATCCGGAGGCCCCGAGGACCCACGTGTTGGTGCCGTCCAGAGTCATGGGCGAGGCATTGGGAGCCAGCACACACTCGGCGGTCGCAAGCACCTGCCCCGACTCCCAGGGGTCCAACGAGCCGATGACAGCCGGACCGCGAGTCATGCCGTTCCGACGGGTGCATCGGTGTACGCGTCGACGAGAACCCAGTCGATCCGATCGCGGCCCGTCAACACCGGGCGGGGCAGCCACGGACGCGGTCGGCGTTGAGCGGCTTCGGCCAGCACCGACGCCACCGTGTCGAAGTCCGCGAGCTGCGCCAACGCGTCGGACGTGGGCGGCAACATGGGCATGACGCCGGACCGCATCCGGTCCAAAGCCTCACCAGGCGTGAACCAGGATGAGTGGTCGGACTCCATGCCGCGATCCACGGCATCCTGACCGTCCGGCAACCGGGCCACCAGGAACCTCGTATCGAATCGGCGCGACTCCACCTCTGGTGTGATCCAGTGGGTCCAAGCCGGCAGAGTCTCGCCGACCACCTGGTAACCGTTCGCCAACAACCATTCCTCGAAGTCCGCGTCGGCGGAGTCGGGGCGGTCCCTGACCGGCATTTCGCGTCCAGCGTCGCCCGTGCTGGCAAGTATCGTGCCCGCCTCCTCCCAGGTCTCTCTGGCTCCGGCGGCTGTGAGCGCACGGTAGGTTGCCGTGACCCCAGCACCGTCGGCGATCGGGAACGGTTCGTCCACTGGGCCGCGCCAGGGAATCCACACGTCCGACTCCTCCACTCTCCCCCCGGGGAACACGTACATCCCCGGGGCGAATTTCATACGGCCGACGCGGCGCTGCAGGAACACCTCGAGCCGAGACCCCTGTTCGCGCAGAAGGATGACCGTGGCGGCGTCAGCCGCGGGCGGGATCCGCCACTCGTCTGCCCCAGTGGCGACAAGTCGGGCCCGACGGGTGAGTTCCTCCGGGATCGTCACACTCGGCCGCTCTACGTGCATGGTCACCCACGCAATCGTGCGATGACCTCGACCTCGACCGGTACATTCAGCGGGAGCACGGCCACTCCGACGGCCGATCGAGCGTGCACACCCCTGTCACCCATTGCGGTGGCCAGCAGTTCACTTGCTCCGTTGAGCACCAACGGCTGGCCCGAGAATCCCGGGGCGCTGGCCACGAATCCGGTGACCTTCACGATGCGTTCGACTCGATCGAGATCCTCCACAGCGCCCTTGATGGCGGCCAACGCGTTGAGCGCGCACTGGCGGGCACAGTCCGCAGCGATCTCGGCCGAGACATCCCCGCCCACCAGTCCTGTGGCGATCGGTTCACCGCCACGCAACGGGAGTTGTCCGGCGGTGTACACCCAGTCGGCGGTCACAACTGCCGGTACGTAGGCGGCGAGCGCCTTCGGCGCCGGCGGGAGTTCGATGCCGAGTTCGGCCATTCGCTCCTCGACGCGGCTCATTGGACCGGCCGCTTGAAGTAGGCCACCACGTTCTCCGGGTTGGGGCCGGGGACTATCTGAACGAGTTCCCACCCGTCCAGTCCCCAGTTGTTGAGGATCTGCTGGGTGGCATGGATCAGAACCGGTGCTGTCGCGTACTCCCACTTGGTCATGGACCGACTGTAGTGCCGATGACGCCGGGCGGCTCGTCAGTGATGTCGTGGAATGATGACGGCGTGGCCGGCCCGGAACTACTCGGTGTGGCCCTGATCTTCCTCCTCGCCACCGTCATCCAGACCGTCACCGGATTTGGATTCGCACTCGTTGCCGTGCCGCTGTTGGCGTTGGTGGTGGAGCCAGTCCCCGCCGTCGTCGCGACCACCGTGGCGAGCCTCATGATCAGCGCAGCCGTGATCCGCGACGACTGGGAGTACGTGCGATGGCGTGAAGTGGTGGTGTTCACGCTCTCCGGAATCGTCGGAATGCCACTGGGACTGTGGGTACTGACCCAAGTCCCAGCCCGGCTGCTGACAGCGGTGATCGCAGTCGTTCTGCTGATCTCCACCGCTCTGGTTGCCTCCGGGGCAACGCTGCGTACCAGCCGCGCGACCGAGGTCGGGGTGGGTGTGACGAGCGGAGCCCTGCTGACCAGCACCGGGATGAACGGACCACCGCTGGTCGTGTCGTTTCAGGCCATGGGGATGCCCCCCCGGCCCTTCCGAGGGACTTTGTCCACCGTCTTCCTGGCTCAGGGGCTGGCCGCGGTCGCCCTGCTGGTGGCCGGCGGTCAGGTCGCGGGGGAGGCGCTGATCGCCGCTGCCATCTCGGTGCCGATGCTGCTGGCCGGATGGGTGGTGGGCAATCGAGTCTTCCACCGACTCGATCCGGTCCGATTCCGCCTGATCGTGCTGGTGATGCTGGTGATCACGGCAGCCGTGGCCCTGATGCAGGCTGCATTCAACCTCTGAGGCGCCCGTCGGGCGGGGTCCGGCCGGGGGCCCGGTCGGAGGTCAGATCTGCGAAGTCAGAGGATGTTCCATGCTTCGGTGAGCACTGAGCGCAAGATCCCCTCGATCTCGTCGAACTCCTTTTGACCGATGATCAGCGGCGGGGCCAGCTGGATGACCGGGTCGCCGCGATCGTCGGCGCGGCAATACAGACCTGCATCGAACAAGGCCTTGGACAAGAAGCCGCGCAGCAGCCGTTCGGCCTCGTCCTCGTTGAAGGTCTCCTTGGTCGTCTTGTCCTTCACCAACTCGATCCCGTAGAAGTAACCCGCGCCGCGGACGTCACCGACGATGGGCAGATCGTTCAACCGATCGAGCGCGGCCTTGAAGTTCACTTCGTTCGTCTGAACGTGCTCGAAGATCCCTTCCTTCTCGAACAGGTCGAGGTTCGCCATGGCGACCGCCGCGGACACGGGGTGCCCACCGAACGTGTAGCCGTGCAGGAACGAGTTCTGGCCGTGTTTGAAGGGCTCGAACAATCGCTCGCTCGCGACCATCGCGCCCAACGGCGAGTACCCGCTGGTGAGCCCCTTGGCCGAGGTGATGATGTCCGGCACCACCCCGAATCGCTTGGTGGCGTAGATGTCACCGATGCGTCCGTACGCCGTGATGGTCTCGTCGGCCACGAACAGAACGTCGTACCGGTCGCAGATCTCGCGGACCCGCTGCAGGTATCCGGGCGGCGGTGGGAAGCAGCCTCCGGAGTTCTGGACCGGCTCGATGAAGACCGCCGCCACTGTGTCGGCCCCCTCCATCTCGATCACCTCGGCGATGCGGTCGGCCGCGTAGCGTCCGAATGCCTCGATGTCGTCGCCGTATTCGGCTGCCCGGTAGAAGTTGGTGTTGGGCACTTTGTGGGTGCCGGGCACGAGCGGCTCGAAGGCCTCCTTCGCGGCCGGGATGCCGGTGATCGACAGAGCCCCCTGGGGAGTGCCGTGATAGGCCACGTTGCGACTGATGACCTTGTACTTCTGCGGTTTGCCGGTCAGGCGGAAGTACTGCTTGGCGAGCTTCCAGGCGGTCTCGACTGCTTCGCCCCCACCCGAAGTGAAGAAGACGCGATTGAGGTCCCCGGGAGCCATGTCTGCGAGTCGCTCGGCCAGCATGATGGCCTGCGGGTGGGCGTAGGACCAGATCGGGAAGAACGCCAACTCCTTCGCCTGGGCCGCCGCTGCCTCAGCCAACTCGGTACGGCCATGCCCCATCTGCACCGTGAACAGACCCGCGAGACCGTCGAGATACCTGCGACCTTGGTCGTCCCACACGTAGGCACCGTCGCCCTTGACGATCACCGGCACATGTCCACCCTGCTCGTAGGTCGAGTGCCGGGTGAAGTGCATCCACAGGTGGTCGCGAGCGGTTTCGGCGAGCGGATCAGATCCGGATTCGGTCACATATTGCGGCGTGCTGGTCATCGCGCTCCCCATTGATAGGTCTGCTTGTGCAGTTTGAAATAGACGTAACCTTCGGCATGCCGTACCCCGGGGACTGCCCGGATGCGCGCCATGACCTCGTACAGATTCTGATCGTCGACGGCAACGACTTCCGCGAAGAGGTCCACGCCGCCGGCGGTGGCGACGAGGTAATCGACCTCGTCGATCGCGGCGATCAACTGTGCCGCCGCCTCGACGTCGCCATCCACCCGGATCGCGATCATGGCAGCTCGGGCGTAACCCATCTGCAGTTGGTCGGTCACGGCCACGATCTGGATGACTCCGGCGCGCATCAGTCGCGCGACGCGTTGCCGCACACTTGCCTCGGAACGACTGACTTGCTTGGCGATGTCGGCGTACGAACGCCGACCGTCCTCTTGCAGCAGTTTGACGATCGCCCGGTTCACGTCGTCCAACTGGACGGGCGAAGTTTGAGCCATTTGCCGAGTCTGGACTACTGAGCGGGGTCTTCGCAACGTATTCCGTAGCGGGATGGCAATCTCTTTCACTAATACCGTAGGATGCCGCTACGCACTTAGGGTGACGTGGATCACTCATCGACGTGACTCGCCTCGCGCCCTGAGACCGACCGCGAATGAAGCAGGAGAGCATCAATGCAGGTGAACAGTGTCATCAACGGCCAGGTGGCTCCCGCGAACGGCAACGACCTCGAACTCGTGGACCCGACGACCGGACAGGTATTCGCCGGTGCTCCCATCGCCACGCCTGCAGACGTGGACAAGGCGGTTGCCGGGGCTCGCGCGGCCTACCTCTCATGGCGGGACACGACGCCCGGCGAACGGCAAGCAGCCATCTTGAAGATCGCGGACCTCATCGAGAGCAACGCCGACCACCTGGTCCGGCTCGAGTCGCAGAACACCGGCAAGGCGATCCCCGTGACCATGGCCGAGGAAATCCCGCCGATGGTCGACCAAGTTCGGTTCTTCGCCGGTGCGGCGCGCGTGCTCGAGGGTCGCTCAGCCGGTGAATACATGAGCGGATTCACGTCCATGATCCGCCGCGAACCGGTCGGCGTCATCGGGCAAGTGACTCCCTGGAACTACCCCCTGATGATGGCGATCTGGAAGTTCATCCCTGCCATCGCAGCGGGCAACGCCGTGATCCTCAAGCCCTCGGACACCACCCCCGTGTCGACAGCGCGGCTGGCCGAGTTGATCACCGAGGCTGAGATTCTGCCCCCCGGCGTGTTCAACGTCATCACCGGCGACCGGGACACCGGGCGGACCTTGGTCTCCCACGCCGGCATCGACATGGTGGCCATCACCGGGTCTGTGCGAGCCGGCATGCAGGTCGCCGAAGAGGCCTCGAAGTCGGTCAAGCGGGTGCACTTGGAGTTGGGCGGAAAGGCCCCCGTGGTCGTCTTCGACGACGCCGACGCCGCCAAGGCGGCGGAGTGGCTCGCCGTCGCCGGCTACTTCAACGCCGGGCAGGACTGCACCGCTGCGACGCGGGTCCTGGCCCAAAGCGGAATTCATGACGAGTTCGTGGCCGCCCTCGCCGAACAGGCCAAGAACACCAAGACCACCTTCGAGGGTGGCCCGGAAGACGAGGACGCGCTCGTTCCCCCTCTGAACAACCAAGCCCAGATGGAGAAGGTCATGGGCTTCATCGAACGTCTCCCGGCCCACGCGACTGTCGCTGCCGGAGGCGTGCGGCCCGGCGACCGGGGTTTCTACATCGACCCGACAGTGGTCGTCGACCTGAACCAGAAGGACGAAGCCGTTCAGAACGAGATCTTCGGTCCCGTGATGACTGTGCAGCGGTTCGATGACGAGGCCGACGCGGTCGAGAAAGCCAACGGCGTCGAGTACGGACTCGCGTCGAGTGTCTGGACGGAGAACCACGGCCGGGCGCTGCGCATGGCGAAGGCCCTGGACTTCGGCACCGTGTGGATCAACACTCACATCCCCCTCGTGGCGGAGATGCCGCACGGAGGCTACAAGCACTCCGGCTACGGCAAGGACCTGTCGATGTACGGACTCGAGGACTACACCCGCATCAAGCACGTCATGTCCGCCATCGAGGAGTGACGGTGGCACACGGCCAGTGGATCGCCGGTCGCGCCGGCGAAGGTAGTTCCGGCGAGAAGCTCGACGTGACCAACCCTGCGAATGGTCGCACCGTGGCCTCCGTAACGCTGGCCGACGCATCGGATGTGGACACGGCGGTTTCAGCCGCGGCGGCAGCGTTCGCCGAATGGTCACGCGTTCCCCCGGTCGTCCGCAGCGAGGCGCTGCTGGCTCTGGCCGACCGTATGCGCGCCCGTGCCGATGAGTACGCCCAGGTCGAGTCGGAACAAGCGGGAAAACCGATCCGTCTGGCCACCGGTTTCGACGTGCCGGGATCCATCGACAATGCCCTGTTCTTCGCGGGGGCGGCTCGGCAGTTGCAGGGCAGCGCCGCCGCGGAATGGGACGGCGATCACACCTCCACCATCCGGCGCGAACCCGTCGGGGTCATCGGTTCCATCGCGCCATGGAACTACCCGCTGCAGATGGCCATGTGGAAGATGCTCCCCGCCGTCGCGGCCGGCAACACGATCGTGCTGAAACCCAGCGAACTCACGCCCCTGACCAGCCTGATGCTCGCGGAAGATGCCACGGCGGCCGGCTTGCCCGACGGCGTGTTCAACGTTCTCACTGGCACCGGCCCCGAAGTGGGCGAGGCGCTCGTCGCCCACCCGACGGTCCGAATGGTCTCGTTCACCGGGTCCACCAAGGTCGGCCACCGCGTCGCGGAGGTGGCGACGGCATCACTCAAACGGGCGCATCTGGAACTCGGCGGCAAGGCGCCGTTCCTGGTGTTCGATGACGCCGACTTGGACGCAGCGATCCAAGGAGCCGTCGCGGGAGCTCTCATCAACACGGGCCAGGACTGCACGGCAGCCACCCGCGCCTACGTACACCGTTCCCTGTTCGACGACTTTGTCGCCGGAGTCGCCACAGTGATGGACAAGGTGGTTCTCGGCGACACCTCGTCGCCCGACACCGATCTGGGTCCCTTGATCTCTGTGGCGCAACGCGACAAAGTCGCGGGCATGGTGCAGCGCGCGGTCGCGGCAGGGGCGACAGTGGCCTGCGGGGGCTCAGCTCCCGAGGACCTGCCCGAGGGGTCGTTCTACCGCCCGACCCTGATCACCGATGCCGCTCAGGACAGCGAGATCGTGCAGGAGGAGATCTTCGGACCGGTCCTCGTCGCGCTTCCCTTCGACAGCGACGACGAGGGACTTCGCCTGGCGAACGACACCCCGTATGGCCTCGCCGCGTCGGCCTGGACGATGGACGTCGTGCGCGCCCATCGCGCTTCGCGTGAGATCGAGGCCGGCTGCGTGTGGATCAACGACCACATCCCGATCGTCTCGGAGATGCCGCACGGCGGCTACAAACAATCCGGGATCGGCAAGGACATGAGCCTGTACTCCTTCGAGGAGTACACCCAGATCAAGCATGTGTCGATGGACATCACGGGGACCGCCCGCAAGGAATGGCATCGCACGATCTTCAGCAACCCGGGCTGAACCCCGGCTAAGTTGGCAACACACCCACACCCAGGGAGAGAACCGTGACCGAGAAGCATCCTGATCCGCGCATCGAAGCCCTGCGTCAGGCGATGTCCCGCCGCAACTTCCTGGCCGCTGTGGGCGCCACCGGAGCAGCCGCCGGCCTGGCCGCCTGCGGCACCGGCGGTAGTACTTCCGGATCCTCGCCCGCCGCCTCGGGCGGTGGCGACAGCAACACGATCGTCTGGGCCAACTGGACGCTGTACCTCGACTACGACGGCAAGACGAAGAGCTACCCGACGCTGGAGCGCTTTGAGAAGGAATCGGGCCAGACGGTCGAGTACCGCGAGGACATCGAGGACAACGTCTCGTTCAACGGCAAGGTCGCGCCCCAGTTGGCGAACGGCCAGAACATCGGCTACGACATCGTCACGCTGACCGACTGGCTCGCTGGTGAGTGGATCCGGAAGGGATACGTCGCCGAGATCGACGAAGCCAACGTTCCCAACAAGAAGAACATCCTGCCCGCGCTCGCGGACGTCGCCTTCGACCCGGGCCGCAAGTTCTCCCTGACCTGGCAGTCCGGGTTCGGGGGCTTGGCCTGGAACAAGGAGATGGTCCCCAACGGCCTGAGGACCGTCGAGGACCTGTGGGCGCCCGAACTTGCGGGCAAGGTCGTCGTGCTGTCCGAGATGCGCGACACCATCGGGCTGATCATGATGAGTCAGGGCGTCGCCATCGACGAGCCGTTCACCACCGAACAGTTCAATGCGGCTCTCGACGTCCTGCAGCAGCAGGTGGATTCCGGCCAGGTCAAGCAGGTCAAGGGCAACTCGTACAAAGAAGACCTCATCAACGGGCAGGCCTATGCTGCGATCGGTTGGAGCGGCGACATCTTCCAGATCAACGCCGAGAACGGGAACAAATGGGACTTCGCCCTGCCCGACACCGGCGGCACGCTGTGGTCGGACAACCTGATGATCCCGGTGACGGCGACCAACAAGACGGGCGCCGAGGAGTTGATGAACTTCTACTACGACCCCAAGAACGCTGCCGAGGTCGCCGCCTACGTCAACTACATCTGTCCGGTGAAGGGCGCCAAGGAAGAGATGATGAAGATCGATCCGGAACTCGCCAAGAGTGAATGGATCTTCCCCAGCGACGCGACCCTGAACGAGTCGCAGGTGTTCCGCCCCCTGACCCCGGAGGAACAGGCCGAGTACTCCGAATCCTTCGGCCGAGTGATCCAGGGCTGAGGCGGGAGCATGGCGAAGACCGACATCACCAAGGCCGAGGGGGACCTCTTCCTCGAGAACCTGTCCAAGGCGTTCGGCGACTTCAAGGCGGTCGACGACCTGTCTCTGCAAGTGCCGCAGGGCTCGTTCTTCGCCCTGCTCGGGCCTTCGGGCTGCGGCAAGACGACGACACTGCGCATGGTGTCCGGACTCGAGGACCCGACCGCGGGCCGAATCCGGATCGGCGATGCCGACATCACCCATCTGAAGCCGTACAAACGACCCGTCAACACGGTCTTCCAGAACTACGCCCTCTTCCCCCACATGACCATCCGCGAGAACGTCGGGTTCGGTCTGAAGCGCCGCGGAATCAAGGACGTCAAGAAGCCCGTGGACGACGCACTGGAGTTGATCCAGTTGTCGCAGGTCGCTGACCGCAAACCCACCCAGTTGTCCGGCGGCCAACAACAGCGCGTCGCCTTGGCCCGCGCCATCGTGAACCGCCCAGCAGTACTTCTGCTCGACGAGCCGCTGGGCGCGCTGGACCTCAAACTGCGCCGCCAGATGCAGTTGGAACTCAAACGCATCCAGACCGAGGTGGGACTGACCTTCATCCACGTGACGCACGACCAAGAGGAGGCCATGACCATGGCCGACACGGTCGCCGTCATGAACAACGGCATCATCGAGCAGATGGGCCCGCCCACGCAGTTGTACGAATCCCCGGACACCGCGTTCGTGGCCAACTTCCTGGGCCAGTCGAACCTCTTCCCAGCGACAGTGGTGGAGGTCGATGGCGAAGAACTGGTGCTCGAGGACCCGGACGGCCGGTTCCGCATGCCGAAGTCCCGATTGGGGCGGGACGTGTCCACCGCCACGGGCTCGAGGGTGCTTGTCGGAGTAAGACCCGAGAAGATCCACATCGCCGGTCTCGATGACGCGGCTGTCGCGCCGACCGACGGCAACTTCGTCGACGGCGTGGTCGAAGCGACCAGTTTCCTCGGTGTCTCCACCCAGTACGAGGTCCGCACACCCAGCGGCGAAGTCATCCAGGTGTTCGCCCAGAACCTCAACTCACAAGCGCTGCAACCGGTCGCGTCTCGGGTGAGGCTGACCTGGGCCGCTTCGCATGGGTTCGTGCTGAACGGCAACGACGACATCAACGCCGGCGTCGAGATCGACCCTGACGCACTCGTGGCGAGCTGAATCCATGGCTATCGCTCAGGCCATCGGCGACACGATCGAAGACGAACGCCAGAAGCCTCCGCCACCGAACAAACGCGGCAAGTTAGCTCCGTACCTGCTCATGCTCCCGGGCATGCTGTGGCTCGGGATCTTCTTCGTGATCCCCCTGGTGTCGCTGTTCTTGACGAGCCTGCAGACACCGGTTCCTGGGGGTGAGGTGGGCCAGTTCGAGCAGACTTTCTCGTTCAGCAACTACGCCGAAACCCTGACCGACGACACCTACTACGTCCCGCTCATCCGATCGTTCTTCTACTCAGCCATCGCGACCATCCTTGCTCTTCTGATCGGATATCCGCTCGCGTACGCCATCGCGTTCCGAGCGGGCAAATACCGCAACCTTCTGCTGGTCATGGTGATCGCACCGTTCTTCGTGTCGTTCATCCTCCGAACGATCGCCTGGCGCCAGATCCTGGCCGACGAGGGTCCCGTCGTGGCGGTTCTGAGGACCATCGGGCTCGTGGGAGACACGGGTGGCATCTACCCCTCGGCACTCGCCGTCATCACCGGCCTGACCTACAACTTCCTGCCGTTCATGACCCTGCCCATCTACGCCAGCCTCGAACGAGTCGATCGCCGACTGATCGAGGCATCCGGGGACCTCTACGCCAAGCCGGCCACCGGATTCTTCAAAGTGACCTTCCCGCTGTCACTACCCGGGGTCATCGCCGGAACCCTGCTGACGTTCATCCCCGCAGCCGGTGACTACGTCAACGCTGCGCTGCTCGGCAGACCGAGCAACACGATGATCGGCAACCGCATCGAATACACGTTCCTCAGCGTGAACGACTATCCGACGGCTGCCGTGTTGTCGTTCATCCTCATGGTCTCGATCCTGATTCTCGTGCTGATCTATGTCCGCAAGGTCGGAACGGAGGACCTGGTATGAGCGCCGCCACGTCAACCGCACCGGTCGAGGGCAAACCTCTGTCAGCCGGGCAGAAGTTCCGGGGGTGGCTGGGGCGCAACGCGATCAAGGTGTACGCGGTCATCGCATTCATCTACCTGCTGCTTCCCGTGGCCTACACATTCGCGTTCTCGTTCAACGCCGCCGGTCGCACCAACCTGGTGTGGCAGGGATTCACACTCGAGAACTGGCTCAATCCCTGTGGCGCCCCCGAGGTGTGCGGTTCCGTGGTCAACTCCATCATGGTGGCGGCCGTCGTCACGGCGGTAGCGACCATCCTGGGGACCCTCATCGCCTTCGCTCTGGTGCGCCACCGGTTCCGCGGCCGCTCGACGACGAACCTGCTGATCTTCCTGCCCATGGCGACTCCTGAGGTTGTCCTCGGTTCATCGCTGTTGGCCCTGTTCCTCAACATGTTCGTACCGCTGGGATTCACGACTGTCGTCATCGCCCACATCATGTTCTGCATCAGTTTCGTCGTGGTCACGGTCAAGGCGCGATTGGCGAGCCTCGATCCACGGTTGGAGCAAGCGGCCATGGATCTTTATGCGAGCGAATGGGGAGCCTTCCGCCGCATCACGCTGCCCCTCGTCGCCCCTGGCATCGCGGCAGCCGCGCTGCTCGCGTTCTCGCTGAGTTTCGACGACTTCATCATCACCAACTTCAACTCGGGTCAGTTCACGACGTTCCCCAAATTCGTGTACGTCTCGGCCACCCGCGGCATCCCGCCCCAGGCCAACGTCATCGCCACCGCGATGTTCATGATCGCGCTGGCGATCGTCGTCATCGGTCAGCTGGCCAGCAGGAAGAAGAAGGAAGGCTGACATGCCGTTCGCCCCAGCACCGGGCGAGCGCGCACACGCGGCACTGCGCGATGTCCGGCACGAGCCCTTCTGGCTGTCCCAGTCCGACCGCCCGGCCGCTCGCGACCCATTGGAGGGGCGCACCAGTTGCGACCTGGTGGTGGTCGGTGGCGGTCTGACCGGCCTCTGGACGGCCCTGCGCGCCAAGGAACGCCACCCTGAGCACGACGTCGTGCTCATCGAAGGCGGCCGCATCGCCAACGCCGCCAGTGGTCGCAACGGTGGATTCGTCGCAGCGTCCATCACGCATGGCCACGCCAACGGCATCGCACGCTGGCCGGACGAATTCGCGGAACTGCACCGCCTGGGGATACAGAACCTCGCCGAGATCCAGGACACGATCACGAAGTACGGCATCGAATGCGGCTACGAGCACACCGGTGACCTCTGGGTGGCCACCGAGGACTACCAGTTGGCGCACCTCGCCGACGGCATGGCCGAAGCCGAGGACTACGGTGTCGACCTCGAGTTGCTGGACCGCGACCACACCCGAGCCCTGGTGGACTCGCCCACCTACGTAGGGGCGATCCGGGACCCCGACGTCGGGCTGGTCGATCCCGCCCGGCTGAGTTGGGGCCTGGCCCGCGCGGCGGAGTCCCTGGGTGTGCGCAGTAGTCGAGCACTCCCCTGTGACCGGCGTGCGGGCTTCCGGATCCGGAGTCGAGGTGCGCACTCACTCCGGCGCCGTGGTCGCACACCGGGTGGCGCTGGCAACAGCCGCGCACACACCCCTACTCAAGCGGATCTCCCACTACGTCATCCCGGTGTTCGACCACGTCGTGGTCACGGCCCCGTTGCCACCCGAGATCCGGCGTCAGATCGGCTGGAACGGCCGTGAGGGGATCAGCGACTCCGGCAACCAGTTCCACTACTACCGACTGACGCAGGACGACCGGATCCTATGGGGCGGTTATGACGCGGTGTACCAGCGAGGGGAGCGTCCGGGGTCGACATTGGAGCGGGACGACTTCCTCACCGCCCGCCTTGTCCAACACCTTCACGACACCTTCCCGGCCGTCGGGGATGTCCCCGTCGAGTTCGCGTGGGCGGGAGCGATCGACACCTGCTCGCGGTTCAGCGCGTTCTGGGGTTCGGCGTTCGGCGGACGCCTGGTCTACTGCGTGGGCTTCACCGGGCTGGGTGTGGGAGCGTCGCGGTTCGGCGCCGACACCATGCTGGATCTGCTGCGATCCGAGGACACGCCCCGCACCCGCCTGAAGATGGTGCGCTCCAAGCCGCTGCCGTTCCCACCCGAGCCGATCCGGCAGATCGGCGTGGACATCACGCGTCGGTCCCTTCAGGCTGCGGACGCGGACCTGGGGCGACGCAATCTCTGGCTGCGCACCCTCGACCGCATGGGGCTGGGTTTCGACAGCTGACTGATGTGGAAAGACACGACAACCGGGTGATCACCCGACAACCAAGGAGAGATAGTCATGCAGACGACCGATCGCATCACGCATTGGATCGCCGGTCGTCCCTGGACGGGCACCGCTGATCGCCACGGCGATGTCTACGACCCGGCCACCGGACAGGTGACCAAGACCGTGGATTTCGCGACCGCCGCAGACGTCGACAGCGCCGTTGCCGCTGCCCGCGCGGCCTTCGAGGACGGGTGGGGGCGCGCGACACTGACCAAGCGCATGCAGATCCTGTTCCGATTCCGGGAACTGATGAACGCGCACAAGGAAGAGATCGCCGAGCTCATCACCGCCGAACACGGCAAGGTCCTTTCCGATGCACTCGGTGAAGTGACCCGCGGCCTCGAAGTGGTCGAGTTCGCCTGCGGCAACGCCCATCTCCTCAAGGGCGGCTACTCCGAGGGGGTGTCAACGGGCGTCGACGTCTACTCCATGCGCCAGCCCTTGGGGGTGGTCGGCATCATCTCCCCGTTCAACTTCCCGGCCATGGTGCCCATGTGGTTCTTCCCCATCGCGATAGCCGCCGGGAACACTGTCGTCGTCAAGCCATCGGAGAAGGACCCCAGCGCGATCATGATGATCGCGGACCTCTGGCAGCAGGCGGGGCTTCCCGACGGTGTCTTCAATGTGGTCCACGGCGACAAGGTGGCAGTCGACGCCCTGCTGACGCACCCAGATGTCGCGTCGATCAGCTTCGTGGGTTCCACGCCGATCGCCAAGTACGTCTACGAGACCGGCACTGCGCACGGCAAAAGGGTCCAGGCTCTGGGCGGCGCGAAGAACCACATGCTGGTACTGCCGGATGCCGACCTCGAACTCACCGCCGACTCGGCAGTGAATGCGGGATTCGGATCCGCGGGAGAACGCTGCATGGCCATCTCCGTCGTCGTGGCCGTCGAACCCATCGCTGACGACCTGATCGCTGCCATCTCGACACGTATGGCTTCCCTGCGCACCGGTGACGGCCGCAAGGGTTGCGACATGGGCCCCCTGGTCACCGCCGTCCACCGGGACAAGGTCGCCGGGTACGTGGCCGCGGGTGTGGCCGAAGGCGCTGAACTCGTGGTCGACGGCCGCCTGGTGGAGCCCGATGGGGACCCCAACGGATTCTGGCTCGGGCCGACACTGCTCGACCGGGTCACACCCGAGATGACGGTCTACACCGACGAGATCTTCGGCCCCGTGCTGTCCGTAGTCCGGGTGGCGTCCTTCGAGGAGGGTCTGGCGCTCATCAACTCGCATGCATACGGGAACGGCACGGCGATCTTCACCTGCGATGGCGGCGCTGCCCGGAAGTTCCAGAACGAAGTGACCGTCGGAATGATCGGGGTCAACGTCCCGATCCCGGTGCCGATGGCCTACTACTCCTTCGGGGGTTGGAAGTCATCGTTGTTCGGGGACACCCATGCCCACGGAGCGGAAGGATTCCACTTCTTCACGCGGGGCAAGGTCGTCACGAGTCGTTGGCCCGATCCAGCCCATGGGGGCATCAACCTGGGTTTCCCGACCCACGGCTGATTCGCCTCACCAGGAATCGCGGCACTACCCCCTCGAGTCGGTCACACTCGAGTCGGTCACCGTGACTCCAGTGCGCGCTTGAGTCAGATCACCCTCGCGTCAGTCGTACGCACCGGCGGAGTCGACCACCCGGCCTCTGGTGCGCACCCGACACGTCCCTGGCACCACGAAATCGAGACCGTCCGGACCGTGGACCACTAGCCCGGATACCAGCGCAAGGTCCACCTGATCGGTGTCGCTGATGCCCTGCAGCATGCGCCACAAGTCGGCGACCATCAGATCTCTCACGGTGGTGGTGACGGTTCGCAGGTCGCAGCGCGCCAGGTCGGGGATCTCGGCCAGCAACCGGGCACGAACCAGAGACTGTTCGGGGTCATCGGGATCCATGGCGCCGATGGGATCCGTCTGCGACTGCTCGATCGCGGCGACCAGCGATCCGCAGGCGGTGGTGGGATCGACTCGGCCGCGTCGCATCGCCTGTCCGACGGCGCCGTCGGCCAACACGCCGATGTGGGGCAGCGCGAAGACGACCATCTCGACGCGGTCCCCCGTCTGAGGAGCGTGTCCGAGAGCCGCGCGGGCACCGGTCAGACCTGCCAAAGGGAGCCCGGACAGGCTGCTGAAGTCGAACGCTCGATGCCAGTGGGTCCGGACTTGGGCGCGAAGCGGAGCCAGGATCTCGTCGCGACATGTGGCCGAGATTGCGAGAGCATCCTCCGGGTCGAACCCCTGGGCTCGCAGCCACGCGGACTGTCGCGTCAGGAACTGGCTCATGGGGGCAGCCCCGGGAAACTCGCGCGTGATCATGGCGGCCGGCGCGATGCCGGAAGTAGCAGTCACCCGAACACGCTACGCGGACCGGGGGGGACTGCGGTGCCGCGGTGCCGACCGTCGCGACGCCACGCCAGTGCACCGTTACCGGATGTCACCGGGGATATGCAATGGTGGAGCGAACATCGGTGACGAGCACCGGGTGCGCCGTATCCGGTTTCCGGATCATTGTTTCCCCGCCGCTCGAAACCGTTGTTGTGTTTCGGGGACGCGGCGGACGCTGTTGGACGCGGCGGACGCTGGGGACACGGCGAACACTGAGGAAGGATCACATGCAGCGGCGAAGAACTGGCGTGATAGCGCTGGCTACCTCGATCATCGTGATCTCGGTGGGCACCGGGGCCACCAGCTCCGCGGCCACCTCTGCGACTCCCGAATCCGTGACCTCACCCGCCACGCAGCTGCTGCCCTCACCGAAGAAGGACAAACGACCTGACAAGGGCAAGGGGAAAGAGCCTGCCAAGGGAAAGGGGAAAGAGCCTGACAAGGGCAAGGGGAAAGAGAAGGAGAAACCCCCGCCGACCGGAAAACTCCGCGTCAAGGTGAAGAAGTCGGCAGCGGCCACAGCCCGGGTAGCGATCACCGGATCTGATGGCTTCAGCACATTGACCGGCACCTCGACCACGTTGACGAAACTGACCGTCGGCACCTACCGGATTCGAGCCGAGAAGACCACCGCCCCCGGCGGCAAGGTGACCGTAAAGGTGTCGAAGAAGAAGGTCCGGATCCGTCCGGACAAGAAGTCCAAGGTCCGTGTCACCTACAAGTTCACACCCGACCCGCCGGCACCTGCGCCACTGGATTCGACTCCTCCAGCTCCCGTCGCCAACTTGCTCATCGGCCAGGCGACCGAGTCCACGGTCGCCATGTCGTGGAGCAACCCGACCGATGCCGACTTCACTGAGGTCCTGGTGCGTCGGACCCAAGGCGACGCGCCACCGATGTCGCCGAGCGACGGGGTTGCAGTACCCCTGCGGGCAGCTCTCGCGAACTCCACCGTCGACCGCGGATTGTCCCGCGACACCAAGTACTCCTATTCCGTGTTCACCCGTGATGCCACGGGCAACATCAATCCGATTCCTGCCAGCGCCAGCACAAGAACGGCGTCCGAACCAGCGCCTGACACCATCATCTACACCGCAGGGGACATCGCGCAGTGCGAACTCGGCGCAGTGGCGGACACGGCGGCGCTGCTTGCCTCGGTGTCCACGACCGAACCCTTCGTCGCTCCCGGCGATCTGGTCTATCCGGACGGGACTCCCGAGGACTTCCTCAACTGCTACTACCCCCATTTCGGGCAGTTCCGCGACCGCACCTGGGCAGTCCCGGGCAACCACGAGTACAACTCCGGCGCTGTGGGGTACTTCGACTACTTCGGCCCGAGGGTCGGCACCCAGACCGACCCCTGGTACTCGGTCGATTTCGGGGAATGGCACTTCGTCATGCTCAACTCCAACTGCTGGGCAGTGGGCGGTTGCAAACCGGACTCCCGCCAATACCAGTGGCTCGCGCAGGACCTGGCGGCCAACCCCCGTAGGTGTATCGCCGCTGTCTGGCACCATCCGCTGTACTCCAGCGGTGCCGAAGGAGACGGCGGCCGGGCCGCTGTGGGCGACATGTGGCGCCTCCTCATGGATCACGGTGCCGACCTCTTGCTCACTGGACACCAGCATTCGTACGAGCGGTTCCCGCGACTGGACAATGCGGGCACACGCACCCCCGATGGCCTGCGCCAGGTCATCGTCGGCACTGGGGGGGCTCCGTTGCGGCAGTTCAAGTCGGAGAACCCGATGTCGGAATACCGCCAGAACGACACTCACGGCATGCTGCGTCTGACGCTCGGAGCGGGGCAGTACTCCTGGAACTTCCTGCCGACCGTCATCGGCGCCCAACAGGACACTGGCTCGGATTCCTGCTGACCTGCTCGGGCGTGATTCCCCCGTTCGGGTAAGGGGGGCTCATCATTCGCTGAGCATCGTCCGATGATGTGGGCATCTCCGATCGGACCAATGATGCGCACCTTTGTTGTCCCGGTGGCCCTGCTGCTGGCTGTCGCATCACCTGTGCACGCCGAAGCAACTGCCGACCATGGCGCGACCGCGACGATCACACCGGCGACGAAGAAGCAGACCGGCAGCCTCCGAGTCGGAATCTCGAGGGACCCGGGCCACCGCGCCAAAGTCGTGGTGCGGGGAAGACATCACTTCCGAGTGAGGGTCAGGACCACCACAACGCTGCGGGGACTCACACCCGGGCGATATCGGGTGCGGGCGTCGGCGGTGGGACCCAACGCCGGGTCCAGTGTCGTGGAGCAGTCCCGGCGCCGGGTACGTGTGGTGGCAGACCACCGCGCGAAGATCCGCGTGTCCGTGCGGGAAGAGCCCCCCTCGAGTCCGACACCTGCACCTACTCCTTCGCCTTCGCCCAGTCCCACTCCTTCGCCCACGTCCCACTCCTTCGGCCACGCCGACTCCTGCGCCACCGGACCCCCCCGCACCCGGGTCCATCACCGGACTCGCGGTGACGCAGCGCACGATCGACACCATCGCGCTCTCCTGGACGAACCCGAGTGACCCGGATCTGGCATCAGTGATCGTGCGCCGAGCTTCGGGCTCGACACCCCCCACGGAGCCGAACGCCGGCACGGGCGTTCCATGGTCGGCAGCCTCCCCCACGACTGCAACCGACTCGGGGCTCACGCAGAACTCGACTTACTCCTACGCGCTGTTCACGCGAGATACCGACGGCATCACCTCGACCACGCCGGTGACCGTGACCACGACGACCGCCCGTCAAGATCAAATCACGGTCGTCGGCGACATCGGGTGGTGCGGGTCCGCGGGAGTCGGCCCAGACGGCTGGACTCATCGCTGACACCACAGGGCCGATGTTCGCACCCGGAGATATCGCCTACCCCAACGGGACGAGCACGGACTTCGCCAACTGCTACGACCCGCATTTCGGGCCGTTCAAAGACCGGACCTGGCCGGTCCCGGGCAATCACGAGTACCACACGGATGCGGTCGGGTACTTCGGATACTTTGGCAGCCGCGTGGGAACTGCCGGCGACCCGTGGTACTCCACCGACATCGGCGGTTGGCACTTCGTGATGCTGAACTCGAACTGCTCCAAGGTCGGCGGATGTGATGCCACCTCTCGTCAGTACCAGTGGCTCGTACAGGATCTCGCAGCTCACCCGACCCAATGCCTGGTGGCCGTCACCCATCACCCTCGCTACTCCAGTGGGCCGCACGGCAACAACGATGAGACGGCACCCTTGTGGGCGCTTCTGACGGGCGGCGGGGGCCGACATGATGCTCAGCGGCCACGATCACGACTACGAACGATTCGCGCGGATGGATTCCTCCGGCGCTCAGACACCCTCCGGAATCCGCCAGTTCGTCGTAGGCACCGGAGGGGCGCCGCTCTACAGCTTCGGGACGATCCAGCCCAACTCCGAGTTCCGAAGTAACGACGCTTTCGGTGTCCTCGCTCTGACATTGGATGAGGACGCCTATTCGTGGCGGTTCATCACGGGAGCGGGCGCGACCACGGACTCCGGCTCCGACCAGTGCTAGTGGAAAAGGCTGTCGGTCAAGCCTCAAGAGCGAGGTCGAGTCCTGCCCGCACGTGAACGGCGGTGGAGGGAATGACGTCGACTGGGATGTCGTCACCGGTGACCAGGAGTTCCAGTTCGGTGCAGCCGAGCACGATGCAATCGGCGCCTTGCTCGGCGAGGTCCGCCGCGACACTGCACACGTATTGACGCGACTCTTCGGTGAAGCGACCGAGAACCAACTCGTCGAAGATGATCGCGTCGACAAGGTCACGCTGCCCTGCTTCCGGGACCAGCGTGGCGACACCATGCCGCGCCAATCGCTCGGCGTAGAACGGCTGAGTCATCGTGAAGTGGGTACCCAACAACCCGGCCGTATGCCGCCCGGATTCCGCCGCCGTGCGACCGACGGCGTCGGCGATGTGGACCAGGGGAATCCCGAGGTCACGTTCAATCTGGTCGGCCACCCGATGGACGGTGTTGGTGGCGATGAGGAGGAGTTCCGCACCCTGGTCCTGCAGGGCGAGCGCTTCAGCTGCGAGAGTGGCCCCGAGTCCGTCCCAGTCGTCGGCGTCGAAATGCCCCTCGACATCCGCGAAGTCCAGCGACCGCAGGATCAGGTCGGCGGAATGCAGACCGCCCAGGCGATCGCGCACTCCTTCGTTCAGGAGGCGGTAGTACAACGCGGTGCTCTCCCAACTCATCCCCCCGAGGATCCCGATACGCCGCATCCGAACACGGTACCCGCGCCACTTCCTCTCTGGAGCCGCTGCGCCGGCGGACCCCTCTCAGGCTTGTTCTCGGCCGCACAGAAATGCGCTGAGGGCACAGTTCCGAACGACATGGCACCCTGTATCCAGACGACACGCCAGACGGTAGAGACCACCCCCACCAGGCACATTCCCGGTCGACAAGTCACCCCCGACCGACTCCGGGATCCTGACCGAAAGGACTGCTCATGCGCATCCGAACCGCCGCCGCGACTGCCACTGCCACACTCGTTCTGGCTGGTATCGCCACGCCGGCGTGGGCCGCTCGCACCATCGAGGTCACGAGCCCGGCGTCTGACCCGATGTCCTTCGTCGGAATGCCCACGAAGCTGAAACCAGGGACCTACACGTTCCGGTACACGAACAAGTCGGGAATGACCCACGACCTCAAGGTGGGGTCCGTCGAGACGCCCGACTTCGACAAGGGGACGCGGTCGATCACGGTGAAGCTGAAGAAGGGAACCGTGAAGTACTTGTGCACCCTGCCGGGTCACGCAGCAGCGGGGATGAAGGGCCGAATCCGGGTCGGCTGATCACCTCCGCGCGCGGAACTTCCGCGTCACCACCGGCCCGGCAACGTCTTGGGTGCGGGCTCGGACCTGGACCTTGTAGAGCCGGCCGGGTTTGACCTTGTGCAGAGCCTGGGTCTTGGTGACCGACTTCCACTTGGTGTAGCGCCCCTTGTTCCACCAGCGCACCTGATAGGCAGTGGCCATCGACACCGCCCGCCACTTGGCGCGAGCCTTGTGTCCGAAGTGAATGACCGCCACCTTCAACCCGGTGACCTTGGACGGCGGATCCGGTCGATCGGGGGTGTTCGACGTGCAGTCGGAGGGACTCTGATCGGGACGCACGATGATTCGTAGCGTGCCCCCAGCGGGCAATCCCAGCAATGGGTTCCGGCCGGGCGCATCGTTGAAGGTGTCACTGAACGGGAACCCGTACGCCTGGGTGTAGCCGAACAGTGCTGCCGCCCAGACGTTGTAGTACGGATGACTCGGCTGCGCCCCCTCGAAGGGGCCCGGTGACCGGCTGACGTCGAAGGAGGCCGTGTCGTTGCCCAGTCCTGGGCTGCCCCAGAAACCCCAGGCGAATCCAGCGACGACGTCACGGTAGACCGCCGCGTAGACATCGTTCTCGCCGACGAAGTGGTCAGCGGGAGAATTGCCCAACTGGTAGGGGCCGTTGTTGGAGTAGATGGCGTTGTCGGGTGGGGTGTTCCCGGGCAGGGTGTCCCCGTCGATCACGACATCCTGCAGCCCGTCGCCCAGTTGTGACTGCAGGCGCAGGGTCCCCAGCCCGGGCCCCGAGAATGATCCCCGGAAGTCGTACGGCTGAGCGGACGATCCGGTGAACGTCCCCCTCACCGTGAGTTGCTGTCCCTTGAGTGAGGTGACATAGTCCGTCAGATCCGGGTAGCCGGTCGGGTTCTGTCCACTGCTGATGTTCGGGGAGACCAGCCGCAGGAAGTCCCCGGAGCCAGTACGCCGTTCCGCCCGCGAGTAGGTGCCGCCCGCAGCGGTCATCCGTTGCTGAAGCTGGCTCCGGATGACGTCGGTGTAGCAGATCCAGCGGCGTGCACCCGCGAGATTGCCGGCGCTGTCGTACACCTCCAGGTCCAACGGAATCCCGAACATGTCGACTGCAGTCAGGTTCGCCACCCCCGGGTACGTCAACTCCACGACGTCGAAACGAATCGCGGACGTGTCGGGGCTGGGCGCGGCCGCCGGGGGCCCGGGGACCGGTTGATCGAAGGAGATGCTCACCCTGCCACTGTTCACAGACGCCGCCGTGAACGCGGATCGTCGCGACAACGATTCGGGGGCTGCCAGCACCGACGGCGACTGCCCGGCGAGGGTCTGTTCCGCTGTGACCCATACCTGCGAGTCGGGAACAGCCGTGTTCTGGTTGACCACTTCGATCGTCAGACCCGAATCAGCCCGCACCTGGGGCACAGGCGGTGTCACTGTCAGCGCGGTGGCCAGTGCAGCGCATGCAGCGACGAACGAGATCCGACGAACGGCTCGCGGATGGCTGGGCACGCCTTGATCGTACGGTTCGCACGTCGGTCCGGCGAGTGCTATCCGGGTGCACAACCCCAGCGGTCGCTCCTCACTGCGATTGAGACGGGAGTCCTTCTGAGGTCGCCCACGAGGCAGCGGCAGCGAGATCTGTCGCCGCCTGTCGCAGCCGCAGGGCTTGCATGACGACCGCGAGATCCTCCGGAGTGCGAGGGACCGTCCCCGCTGCCTCAGGAGCCGGCTGATCCACAGACACAGATTCTCCATCGCCCAGGCATCTCGCAGCGGCGCCGAACGAGTCCTGGATGCCGCGCGCGGTGACTCCGACATCCAGGCCTGGCCGGCCCCCTTCATGGAGCAAGCGAGCGTAGAAGCTCAAGGCCAGCAGACACAGATGGGCACGATCAGCCGCCTCGACGGCTACGGACAGTACCCGCGGATCGGCGTTTGGGCGGGGTTCGAGCAGCGCCGCCTCCACCGCCGGCCGCATGTGGATCAGGTTGTTGCGTTCTTGTTCACCGGCCACCCTGCTGGCGCCGGGGTCGAAATCGCTCGGATCGATGATGCCCCGACACACGGACTGGGACCATGCGCTCAGCCCCGACACCACCCGCGCCAGCAGCCGACCCCCCTCATGGCCCCGGTAGGCCGGAATCACCGCTGACACGGCCAGACCGATGAGTGCACCGACGACAGTGGCGACGATCCGCCACTCGTAGAGGAACGGGTCGGTCCCGAGCGTCTGGTCGAGGACCAGGATGGTTCCGGCGACGCCGAACGAAGCCGCCACGTAGTTGCCCGAGAAGTTACGGAATCCCACACCCGCGATAAGCGCCACGAGCAGCAGAGTCGCCAGATCCCAGCCACCTGCCACAGCCAGTGCCACCGGTATCAGCACCACCGCGAGCAGGTTGCCCAGGACCCTGGCCGCCGATCGGATCACTGTCGTGTACCACTCGGGACGCACCACGAAGACGACGGTCAAGGGGATCCAGAATGAGTGGTTGATCGGAATCACGAGCGTCACAGCTTGAGCGATGGCGATGGCCAGCGCGAGTCGCAGCCCATGTCGCAGTTGCGACAAATCCGGACGCAGAAGAGAGCGGTGTGATCCAGGTGATGGTGCCTGCGAGGTCAGGGGGGCCCTGCCGGACTCTCCTGTTCGCAATGAATCGATTCGGTCCTGCATCGTGTCGATGGCCGCGGCCAACGCTTCCGCGGACGCCCACTGCTCCCCCGCCTCACGAGGTGACTGGCGATGATCGGCCCTGCCGACCGATTCATCCAGAACCCGAACGTCATCTCGCAATACCTCCCTGACGGACATCCGCTCCGCCAAGCCAGGTGCCTTCAGCACACGCCAGGCGATGACACCGCGTCTGACGTCGTCGATCGCGTCGACGAGCGACAACGCTGCCTGCCGATCAGCAACACCGGATGCGGCGATCGTTGCGCGCAGATCGTCCACGGCAGCCGACGCATTGTTGCTGTCCCGCCCGGACAGGCGCTGATACCCCACGATCCGAACGATGTCGCGGATCCGGTTGGCCAGCGCTCGCCGGATCGTAAGTACCCGTTCCCACGGCCACACCAGCAACCACACCAGCCCCTGGCACGCTGCCCCGAGGCCCAGCCATACCGCGGCTGAGCCGGGAGCGGTGACCGGTAGGCCGGCGAAGATCACACCGATCGCCAACGTCCCCACACCCACCGCCCGCGGAACCTGTCCGGCCGTGAAAGTGACGCCGTGCGCATAGGCGATGGCAGCGAGCAGAGGGACCGTCCACCACGTACCACTCGTCCACGCCGCCACGAATCCGACGGCTGTGAGGGCCGCGACTTCGATCACGACGAGACCGAACAGCCTGCGCCAGGGAAGCACCGCCTCACCCAGGCCCAGCTGCAATGCCCCGAACGCGCCGAAGACGGCCGTGTCGAGTTGACCGGTGAACAAGCCGTAGGCGACGAAGCCGACCACGACGGCAGTCCGCCGTACGACCGACGCCCAAGGGGCAGCGGACCACGGTGCATCCAGAGTTCCGCGACGGATCTGGGTCAGGCCCATCCGCCATCGGGAAGGCAGATCGAGCGGTGTCACCCGCCCATGCAATCAGACCCGGCGTCGGCAACCGTGCTTGTCGGACCAACCGGTCAACTCAATGCGCAAGTTCTCGCTGCGCCGATAGCCTGCGCCGATAGCGTGAACCTGTGGCCGAAGCAGCGGGTGATCCGGGGCAACTCGAGGCGATCATGCAGACTGCCTTGGAGGTCGGTGTCCGGGTCCAGATGTCAGGTGGCTACACCGCCCGGGTACGCGAGACCGTGCGGCACGTCGCCTTGGCCTTGGGGGCCGAACGGGCCGAGTGCTGGCTGTCCTCGGGCAGCCTCGGGCTGACGGTGCACCGCGCGGGTACGAGTCACACGGCGATCCGCACTGTCCCGGCGATCGGGGTCAACTTCACCGAACTGAGTTATCTGAGCTACCTCGCCAAGCGCAGCGGCGACATGACGATCGCAGAAGTACGCGCCGAACTCGCCGACATCGCTGCTCGGGAGCGGCGCTACCCCGTCCCGATGGTTCTCATACTCCTGGGGATCAGTTGTGGTTCCTTCGCAGGGCTCTTCGGCGCCGACCTGCTGGGAGTGGCGCTGGCAGGACTCGGGGGGCTCGCGGGGGCACTCGTGCGTCACATCATGGTCAAGCAGAGATTCAAACCCTTCGTGTACTGCCTGATCGCCGCATTCGTCAGTGTTTCGGTCGTCCTGCTGTTGGCGCTGGCCCTGGGAGCCGACCAAGACCCCGGCGTGAACACTGCCGTGACCGCCAGCATCTTGTTCTTGGTGCCGGGGGTACCGCTGTTGAACGGGACCGCCGACCTGTTGACCTCGAACTACCTGAACGGCATCACCCGGCTGACCCGCGCCAGTGTCATCATGCTCGGCACGACCTTCGGGCTGTCGATCGCGGTGTTCCTCTGGGGGCACGCATGATCTCGCTGTGGGCGGTGCTCTGGGCAGCACCTGCGGCAACGGGCTTCGCGATGATGTTCAACGTCCGCAAGCGCGCGCTGCCGATCGTCGCCGCGATCGCGGTCCTGGCCCGGTTCATCACCGAGTTCGCGCAGGCGCAAGGTGTGACGATTGTCGTTGCGGACTACTTCGCAGCAGTCGTGGTCGGTGCCCTGGCCTACACGCTGGGTCCGCGCACCCATGAGGCCTCGCCGGTCTACGCCTTCGCGCCCGTGATCCCCCTCATCCCAGGAGCCATCCTCGCCCGCGCCCTGCAGTCGCTGTTGAAGTGGATCAACTCCGGAGGGGCCAACGACCCACAGGCCGGACAGGACTTCCTGGAGTTCGCGAGTTCCGGCTTCACCGCGGCGGCGATCGTCCTCGTGCTGTGCCTGGGTGCGCTGACTCCCATGCTGTTGCTACCGAGATCGCGAACGGCCGAGGACTGAGTCGGGGCCGGTGCGAGATCCCGGCTGCAGTCTCTCTTCGACCAGGCTCAGCACCTGCTCGCCGTATCGCTCCAACTTCGTCGGGCCGACACCGTGGACTGCGGCGAGTTCGGCGAGGGTGCCAGGGCGGTCGCGGGCAATGAGGCCGAGGGTCGAGTCGGGAAAAACCACATAGGCGGGTACCCCGTCGGTACGCGCCACCTCGAGTCGCCACGCCTTGAGTCGGGTGTAGAGGTCGGTCTCCACGGCGGGATCGACGGGGTCGGCCGGTTGGCTGCCCGTACGTCGTGACCGCTTGGATGCGGTACTGCGGTGCACCGAGGGGACTGGTGGCAGCAGTTCACGGAGAAACTGGCTGGGCGGACGAGACACCGGTTTGCCTTGCGAGCCGGGTCGGCGCGAGGCTCGAGTCAGGAGCAGGTGCCGGCGAGCTCGGGTGATCCCGACATAGAGCAGGCGCCGTTCCTCCGCCACGCGGTCAGCTGACTTCTGCGCCTGTTTGACCGGCAGTTTGCCCTGTTCCAGGCCTGGCAGGACAACGGCATCCCACTCCAGGCCTTTGGCACCATGCAGCGTGGCCAACGTGACCCCGGCACCGCTATGGGTACGTTCCGCGGCCGCTCGTTGCTCGAGATCTGCGATCACGGCCGGCAGACCCTGGTCGGCGCTCGCCACGACGAGCGCGCGCAGAGTGCCCAGTGCGGCGTGCCGGTCTCGCGCCGCGGGGGTGTCGGGGTCGTCGTCGGGGTCGTAGCCGAACTGATCGGCCAGAAGTGTCATCCACACTCTCGATGGGATCCGCGTCTTGGGGCACGCCCGCCAGTGAGCGGACCGCAGCCCTGATTTCGCGCCGCTGGAAGAACGCCGTCCCCCGCACGACGAACGGGACCCCCGCGCGGGTGAGTTCCGACTCGATGGGCGGTATGTCTTCGTTGAGTCGGACCAACACCGCCATCTCCTGAAAAGCAACGCCCTCGTCGTGCCATGACCGCAGCGCCTGCCTGATGGCCACCAACTCGGCGTCGCCATCGGGGAACTCCTCGATGCGGGGGCTCGGGCCGGCGGGGCCGACCGCCGTCAGCACGGATTCCGCGGGGATGAGTCGATTGGCCAGCGCCAGGATCTGAGGGCTCGATCGATAGTTGCTGGTGAGATCGACGGTGCGCGCTGACTCGTACCAGCCGGAGAACCGGGTCAGGAACCGATCCGTCGCGCCCGTGAACGAGTAGATCGTCTGTTGCGGATCACCGACGACGCAGATGTCCTGCCGATCACCGAGCCACAGCCGCAGCAGTTCGAACTGGGCGGGATTGGTGTCCTGGAACTCATCCACACTGAACCACCGATATCTGGCCCGGACCTGTTCCAGGATGTCGGGATGCGCGCGGAGCAGATCGGTGGTGCGCAAGATCATGTCGTCGAAATCGACGACGTTCTGCTTCGACTTGCTGCGCGTGTAGTGGTCGAAGACGCGCTGCATCAGATCGGCCGGCAGCGGCAGGACCCGGTCTGCATCTTGCGCTGCCTGTGACAGGTCCATGCTCTCGGGGCGCGATTCGTTGAGTCGGGATTCGTTGCGTTGAGTCGGGATTCGTTGAGTCGGGAGTTGGTGATCCAGGAAATGGTGTCCAGGACATCCTTGGTGGCCGTGAAGCGGTAGTGACCGGGCAGTTGCCGGATCGCCGGAGCAACGATGCGCCACGGCTGATCGACGACCCCCAACTGCTCGCCGTGGATCTGCGGCCAGAAGTGGCGCAGTTGACGCCAGGCCGCCTTGTGGAAGGTCATGGCGGCGACGCCGGGGAAGCCCAGCCCGGCGAGGCGCTGGGACATCTCGGTCGCCGCCTTGTCGGTGAAGGTGAGGAGCAGAGCCGTCTGTGGCTGCATGGCAGCGACGCCTGCGGCGTAGGCAGTCCGGTGGGTGATGACCCGTGTCTTACCGGTGCCGGCCCCGGCGTGGATGGCAACCGGTCCACTCACGAGTTGCGCCGCGGCGCGCTGTTGGTCGTTCAGCCCGGCAAGGAACTGTTCAACATCCATGAAGGAACGCTAGCGACCAGGTCCGCCAAGTCCTGATCCGCACCGGTTGGCGGGCTCGGTCAGGATCCGCCCCCGACCGTCCCGGGGGGATTCGTGACGGGCAGCCAGACGTAGTCGGTCAGATTCAGGCCCCACTCGTCGGGGTACGTCGCCACGACCAAACGGTTATCGGGCTTGCGCGCCGCGACAACGAATGTGCGCGACACGATCCGACGCCCCGCGGGCAACGTGAGATGGCCCCGCGACAGCGTGCCGCTGTGCTCATACCCGGACAAGTGGTAATCGATCCTGGTCGCGTGCGGCGCCGACCGCGCGCTGGTCAGGCGCAGAGTGACACGGTATCCGTCCCCCAACCACTTGGCCTCGCCACCAGCGAGGACGGTGGCTGCCGTCCCGGCTCGGGGCG
This sequence comes from Candidatus Nanopelagicales bacterium, assembly GCA_037045355.1. Lineage (NCBI taxonomy): Bacteria > Bacillati > Actinomycetota > Actinomycetes > Candidatus Nanopelagicales > Candidatus Nanopelagicales bacterium. The sequence continues at coordinate 113,263 of JBAOHO010000026.1, read as the reverse complement.
TGGACGGCGCGGCGTGTCGCGCCCACGCGTCGAGCACCCAGACACGCCCCGATCCCGAACGCGGCGCCAACCCGATCCAGCGCACCTCGCGCAGATCGAGCTTGGGCTGTTGCGCGGTGAATGACCGCAGCGGTATTGACACCGACTGCCCCCACAGATGCATAGGGATCTTGGGCGAGAACCGCGTCAGTTGGCGGTGTGGGACCGGCACCCGGGCTGTCACTCCGGCCGAGTCGCGCAGCGCCAGACTGACCCTGCCAGAGCGCCACGCCAGGCTGTCGGCAGCGACTCTCGCCTGGAGCCGGTCGTAGCCGCGCAGGTCGGTGACCCGGCTCAGTCGGTGCAGCGCGGTCCCGCGGCGTTGCCAACTGACCTCGAACGCGCGCTGCCGGGTGGATCGCTGCGGGAACCGCAACGCCGGCAGCCAATGCGGAGTCTGGACGTCGTTCCAGCCGACCTTCTCGGCCGATTTCAGGCCCAGTCCGGTGCTGGCGCGCACTCCGGAGGCCTGCACTCGGCCGTTCCAGCGCCGTTCCAACAGCAGCGCCGAACCACCTGTGGCACTGCTCCTGGTGGCGACTCTCCCGACGTCTCCTGGCCGAATCGCGGATCCGTCGAGGAACTGCAGCATCTGCTGATCCCCGGCAAGGTACAGGCGCGCGGTCGCCGCGACATACGATTGCGCGATCCGCCTTTCCTGGGCACTGTTGATCCGGTGGTTCTGGTGACAGGGTCCGGGCTCGTCGTTCAGCTTGGCAGCGTCGTTCCAGGCGAACGCAACTGATCGTCCGGGGGTCCACTGCGTGTTCAGGAAGTTGTGGTTCCCCCCCGGGACCCAGATGGCGCTGCGCAACGCATTGTCACCGGGGATTCGGGCGCCGACATCGACGAACAACTGCCCCTCGAGGTCGATGACATCGCCATCACATTGTGGGAGCACGGCAACGATCGGCAAACCCGGGACCGCCTGCTTGACCTGCGTTGTCCCGGCCAAGGAGACAGCCGCCCGGATGCGGTAACTGCGCTGTTCCTGGGCCGCCTGCGCACCGGCTTGGGCGACTCCCGCGGCACCCCGGGAGTGGCCGATCACCATTACCTGCGACAGATCGACCGACTGCGCGAACCGCCGGGGATACCTGTCCGACTCGCCTTTCGCAGAACGTCTGATCGCCCGCAGATGCAGATCCACCAATTGCGCTCGGGCCGTGGTGCCGCCGTCGGAAAACGAATCCTCTTGACCATTGACTCCATTGGCGGAGATGCTCACCGAGGCGAAACCCTGCGACGCCATTCGATCAGCGAGGTAGCGGTATCCCCAGTAGCTGGGTATCGGCTCGTACCCCGGAGCACACGGCCAGATCGTGTCGTTGTCTGTGGCGCTGTAACACGTGGGGTGGGCGCCGTGCAGGAACACGAGCAGTGGTCGCCTTCCCGTCTGTGTCTTGCCCGAGTTCGTCTTGCCCGAATTCCCGCGCGTGCTGGTCGGAAGCGTGGCCTCGCTCGTGAACTCCGCCCGGTGGGGTGCTCCGATGTCGACGATGTTCCCGCGATCGATGGCGAATCGGCGATGCCCCCACGGACCCTTGGCGGCAGGTTCGACCGACGACCTCGCCAAGGCTCCGGACTCGGCGTCGGCGTGGGCCCCCGTGGTTGGCAGCAACGAGCCGAGAAGCATTCCGGCGACGAGTGAGGACACGACGGTCCGGCGCGCATGGGTCATACCGTCAGCGTAGAACCCGGGCCCACCGTCGCCCGCACCCGTGTGAATCGGCGCTCGCCTTGGAGACGCTGCGCAAGGAGTGACTCGCCTCGGAAGGACTGCCCGAGGATGATGGGTGCCATGACCGACTCCACCCGCAGGCGCGGACCGGCGCTGTTGGCGGTGGCAACTCTGCTGGCCTTGACCGCCTGCACAAGCCCCGACTCGTCGCCGACGCCGACGCCCGACAGCGGATTCGACATTCAGACCAATAGCTTCAGTTTCCCCAACTACGGCAACGAGGAAGGCTACGAGAACCTCGATGCGCAGGCAATGCGCGAACTCTTCGGCGATCAGGTCTGCGCCCGGATCGATGAGGGTGGGCGTTGCGTGCTGAGCGCCACCGCCGGCACCTACATGGAGGGCATCAACGATGCCATGGATGACGGACACTGCTTCGGCATGGCGGGACTCAGCTGGGCACTGTTCGATCAAGAGGAAGATCCCCAGCAGTTCGGCGGACCGGATGCTGCCGACCTGACGATCGACGACAACCCGGACTTGCAGCGGGAACTCGCCAAGATCTGGGCGACCCAGGCAACTCCGCCGACGAAGACCGCAGCGACCACCCTGACCGGTCAGGCGCTGCTCGATCAACTGGAGCGGGCCTGGGGCCAGGGTCAGGGCTTCATCTTCGGCATCTTCCGCATGAAGGGGGGAGAACAGACCGGAGGTCACGCCGTAACCCCCTACGCCATCCGCGACCAGGACGACGGAACCAAAGCCATCGCCATCTACGACAACAACTACCCGCAACAGGAGAACCTGATTCTGGTCGACCCGGTCACCGGCGAATGGTCCTACCGGGCCCAGACGAAACCCGGTGAGCGGGCCGAACTGTACGAGGGCGGTCCGAACAACCCCATCGAACTCACGCCGGTTGATCTGACTCTGCGACAACAGCAGTGCCCGTTCTGCCCAGGCGCCTCCGACGCTGACGACGACAGCGAATCGGACGACCCGACGTTCGGCAGCGCACCCGCCGTCAGCATGGTCTCCGTCAATCAACGCGCCCATCACCGCGGGGTTGCGTTGAGTGTGACCGACAAGAAGGGTCGGCCGATCCCGGGCCAGGAGACATTCCGGCCGACCAACTTCATCAACGCGACTGTTCCGGCCGTCGAGATCGTGCCGGCCGACGAACCGTTCCTTGTCGTCATCGACGGAAGTGACCTGCGGCGGCCGGCGAACACCGACGTCACGATCGTGCGTCCGGGCTACAGTTTCTCGGCCGGGAACATCGACATGCAGCCCGGGTCCGTCGACGACATCTGGTTCGATCCTGTGGGCAACGAAGTCTCATACGGCACGGACCTCGGCGCGTCCCCTGATCTGTTCCTCACCTTCGAGGATCCCGACGCCTCATATGAGTTCCGGTTCGGTGGACTTCGGTTGCCACGACGCGGCGGCGACGTCGACGTGGCTCTCGACCAGGAAGCGGAGACCGTCAGATTCGCGTCGCCATCGTCTCGTCGCGCGACGCTCGACTTCCGTGTCAAGCGCATCGGACGAACACAAACGGACGTCGCCACCAGCGATCCCATCCCGGTGCGGCCCAACGAAGCCATCGTCATCCCCTACGGCCGGTGGCGCGACTCCGGCAAGCCCTTGCGCGTCGGAATCGACGTCGACGGTGACGGCACGATCGACGAGCCACTGATTCGCCGGGACTCCCGGTAACGGGTGGGATGGGCCCCACCCCCGCGACATCTCAGAAGAGGATGCGGGTGTCCAGCAAAGGACTGGCGGGCACGGTGGAGTCGGGCCGGCGACCGGCGACCACCCGACAGAAGTCGATGGCATCGACGTCCAGGATCGGTCCGCCCGATCCCCACTGGTAACTCCCGCCTGCGGGTCCGGACAACTCCAGACGCACCGGCTGTTTGTGCTGTCCCTGCCATTCCGCCGCGACGTCGGCGACGACTCTCGTGTCTGTGTCATCGATCGGCGGCGTCATGTCCAATGCTCGGGCGATGTCGAACTTGTGCATCCAGACATCGCGGGTCAGCACGACAGCGCACAGGTGGCCCATGCTGACCTTGGCGGGGAACCCCGCTGTCGAGCCGGTGGGGTCGATGGGGATCGGGACGAAGCCCATCCATGTCGCGCGCCGGTGCCGACCCCTCACCGCAAGCGGCGCGAGGTCACGAATCCGGGCAGCCAACTGGGGGCCGCTCGAATCCTTCTGACTGCGGATCTGCAGCTCGTTCATGGCGTCCAGGGAGTTGCCGTCGAACTCGTTCTTGAGGCGCATACCCCCGACGGTCTGGCGCATCATCACGGGCAGCGACGCATGGCCTTCGGCAGCGCCGACCATATGGGCCACCATGTCCCGAACCGTCCACGGGCGACACTCGGTGACCACGTCCCAGTCCTGTCGGCGCAACTCCAACAGCAGCGTGGACAGTTGATCGTAGGCGGCCAACGCGAGAGCGTCGGCGTCGCTGCCGCGCACGATTGTCGGTGGTGTTGTCGTCGAGTCCACGATGTCTCCTCGCGATGCGGTCATGATCTCTCCTCCGGTAGTGCTGACAGGTGACTGAGGAACATGTCGACGGTGTGGCCGATGAGTCGCACCCAACGATCTCCGCCCGGATCGTTCGCAAGCTGTTGGGCAGCGATGCCTGATGTCACCGCGGTGAACAGATCCAACCGGACCCCGGGGGTGATCCCGTTTGCCTGCAGATGACGAGCCATCGTGGCGTAGGACGCCTGGGACACGGCGTAGGCGTCATCCGACGGGCGCCACCCGGGTATCGCCGATGTGAACATCAGTCGGTAACGCGCCGGGCTCTCTTGGCAGAAACCCAGCCATGCGGTCAGCATCGCCACGAGACGATCGCGCTGGGACAGGTCGGCCGGGAATTCGGTATCCGTGTCCTCGAGCAGTTGGTCCATGGCTCGGTATCCGTCCGCGAAGAGCGCGTCCAGGATTGCCGGCTTGCCGTCGAAGTGTCCGTACAAGGACGGTGCACGCACCCCGACGGCCTCAGCGAGTTCGCGCATGGTCCAGCTGTCCAGGCCACGTTCGTCCGCGAGAAGCCAGGCCTGTTCGATGATCGTCCGCCGCGCTACGACACGGCGCTGCTCGCGCCAGTCAGCGGCCTCATCGGCAGTTACTTTTCCTAACATCGTTCGGAAACCCTAACAGTGTTAGTTTTTTCTGGCAAGAGTTTCGCGGGGAGGTGGGTCGATGACAGCAACCAGAAACTTCTCGGTGAGAAGAACCAGTAACTTCCCGGTGAGAAGAACCAGAAACTTCCCGGTGAGAAGGAGGGGGCCGCGGGTCGCCGGGTCGGACGGAGGAAGGCCCCTCGAGCCTCCTCGAGCCCTCTCGAGCCCCCTCGAGCCCCCTCGAGACAGGAAGGGGAGGACCTTACTAAAACGAACGATGTGCCCAAAACGAACGATGTGCCTGAACGAACGAGGTGCCTAAACGAACGAGGTGGCCGACGTACGGTCAGGCCATCATGGAACGCCGACGCCGGGCCCGACGCATGCGCTTACGCTCCTGCGCCGTGGTGCCACCCCAGACGCCGTCCAGCGTCGACACCTGCATCGCGTACTCCAGGCACACATCCATGACCGGGCACATGGCGCATACCTGCTTGGCGCGGTTGGCGCGTTGGGAATCGGACTCACTGGGAAAGAAGATCTCGGGATCGGCGACCGAGAGACATGCCGACCGCTCGGCCCAGAAACCCAGGCTCGGAGGTACGGCCGCCGGGGTGACGGCGGGGACCGAAGTCGTGATGCTCATCTGCGGGACTCTCCATCGGATTGGTGGAAGCTCGGCCAGCTTCTCTGTTGTCGCTTTACCCGGCATACCAGCGGGGCAAACCGCAGCGCTGCGTCGCGGACTCCGGTGGTGGTGGATCCGAGCCGAGCTTGGTCCCAGTCGAATCATGGCGAGTCCGTGTCGCACTATGAGGTCAAGACGGTCGGCATACGTGACTGCCGCAGCAGCGAAAGGGACACCATGAGGGTCGCAGTACTGGGATCGGGCAACGGCGCCCACGCCATCGCATTTGAGTGGGCTCAGGCTGGACACGACGTCTCCATGTTCGACTTCGAACAGTTCGCGGACACGATCGCCGCGGTCGCCGATCGGGGTGGGATAACGGCCGACGGCGAACTTCACGGCTTCCAGCCGATCAGCTACGCCGGGCACGACATCGCCACCGTCGTCCAGGATGCCGACCTCGTTTTCGCGGTGGGCCCCGCCTACAGCACACGGCCGTTCGCAGAAGCCTGCAAGCCCCACCTTCGCCCTGGCCAGACATTCGTCGTGTGCCCGAGTTCTTGCGCCGGAGCGATTGTCTTCAAGCAGGCGCTAGGGCTACCCCTGGACGACGCCACCGTGCTGATTGCCGAAACCTCGACACTGCCCTACGCCGTCCGTCTCACGGCACCCGCGCACATCACGGTCTACAACCGGCTCAAGGGCGGCTACTACGTCGCCGGTCTGCCTGGTGCCATCACCGAGCAGGTCTACGAAATGCTCAAGCCCGTTCACGGCGAGATCGAGAAGGCAACCAATGTCCTGCAGACCACCTTGCAGAACGGAAACCCGGTTATCCACCCCGCCGTTTCCCTGTGCAATGTCGCACTCATCGAGCGGACCGGAGGAGACTTCCTGTTCTACGAAGAAGGCGTCACGGACGGCGTCGGCAGAGTCATCGAGGCGATCGACACCGAACGCCTCGCCATCGCCGCCGCTCTCGACGTCTCCATCCTGCGAGATCCCGCACTCGGCATCGCCCAGGGGTACCAGGCCGTGAACAACTACAGCACCGGCTACTCGGAGGCGCCCGGCTTCCGCGGGATCAAGGCCCAACCCCGCCTCGACTACCGCTACTTCAACGAAGATGCCGGCTACGGTCTGGTGTTCCTGACCGACCTCGCGCGCGCGATCGGAGTCGCGACTCCCAACATGGACGCGCTGCTGCGACTCAGCTCCGTGGTGACGGGTCGCGACTATGAAAGCGAACAAGCTCGCACCATGGCCGGGCTCGGACTCGACGGATACACCCTCGATGATCTGCGTGCGTTGTAGCCGACTCGGCCGGTCGTTGATCCAGCCGGAAGGTGCATCGGAAAAGCCATCGGCCGAGACGGAGTGTCAGGCCACGGCGTGGAACGCCGTTGGAGCCGAACAGCTCGGCGCAACCCCGGAGCAGGCAGCCGGCGAACCAGAAAAGGTTCTCGCGGTAAGAAGGGCGGACTACTGCCGGAATCGGGCTCCGGAATCGGGCTCCGGCCAGGTCCCCGCATCTGCGGCTTGAGGTGGACCCGCCGTCAATCGAGTCGGGATGACACCACTCCAGAAGGGCAAGTCGATGTCCTCTGGCTCCTCCTCGGGCGGTCCTGTGCGCACCTTGGCCGACACCGCCCGCAACGGGATCCGCAGCACCGCTGTGGCCGCCGATTCCCTCGCGTTGGCGGGTCGACTGGACGTGCTCCTGCCGGGCGAGACGTGCTCAGTGATAGCGGCCAGGGCCAACTGCTTCTCGGCCTCATCGGTCACCAACTCGGCCGCGCCGCGGATCACGACGCACCGATAGTTCAACGAGTGGTTGAACTGGGACTTCGCCAGCACAAGACCGTCCACCAAGGAGACCGTCACACACACAGAGACCGGCATCTCGGACAGACCGAGGCCAGAACCGGTGGACGCATGCACATACAGCACGTCATCGACTCGAGCGTGGATCATCGGCAGGACAAGCGGGCCCCCGGCGTCGAATCCGACGTGACAGATGAGCGCCTCGTCGAGTGTGCGCAGCACGACATCAGCGTCGTAGGTGATCCGGTGCTTCTCCCGATGTGGAGAGGTCACGTCTGTCGGTGGGAACTCCATGTGGACAGTCAAGCAGGCCGTGGCGCCCCGAGTGACGCCTTGTCCGCTGAGAGACCCAGAGCCCGGAAACTGCGTGGTGAGGTCGATCCGTTGCGCTGACACCGCGATCGACCTGCCCTAGATTCACAGAATCATGCCGACGTGAGGATCGAAACAATGCGACTCGAACGAACCGCTGCCGCAGCCGCTGCTGCAGCCCTGGCGATCAGCGGCATAGCAGTCATGTCCGCCGTTTCGGCGCAGGCCGCACCTGGCCCCACCAGCCAACCCGCGGATCCGAACCCGCCCCGCCCGGATCGCATCAAGGTCCGCTGGGACTGGACCATGCCCGCGACCATGCGGGACCTCACGACCACCGCCGCGCCGGACTACACCCCCGAGCCCGGCGCCGACGGGATCCCCGATGACCCGATGAACCCGGTGCCGGGCTACCCCGAGGCGGGTAACGCGCGCTACGGACCTCTGCCCGACGATGACCGATTCCTGGTGGTGCTCGACGCGTCCCGCTCGTCGGGAGCCGGACCACTTCGCTGCACGTGGCGCTTCGACACCGAACCGCGGGTGGTGCGGCGTGGCACCGCCTGTCGTAAGCCGGTCCGGGTGCGCCTCCCCGAGGGCACTCATTCGATGACGCTCACCGTGCGCGACCGAAACGGAAGCAAAACCCGTGCCGACGCGATCACCGTGAAGAACGTCCTGATGGCCATCACCGGCGACTCGTACGCCTCCGGCGAGGGGTTCCCCCCCTTCCGTTCCGTGGTGGACGGGCAGGTGCAGATCGATTGGGATGAGCCCGCCTGCCAACGCAGCCGGTGGAGCGGTTTCGTCCGGTCCGCCCTTGCGGTCGAGGAATCGGATCCCCGCTCGAATGTGACGCTGATCGATGTGGCGTGCGCCGGGGCACAGGTGGAGTACGCCGTCCAGGTGGGGACGTCCGCCAGCGGAGGGATGCTGTGGCCCCAGCAGAAGCTGGCCCCGAACGGGATTCCCGGCGACTACATGCCCGCCCAGATCGACCAGTTGCGAAAGATCGCTGCCGGGCGACCCTATGACGTCACCCTGCTCAGCATCGGTGGCAATGATGCCGGCCTGGCACCGATCGTGAAGACCTGCTACGTCGACGACGTGATTCTCGGCAAGGGCAACTGCTACATGGAGCCGCCCGTGGGCTCGTCGGGCAAACCGTTCTATCAGGTGGTGGATGAGAGCCTGGATGTCCTGGACGACCGCTACGCCCGTTTGGCGCCGTGCTTCGGAGCCGAGGGCGGAGCCGCTGACTGCGAAACCGTCAAACTCGTGTCCGGACAACCGGCGAACGCACCGACCCCGAGTAAGCCGATGAAGCTCGATCAGGTGAGCGATCTCGTCCAGGCGATGTACCCGGATCTGACACAGGTGTCCAACGGTGTCGGCGGCCTCGAGCCCTGCAACACGGGTCCTCCGCTGGAGAGTCCACTGAACCAGATCGACAACACCTGGGCCTACGGCACCCTCTACACCGGCACCCCCGGCAAGAAGGTCTACCTGCCCACGAACCTCCCGCAGTACGAGACGCCGGACCCGAACCCAGTGGTGGCCGGAGCCTATGGCCTGGTGCCCCTGCTTCATCAGAACCGCGCGAAGCATGGGTGGAGCGTCGGGTTCTCCATGTACCGCGCCAGTCACCCATACGGGATCTGCGCCCCAGGATCCTGGGTCTACGGATTCACCAATGGCCAGCAGCAGGGGGTCTCCAACCCCAGTGGCCTCCTGCATCCGAATGACACCGGGCAACAGGAGTACGCGGACATGCTGATTCCGATGTCGATCCGGCGGGCGGGGCTGCCCGTCAGCCGCTGACTCCGGATCGCCACACCGAGTCCACCCGGAAGGGCTCAGGGCCGCCGTGCGCCCGGCGGCCGAGCGGTGTCGAGGGCGGGCGGTTCCACGGAGGGGACAGCGGAGTCGACCCAGGCGTGCGTGGGTATCGGGACCGATGCCAGGGTCGCGATGTGGCCACCCGCGACCGGTCGGAAGTCCCCGCCCGCGGGATCCACAAGATCGACGGTCATGTCGTTGACGTGATTCGCAGCCCAGAACTCGGCGTCGTCACTCCAGCCGGAGTCCATCTCGGCAGTTCCGTTCCGGAAGACGTTTCCTCGGATCACGAGTTCGTCGTCGGCCAGACTGGGAGCGGGAACATTGGAACCCGCCGGCGGGTCGGTCGCATCGGCGACCTGGAGATGAGACCACTGGCTCGACACTCCGGGCGGATTGAACACGAGGTTGTTGACGAATGCGATCCGACGGCTCGGGATCCACTGGCCGTCCAGACCCGCGTTGCCCCACCCACCCAAGTCGTGATGACGTCGACACGTGGCCGTGTCCCCGTCGCAGCTGCGGGATCCATGGACGAACTCGACCGTGTGGCTGCGAGCTCCGACCCGATACAAGGTGTTGTACGCCATGAGGATGTTCGCGCCACCGTTCACACCGAGTCCCGCCCCGTAAGTGTCGTGGATGACGTTGTCGATGACCGAAACGCCATACGCCTCGTAGCGCAGCCAAGGAGCCACCATGAACTCGAAACCCGTTCCTTGTCCCGCGGTGAAACCTCCGGTGCCACAGTCGTGGATCTCGTTCCCCTGGACGACCACCCCGACGCTGCCGCCTTTCACGTAGGCGCACCAGTCCTCGGAATGGTGGATGCGGTTATCGGAGATGGTCGCGTACTGGACAGCCACGAAGTCGATAGCGTTCTCGTAGGCGCCCGAGATGTCACTGCCGTCGATCAGGATGTGGTCGGACTGGTTGATCTTGACGGTCTCGTGGGCTGATCCTCCACCGGCCAGACGGACATCGCGGATCTGGATGTTCGAGCAACGTTCGCAGTGGAACGTGTCCCCGGAGCGCACGATGTCGATGCCGCGCCACGTCAGATACCGCACATCGAAGGCGTTCACATCGCCGGTCAGGGTCACGCCACCGTTCGGGGCGTTGACGACGATCGGGTTCGCCGCGGTCCCGTGACGCTCCTCCCAGTAGTTCGGGATTTCGGTGGCCGAGTAGGTGCCCGGCTGAACCTGGATCCAGTGAGGGGCAGTGAGCGACGCACCTTGCGGGATCCGGCGCCAAGCTTCGGTGATGGTGCGCAACGGACTGTCCTCGGAGCCGACAGCCGCGTCATCGCCGAGGGGCGACACCCAGGAGACGATGGCCTGCGTCGGCGGGGTGACACCGGGCTCGATCCACGGGCTCGGGGTCGTCGCTTCCGGCGGGCTCTGCGAAGGGTCCGGCTGCGGGGTGGGTGCCGGGGTCGGACTCGGGGATGAGGGGGCCGCACGCGGGACGAACCAGGCTGAGGGGCCGGCGATTCGACTCCATCTCCCGTCCCGCTTGCCCAGGATCCGTACGCGGTAGCGCAGGTCGGGCTGCAGCTCGGACACCCGGACTTGGCGCCGAGGTGTGGTGACAACGGTGTGCCACTTGCGATTGGGGGTCCGGAGCTGAACCCGGTATGCGCGGGCTCGCGTGCGCCAACTGACCACAGCACTTTCCACCCGAGCTGTGACCTTCACCTGGCCTGCGGCGGCAGCCAACTGCGCAGCAACCGTGGCATCCGACTGAGGCGGGACCGTGACAAGGAGGACCACCGCCAGTGCACACACGGCGGCGACGACGGGGCTGCGCGTCCGAACGCCCACATGTGCAGTCTATGCGGGCAGGCACGGCATGGCCGGGACACCATCGGCCACCACCCGAAGAGGCGACGAACAACCTGCGTCGGGAAGGTTCGTCGGTGCTCAGTCCGTGGGGTCCATCCGGTAGCGGTGGTACTGGGCGCGCAGCGCCACCCCCGCGAGACGATCTCCGAGGCTGGGGTGCGCGGAGAACCGGTCGCGATTCTGCTGGATCCATTCCCGCAGTGGCAGTGCCGGGGAACCCGTCACCTGAGCCACGGTGTCGGTCACCAGGTCAGCCCCGCCGGCACGCCACGCGCGTAGGTGGCAGAGAACCTGCACGTCGAGCGTCTCGCGGTCGGTGAAGCCGGCGTGCTTGAGCATCAACCCAGCGAACTCGTCCTCGGGAAGGTCGCAGTACTCGATGGATCGATGGAGTACTTCGGAGAACTGGGCGACCACCTGTGGCATGTCCAACGCCTCGGGACCAGTGCACTTGTAGTCCATGCCATCGTGGCCATCGGTGGTCACAACGGTGGCAAGGACCCGAGCGACGTCGGACAAGGCGACCATGCCGATCTTCCCGTGCCCCGACATCCCGAGCCACACGCCCATAGGGATCATGTCAGCGAAGCTGTTGAGGCTGGTCTCCATCACTGAGTTGGGCGACACGAGGGTCCACGGCAGTCCGGATGCCTTCAGGTGGTCGATGGCCTCCTCATGCTGCCGGCTCAGGGCATCACCGTGGTGCTGGACGGCACCGGAGATATCGATGATGTGGGGAGTTCCCGCTGCGCGCGCAGCATCGATGACTGCCTTCTCCCGAGCGGCGATGTGGTCGTCCATGGGAGACGTAAGGAATATGTGGCTGGCACCAGTCACCGGAGCCACCAGCGTCTGCGGTTTGTCCATGTCCGCCTCGACGACCTCGAGGTTGGGCGCAGAGAGCGTGAAAGCCGCCCGATCGCGGACCATCGCCCTGATCTGGACCTGATCGTCGTCCAGGAGTTGCTCGATCAGGGCCCGGCCGAACATGCCGTTTCCTGTGGTCACCAGGAGAGTTCGCGTCATGCTCCCTTGTACGCCTCGGGGCAGGGTGGCGGCAAGACCAACCGGGACCTCGTACAGATTCGGCGTGGTGTCGGCCGTTCAGCCTGCGGCTGCCATGGGCCGATCAGCCTGCGGCTGCCATGGGCCGATCAGCCTGCGGCTGCCATGGGCCGATCAGCCTGCGGCTGCCATGGGCCGTTCAGCCTGCGGCTGCCTGGGCCATGGTGAGCGCCGACATCGCAAGCACGAGCACGGCGAAACCGACCCCGAGGCTGCGTTGTGACCAACTCGTCGACCATCGAGCGGCCGCCGCCGCCGCGATCAGGACGCCGATGGTGACGGTGATCGCGGCCGGAACGTCCAACACCTCAGTGGCCCGTGGGACGAACGCCGCGGCGGAGTTGACCGCAATCACGAGCAGCGCGGTGGCGGTGGCCCGGTGGATCTCCATTCCCAGGACGAGTACCAACGCCGGGACGATGAGGAATCCCCCACCTACACCGAAGAACCCTGTCATCAGGCCGACGACGAGCGCCGTGCCCACGACCAGCGGCCAGGCCGCCCGATCTCTGGGAGGGGCTGATGCCGCGGAGTCTGTCTCGGAGATCGCGCGGCGCAGCATGAGAACCCCGGCCACGACAAGAAGGACGGCGAATGCCGCCAGTTGGATGGTGTCGTCGGTGCGCAGGGCGAGGACCGAACCGCCAACGGCGCCAGCCGTGCCCATGGCAGCGAAAGTCAGGCCTTCGGCCCAGTCGACCCGTCCCGCTCGGGCATGGGGAATGAGTCCGCCGAGAGCACCGATTCCGACGACTACGAGCGCGGTCGTGCCCGCCTCGTCCGCGGGCACTCCCGCAGCGACCAGCAGCGGGATCGCGAGAATGCCGCCGCCACCACCGAAGAGTCCAAGCGCCAGCCCCAACGCCACTCCGATGAGAGCGAAGACGATCAGACTCACGGGCACCTCGCCGTCGGGGAGCCCGCGATTTCGACGCGGTGAATCACGATGGGTCCGATCAGTCCGCGTACGCCTCACCGAGCATCTGCTCGTGGTGACTCAACACGATGTCCAATCCCGCGGGTGCAGCATTGGTGAAGGCGTCATCAACTGCCACGACGGGGATTCCCGCCCGGGCAAGCAGAGATGCCGCGACCATCGCCCGGAACCCACTACCGCACGAGATCCAAATCCGGGGGTCACCGCCGGCGTGTGCAGCAGCCTGCGACCATGCCTGCAACTGACCCATGTGGTCGGGGACTTCGTGCAGCGGGATGTGGCGGGCGCTCGCGATATGGCCCTCTTGCCATTCGGTCCGGCGGCGAGCATCCACGAGGATCCGCTGCGGGTTCTCGTTCAGCGCCTCGGCGAGGCCGATGAACGTGACCCGCTCGACGCTGCGCAGATCTGCGGGACCTGTGGTCCAGGTGCCAGGATCACCGACATTTTGGGCTGCGGGTCGATCGATCCCGATCCGAGTGAGGCTGCGCTGGAACTCACTGATCTGTTCTTGGGTGGCGCCGAGCAACGTGATCGGCGTGCCCCAGGGAACAAGCCACCCCAAGTACGTGATCGCATTGCCATCGGTGTCGAAACTGAGCGTTCCGGCGAGGTGCTCGGCGGCCCACAGCCGTCGTTGACGCAGATCCACCACCCATTCGCCTGCATCGATCCGCCGCCGCAACTCCTCGGGATCAGCGACATCAGCCGGGCTGAGGTCGATCTCCCGCGCGCCGCGCTCGTTGGCCGGGCCCATGTGGCTGTAGTAAGCGGGGAAGGCGTCGAGTCCTGCGAGAAGTTCTGTGACGAACTCGTGTTCGTCGAGCAGCGCGGCGGGGTTGGTGGCCGCCTGCTCGCCGACTGTCGAGGCGATGCCGACCGTCGCGGTGGCGCTGCAGAAAGAGCCGAAACCGTGCGTGGGCATCACTGCGGCGGAGTCGTCGACACCCGTTACCAGTTTGCGCACCGAGTGCCACTGCGCATGTGCCAGACCCTCGGTGGCCTCCGGGCCGATGAGGTCCGGCCGTCCGACACTGCCGAAGAGAAGGGAACCACCGGTGAAGACGGCCTGGTCCGATCCTTCGACGCTGACCGCGTAGGACACATGGTGCGGCGTGTGGCCGGGAGTATGCATGACTCGCCAGGTCATCTCCCCCGCAAAGAAGACATCACCGTCACTGACGAGACGGGCGTCCTCGAAGTCATACTCGTGCCCCTTGGGCACGAGGTACTCGGCTCCGGTCTGGCGCGCCAGCACCAGTCCGCCGGACACGTAGTCGTTGTGGACATGGGTCTCGACGACATGGGTGACGGTCCATCCGTGCCGGTCCACAACCTCTTGGATGCGATCGATGTCTCGTTGGGGATCAACGACGACGGCCGTCCCCGAGTGGGCGACGACATACGAGCGATCGCCCAACTCTGGCGTGTCGATGGTCTCAATGGTCAGTGCAGTCATGACTGGAGGGTCCCTTCGAGCGAACCTGCTTGCGAACCTGATTGCAGGGGAAAGCCGAGGCGGTGCCACGCTTCGGTGCCACCGGCAACGTTGACGGCCGGGATGCCGCGCTGGGCGAGCCACATGACGACCTGACCGGATCTGTTCCCGGTGCGGCAGACGACGTATGCCGGCGCCTGTGCACTGAATGCCTCTTGGCGTAGCGGCACCAACGCCATCGGGATCCACTTGGCGCCAGGGAGGTGACCGCCGTCGTATTCCGCTTGTTCCCGGACGTCGATCACGACGGGGTCTGCTGTGACCATGAGGTTCCTCAGGTCCTCAACCGATATCTGGTCGATCATTGGTGTCCTTTCGGTGCAAGCGAAACGGCGGTCGGATGTAACCGCCATTCCGCAGGCATCAGCGGCAGTCGCAGCGGCGATCCGCCGGCACGGAGGCGAGAACCTGGGCGGCGTGATTGCCGCAGCCGGCGTAAGTGACCTTGCGGCACGACGGGCAGACAGCGGGACTGCACATTGTGGTGGCTCCTTGTTCACAGATTTGAGTGGGTACCCGCAGGGGTATCTATCGGGTTCCCAGATCGTATACCCCAGGGGGTATAGAGGCAACCCTTGGATCCTGCTGTGTCTCAGTCCCGGTTCAGTAACCGGGTTCGGTTCGAGGCCGAAGAGACGGAAGTGGCCGAACAGGCGAACAGGTCGAACAGGTCGAACAGGTCGAACAGGTCGAACAGACCGTACAGAAAGTGTTGCAGCGGGACTCGCTGGTGCCTCCCTCTTGTGAGGCTTCCCCGTGAGGCTTCCCCGTGAAGCTTCCCGTGAAGCTTCACGGCGAGGCTTCCTGGCGAGGATGGGGAGCCGTTCAGAAGGGCTGAGGTGAGGAATGAATGCCGCATACTCTGTGGGTCAACACGCGACGCGGACAGGTCAGAGTCGGTTCGACAGGCGAGGAGCGGGGCATGGGGACCGATTCCGAGCTCGTTGCGCGACTGCGCAACCGGGATCCCTCCGCTCTCGGCGAGGTCTACGCCCGCTACGCGGATCGTTTGTTCACCTATGCGGTCGGCCAGATGGGCGGAGATCGTGACCGCGCGGGCGACGCTGTCAGCGACACGTTCCTCCTGGCCTACGACCGCATCGACCAGCTACGAGATCCCGATCGTCTCCGTGCCTGGCTGTACGCGATCACCCGTAGTGAATGCCTGCGCCGGCACCGCTCGGCCGCACGGACAGTGGCTCTGGGCGAAGGGCATGACGTGATCGACACGTCAGCCGCCGTGGACCAGGACCTCGAACGCTCCGAGGCCCGGGAGTTGGTCGCCACGACCCTGGGCACCCTGAACGATCCCGATCGAGAGGTCCTCGAGCTTGCGCTGCGGCATGACCTGGATGCCACTGCGGTCGCCTCGATCATGGGGCTCAGCGCCACGCATGTCGGCGCGCGTCTCAGCCGGGCGCGCAAGCAGTTGGAGAAAGCACTGCTGAGCGCCATGTTCGTCCGCACCCGGGGAGCCGACTGCAGCCAACTCGAGGAGATCCTCGCGGGGGCGGACGAGGGCTCGAAACTGTTGCGCAAGCGTGTCACACGCCACGTGGACAACTGCGCCGAGTGCGAACGACGAAAGCCGGGAATGGTGGCAGCCATCCCATCGCTCGCAGTTCTGCCGATGGTGGCGGCACCCGACTCGCTGCGGCGTCTCGTGTTCAGCGGAAGACCCGGCGGCGAAGAATCAGCCCTGGACACGGCAGGGTCTGAACGCGTCCCCCACGACGGCCCGGGTACCAGTCCGCCCGACCCCTCGGCAGGCCAGGCCGCCCCGGCAGCCAGCAAGACCGGACCACCGTCCCGGCGTACCGAAGCTCCGCCCGGCGATGGGGGGCCCCTGGCGCCGGTGCCGGTCGCAGCATCGGACGTCGCCGAATTGGCGCGCAGAGCAGCCGAAGTGTCCCGCGATCGACCGCCATTCGGGGCAGATGGATTCCCGACAACGACGGCTCTCGGGGGCAGAAGTCGAGGAGTCCTGATCGTCCTGGCGGCCGCAGCCGTCGCCATGCTCGTTGGTGGCCTGATCTGGTGGACATCAACTGAGGCTGACGAGCTCGCTGCCGGCACCAACCAGGCTCTTGGGGCGGCGGCCACCGGTACCACGCCCGCTGCGAGTGCCCAACCCCCCCAACCGAGCCAGACGCAAGCGAAGGAGGAGCCGGCGACCGAGCTCGACGACGGGACCCAGACGTCCGCTGACGACCCACCAGTCGGAGTCGCCGAGCCGGCCCCGGTCGACGCAGCGGCCCAAGGGACGGCGCCCCTACCGCTCTCCGCAGGCGGCGGTGACCCCAAGAAGCCACCTGTCGCGCCGACACAACCGGTCAAGACGCCCAAGCCGACTCCGAGCCCATCCCCATCCGGAACCAGACAACCGCGCCCGACTCCCACAGCAACACCGCAACCGACACCCACCGCGTCACCGACTCAGACCATGAGTCCGACCCCGGCGCCATCGCCCAGCGCCTCACCGACGGTGACAGTCGGGCCCCTGCCGACGTTGTCGTGGACCTTCACCGACCTCGCGGCGGGCACTTGCCCGGCGGTGTTCAGCGGCGAGGTCACGGCCACTGTGGCCGGCGGTGCCGTTGCCACAGCCACGGCCGTTTGGACTGACACCTTCACGTCAGCAACAGGGCGACAGAACCTCACGAAGAGCGGCGACACGTTTTCTGGGACTGTCACCGGCATGCCGACTCAGACCACGGTGCTGATGACGGTCGAAGCGCTTGCGGAGGACGGGCGGCCGCTCGACGAGCAGGTCCGTGACGTCTCCCACATCTGTCCCGGATGACGTCCACCCATCCCGGACTCCCTCCCACACACGAGGTTCAGAACAGACCCATCGGTCAAGGTCGGCCAGGAGGTGATGGCAAGTACGCAAGGGTCGTAGCCTGTCCGGATGACGTCAGCCGAAACCCGAGTTGATGTGCTGGTGATCGGCGCCGGACCGATCGGGATCGAGACCGCTGTCGTCCTGGCCGGTGAGGGGTACCGAGTCCTGACCGTCGATGCCGGGGCCATCGGCGCCACAATCGCGCGAACCTTCCCACCCGACACCCGGTTCTTCACGTCACCGGAGCGATTGGTGATCCGGGGCCACAACATCCAGACCACCACTCAAGAGAAACTCACGGGTGAGCAGTACCTGGCCTACCTCCGGGCGATCGTCGCCACCACCGGCATACCTGTTCGGACTTTCCGCCGAGTCACTGACATCCAAGGGTCCGCTGGGGATTTCCGAGTCCGACTGCGCGACTCAGCCGCCACGCCCTCGACTGTGCGCTGCGCGACGGTGGTGTTGGCGACAGGTGGCACGGATCGGCCTCGGCGACTGGGCGTTCCCGGAGAGGACCTGCCCCACGTTCACCACTACCTGCGGCAACCTCATGACTTCTTCGGCCGCAGGGTGCTGGTCGTGGGTGGCCGCAACTCAGCCGCAGAGTCCGCGCTCCGGCTCTACCGGATCGGAGCCGAGGTGTTGCTGTCCTACCGACAACGTGAACTTCATCCCCGGGTCAAGTTCTGGATTCGGCCGGAGGTCGTCTCCCTGATGGCCGAACAACAGATCACAGGACTACTGCCGAGTACCGTCTCATCGATCGCCGCGGGATCGGTGACTCTGACAACCCCCGAGGGCCAAGCCCGGGTGCCGGTCGACGATGTGCTCCTCCAGATCGGATTCGAACAGGACCGCTCCATCTTCGAGCTCGCGGGTGTCGGCCTGACCGGTCCCGAACGGGCACCGATCCATGACCCTGCCACCATGCAGAGCCAGGTTCCCGGGGTCTTCGTGGTCGGAACGGCCACTGCCGGATCTCAGGACGGATTCACGGTGTTCATCGAGAACTGCCACCAGCACGCGGATCGAGTCGCCGCCTGCCTCGCCGGCCGCCCCGCTCCCGCACCCCAGCCGGTGCGGCCACTCCCCGAGAGCTGAGCCCGGATCCTCGGCCAGGGCTTAATCACCGCCCACTTCGGCCTTCAGTGGGGGCAAGCCGTGTTCAGCGCCGGGTGCGCAAGACGAACGCGCTCGTGGGGCTGACCCCGCCCGAGTTCCCGGCGAAGATCTTGACCGTGTACTTGCGACCGGGGGAAAGCCCACGGACCCTGGTGGACGTCCCGGTGACCGTCACCCAGGACCTGTGGGTGCTGGATTTCGCCACCTTGACCTCGTAGTACGTGGCACCCGACACCGCGCTCCACATCAACTTGGCCTTGCGCTTGCCGACGCTGGCCTTCATGCTGCCGACTGCGGCCGGGGCAGCCGGGGTGACCGGGTTAACCGGATTCACCGGGGCGGTCCCATGATCGACGTACAGCAGTAGGTTCGGCGAACCACCCTGTCCGTACGGGAACGTGATGACGTTTGCCGTTCCCTGGGCCAGCAGTGCTTGCTGAATGTCCGCCCCCGACGCACTGGGGTTCAGTTGGCGCACGAGCGCCAACGCACCCGCAACGTGCGGAGAAGCCATGGACGTGCCGCTCATGATGGTGGAACCACCACCGAGTCGCACCGAGAGGATTTCTTCCCCGGGCGCGGAGATGTCAACGCACGGACCGTAGTTCGAGAAACTCGCGTCGTTGTCGCTCTGATTCGTCGCGCTGACCGTCAGCACTGCCGGCTCACTGCCCGGTGAATCGCCGCACGCGTTGGCTGCGTCGTTGCCTGACGCGACAGCGACGGCCAGACCGCGGGACACGAGACCCGCGACCGCGGAGTTCACGACAGCGCTGTACTCACCGCCCAGACTCATGTTGACCACGGAACCGGCGGGCGCGTTGTTGGCCACCCATTCGATCCCGTTCAAAGTGGCCTCGACGGATCCACTGCCGTCGCAGTCCAGGGTCTTGACCGGGTGCAGGGTCGCACCAGGCGCGACCCCGTACGAGGTGGACCCGATAGTCCCGGAGACGTGAGTGCCGTGGCCGTCACAGTCCTGGGCGCTGGACCCGTAGGCGTAGGCCCCATTCCCGATGCGTCCGGAGAACTCCGGGTTCGACGCGTCGATCCCCGAGTCGATGACGTAGACATTGACCCCGCTACCTGTGGCCGTGGGCGAGTAGTCACCGTCGAGCGGCAACGACCTCTGATCGATGCGGTCCAGTCCCCAGGCGGATGTGGCGGCTTGAGTGTTGACCCGAGTCGACTTCATGGGCAGCGGTTCGCCTGGCGAGGCCACATCGTCGGAATGAACGCTGAGCATCCGGTTCGGTTCGACCGCGACTACACCCGGCTCGTCGGCGACTGCCGCCGCCTCGGCGGGAGTCAAGTCCGCAACCGCCCCCTTGAACACCGGACCCGTGAGGTCGGTGAAGTCTTCACCCGCCAGCACCTCGTCAGCATCTGCGCGCCGGGACAACTGGACGATGTACCCGTCCGACCCGGTGGGATCGGACAGTTCCAGCGCCGTGTCAACTGTGGGCGCATTCGGTGTCGCGGCCCCGGCCGGAGCCATACCTGCGAAACCAAGGCTGGAGAAGGACAGGGCAGTCGCGGCGCCGCCGATGGCGAGCAGTCGTAGTGGTGAGGAGAAATTCGATCCGAGCACAGCGGTCATCGCTCTCACCTCTTCATGTCAATTCCATCGTATCCGGCTACGCCGCCGGTGAATGCCCTCAGGCGTGGCATTCGAGTGAGCGCCCTGCCCTCATCGACCTGGGATCGTGACATCTTCGGGCAGAACGGTCAGCGGCTCACCCCGGGAAATGGCGGAAGTGACGCTGGCTTCAGCCGAGTTGCGCATCGTTCGAGCATTCCCGAAGTCCGGCAATGCCCGCGCGGCAATCGCCACTTCACGGACCCGTTCGCGCGTCCCGTCGCCCACCGCCGCGCCGGCTTTGGTGACGAACGACTCCCAGATGGCCAGTAACTCGTCCTCGGTGAAGTCCGTGAATACCCATTCCGTCGCGAACCGGGAGGTAAGTCCGGGATTGGACCGCATCAAGTCGTGCATGGGCTCGGTGTAGCCCGCGGCGATGACGACGAGGTCGGAGCGATGGTCCTCCATCATCTTGAGCAGTTCCGCCAATGCCTCGGCTCCGAAGTCGGAGTCCGATCCGGACTCAAGCGCATAGGCCTCATCGATGAACAGGACACCGCCCAAGGCCCGCTGGACGACGGCTCGAGTCCGCGGCGCTGTCTGGCCCACATATTCGGCCACGAGATCAGCACGGGTCACCTCCACCAGGTGCCCAGACGACAACACCCCGAGCGCTGCGTACAGCTCGGCGGTGAGCCGGGCGATCGTGGTCTTCCCAGTCCCCGGCGGCCCGACGAACAGCATGTGCCGAGACGGTTCCATGGAGGGCTCACCTGCTGCTTCCCGCGCAGCCCAGAATGCGGCTGACGTGGCCAACTGGTGCATGTTCGACTTGATCTGCCGCTGCCCGGCGAGTGCGTCCACCTGGGCCAGCACATCGCTGACGGGGGTGTGGCCGCCACCCACCATGGTCAAGAGAGAGGATGCCTCCGCTGCCTTGACCGTCTGCACGTTGACCCGGATGCTCGTGCCTGAATCCGTCACCGGCGCGGTAGCGATCAGCCGCTCCAACGCGTACTCCGCAATGCGCGCGTTACGCAGGTCGCCGATGGGTCGCACGGCAGCGATCATCTCGTCGACCAACGGCTGCGCTTCCGGCTCGATCATGACGTTTCGCTCGCGTGCCAAGAGCGCGAAGACCTCACCGATTTGCGGCTCGGTCAACTCGTGGGTGGGCACGAGCGAGAATCGCCGCAAGAGGTTGGGCGCGGCGAGGACAGCTGCCTCGAGTTGTCCCGCTGAGACGGTCGCCACGACCAAGCGGGGAGAAACCAACTCCAGCGCCTGTTCGAGCCGTTCCAGGCCATAGGCGCCGCCCCCACCGGCGATCGCTTCATCCAATCGGGTGACCATGACCGCACCCGTGTCACCCTGTTCGACGATGGCGGCGACGTCGCCGGCCGCGGATTCCCGCGTGTCCCACTGTTCGGCGCGAACGTCCAGCAGCTTCGGAACTTGAGCGGCAGCAGCCAAGTAGCGCGCAGCACGGCGGGCGCCCACGCCTTCTGGTCCCGCGATGAGCAGTCGCACCGAACGGCCGGCCTGCAGTGCCGAACGTGCCGTGGTGACGGCGGCCACCAGTTCCGGCTGACCGATGATGGCGGGCCCGGGTTCCGCCACGCTGGAGACTCGGGCCACTTGCGTGGCACCGTCCGGCGCCGGGTCGTCGGCTTCGGCATCCGAGCCGTCCGGACTGTCGTCGGCCTGGGTGTTCGGTGCCGCGGAGGAGTCGGCCGTTGCCGTTCTTGGTCGGGCGGTGCGAGCGCCCAGCGCTGTCCACTCATCGCGTACCCGCATGGCGGTGGTGAACACGCGCTCGGCCGCATCCGAGGGGGCCTGACCAGCCAGCGCCTGCGGAGACGGCGAGCACCATGCCCGAGACAACCGAGGTGACGTCCGAGACCAGCGCCGGGTCCTTGACCCTGCCCAGGGTGTCGATCCGATCCAGCAGTCCGGACAGGTCCGATGAGGCACCTGCACCGGTGGACGGGGCGAGCTCAGGAACTGCCGAGGTCAGAACCTGCGATGGTGCGGGACCTGCCGACAGCACCCCTGCGGATACCAATCGGGAGGCCGCGGAGTCCGTCGCCTTGAGCAACTCGGCCGCACGATTCCTCGGGTCACCGAACTGCAGGGGCAGCGCGACAGCGAGCTGAGCGTGGTCTGCGAGCCACAACTGCTTGCGGGCATCAGGAGTGGGCGCGGCCACGTCCGCCTCGGCCGCTGAGCGATCCAATGCCCGCAGCCGACAGACACTTCCGAGCAATCTGGCGGGCTCAGTCAGCGAGGGCACGGTGGACAGGGCGAGATAGAAATCGCCCAGGAGCGCCAATCGACTCTGCCACAGCCGGACGTTCGCGCCGGTCGACACGAGGTCAAAGGGGTACAGCCCTGGGGGCACCTGGGGGGGCGCTGGTTGGGGCTGCTTCCGGTAGGCATTCCAGATGCCGAGAAGTTGCTCGGGGCCGAACCCCGATATCAGTCGGCCCGGCCCGAGGAGGAGATTCAACAAGCGTTCACTCGCCGGGATCATGGTGCCGGTACCGATCACCCAGTCGAGGGACGCGGACACGTCTCCAGGAAGCCGTAACGTCGTCTCGGTCTCCCGCAGCCAGGTGCGCAGTCGGGCCGCGAGATCGGGCGAGCAATCGAGCGGGCCGAGCCCCCACACGTAGCCATCGGCCAACTCGTCGAATACAACCATCGCCTTATGCCGCCCTGTTTCCCACTGTGAACATCAGTCAGGCGCGCGGCGGGCCGGACGGCGTGATGAATCCGAAGTACTTGCCGTTGACGGCCTTGACCCCGTAGTAGATGTTCTGTCGGTAGCCGCTCGACAGCGCAGCAGCGCCCTTGCACTTGAGAACCGTTCCGTTGAGCGGTGGATTCGCGACCTTGTTCTTCAGGGTCTTGCCACCTTTGATCGAAGTGGCATAGACGCCGCCCTTCGCCTTCTTCTTGCTCAACCGCACGATGTCCGACTTGATACTGCGGCAGTTCGGTTCGGCCGCCGAGGCCGATGCAGTCGGCCAGAAAGCCCCGCCGACAAGGAGCGCTCCCATTATGGCCGCGATCACGGTCTTCTTCATCGGTCAGCAACCTCTCTCGCCGCACGTGCTCTCTCGCCGCACGTGCTCTCTCGCCGCACGTGGTGGTCCACGTTCACTCACCATGGAAACTCGTCGCTGGCCAGTCGCAGCGACAGCTCCCTGCGCACCAGCGCCTGCAAGCTCTGGGCCCAGCGTAGGGCCAACCGTCGATCCACTCTCAGGATCAATCCGACAGCGCGGGTACTTGCACCCCTTCAGCGGCGAGCCGAAGTCGGATACGTCGGTACTCGCGGTCGATCCGCGACGCCTGCGCCGCAGTCATGTCCTGGCGCCACCGTCCACTGTTGCTGGCCTGCGGTGTCATCTCGGTGTCGAAGAACCGGCGCATGCGGGGAGCATCGTCGATGTGGAGATGATCCAGGATCCTGCGATAGTCCCGCTCGCGATGCTCACCGACGAGTTCCTCCAACTGAATCGTCAGCGACACCGACTCCGGGATCGACGTCATGGCCCGGTGTCCGGCTGCCAGGCGGCGTCCCCATTCCCGCAGCGCCCGCAAATGGTTCGATGTGCCCCACCCACGGCTGACTACGGACGCCGCGACATCGCGACCGTCACGGATCATGTTGATCAGCTTCAGGTCCGGGAAGAGGCGATACAGGGCATCGATGCGGTAGCTGTTGTCCGGCGTGGTGTCGACCCATCGCGACTTGCCCCGGGCCCTCGTGGTGGGATCGATCAGATCGGCCGCCAGCCATCGCCCGGCCTCTCGCGGATCGTCCGCCAGGGAGGACTCGAACCTGCTCAGGGCGGCCGCCAACTGATCCCGTTGAACTGCTTTGATCAACCCGATGTTGCGCCCGTCTTTCCACCATTCGCGCGCATACCAGAAGCCCTGCATCCGATCCCGGAACGCAGCCTGCGGTGACAGGTGGCCACGCCTCAGGGTCATGGCCCGCAGTCGCAGTGAGACCCGTCCTGATTCGGCCGAGTCGACGATGTCGCACAGACCACCGGTGTTGGTGAGGAACCACATCTCGGCGGGACGGGTCACCGAGATGACGGGGTGCTTGTTGAGCAACCCCTTGCCCATGACCGTCGTTCCGCTGCGGCTCATACCGCCCACGAAGATGGGCCGAGCGAGGCGAACACCCGGCTGCGAGGATTGCGCCACCCGAACCTCCCGATCTGCTCGCCATCACGGTATGCGACCGCCCCGGGGAGGATCGTCGGGAACCCCTCAGGTGGACCCCAGGACACACTGCGCAGTCGCGGGCCGCTGGCGGTCTCAGACGTCGGGCACGAGAACCGGGGTGTCGTGATGCAGTGTTTCGCCGCGGAAGAAGGGCGGGGCCACGATGTTCCAGACGATCATCAGCACGACACCCGCCAGCAGGGCCCCGACCCCCATCACGAACACCCCGCCGATACCCAGCAGCACGGTGTATCCGTAGTCCGGGTCGTACATGTCGTAGGCGCTCTGCAGGAACACACCGGTCATGATCAGCGCGCCGAGCAGGGGCAGCAGGAACAGGGAGAAGAACTCCCGGACGCCGAGGAACATGTCCTTGCGGAAGTACCAGGCAGCGGAGAATCCGGTGACCGCGTAGTAGAACGCGATGGCCAGTCCGATGGACAGGATGGTGTCCGCCAACATGTCCTCGCTGATCCACTTGAACCCCACGTAGAACACGATGGCCACCACGGCCATGATCAGGGTGGAGAACCATGGGGAGAGGTACTTGGGGTGGACCGCGGCGAAGCGGTCGGGCAGTGCCTTGTACACACCCATGGCCAAGGTGCCCCTAGCTGTCGGCATGATCGTGGTCTGCATCGAAGCGGCGGCGCTGATCAGGACCGTAAGCAGCAGCAGCGGCAGCCCCCATGATCCGAGCAATCCATCGGCCACCTTGGCGAACACGTCGTCGGCGCTCTTCTTGGCACCAAGGCCGGACCGCTCGACACCCGCATACATCTGCAGCGCGATGGTGACCAGGAGGTAGGTCCCCAGGAGGATGACGGTACTGATGACCGCGGCGCGACCGGGGGTGCGCTCGCTGTCCTTGGTTTCCTCGTTGATCGCCAGGGTGGTATCGAAGCCCCAGAAGATGAAGATCGCCAGCAACGCCGCCTGGACGAACGAACTCCAGCCATCGATCGCCAGGGGGTTGAACCACTCCCACGAGAACGCGTCGGCGTCGGGGTTCTGCGTCCCCTGCGACACGTGCCAGAAAGCGGCCACGATGATGGCACCGAGCGCCAGGAACTGCACGGCCACCATGAAGTACTGCATCCGGGCGCCACCCTCGATGCCCCGGTAGTTGATGACACTCATGACGATGATGAACAGGACCCCGATCGGGACGACCAGGCGTCGGCTGTCCGCCAGTGCCGATGGGTCCTCGTGCCCAGTGAGCGCTCCGTAGAGTTCGACCGCGTAGATCCCGACGACATCGGCGGCGTTGGCCATGAAAATGACTCCGGCGACGGCGACGCCCCAACCGCCCAGCCAACCGATCCGGGGGGTGAACGCCTTGGTGGCCCAGGTGAACGTCGTGCCGCAGTCGGGGATGACACGGTTCAGCTCGCGGTAAGCGATCGCCACGAAAATGATCGGGATGAACGCCACGAGGATCGCCGCCGGCGCGAAGTTGCCGACTTCGATGGCCAGATAGCCGACCGTGGCCGCCAGGGAGAAGGCCGGCGCCGTTGATGCCAGTCCTATCGTGATGCTGCCGGCTAGGCCGACGGCGTCCTGCTCGAGCCCCTTCTCTTTGAGGTCATCGATCTGTGGTTCCAGCGCTTCGTCCACCGCACCCCCTATGGGTTTCGCGGCGACCTTCCCTCCGCCGACACGGAAAGCGTACTGTGGTGGCCATCCACCACAACGATTCCGTGGATCGAGGTGACCGGGCTCCGCATCGCATCGTGCAGGTGAAGTCTGCCACCATTCCACTAACGAGATGACAGGGATCCACTCACGAGATGACAGGGATCCACTCACGAGATGACAGGGATCCACTCACGAGATGACAGGGATCCACTCACGAGGTGAGAGCGGTCCCCTCACACACGGAGAAGGTCCACCACCCAGCAAGAAGATCCACCACCCAGCAAGAAGATCCACCCACCAGCGAGAAGATCCACCCACCAGCGAGAACTCATCACCACTGACGAAGGAGAACAGATGCGCATCCTCATGATCGGCGCCGGCGGGGTCGGCTCGTCGGCCGCATTGATCGCAGCCCGACGAGACTTCTTCGAGCACTTCGTGGTGGCCGACTACGACCAAGTGCGTGCCCAAGCGTTGGTGGACCGCATCGGCGACGACCGTTTCTCCGCGATTCAGCTGGACGCCTCCGACCCGCAGCATGTCGCGAACGCATGCCGGGAGTTGCGCGTCACGCATGTCCTCAACGCCGTCGATCCTCGATTCGTCGTCGACATCTTCGAGGGAGCCTTCCTGGCCGGCGCCGACTACCTGGATACGGCCATGAGTCTGTCCAGCCGCCATCCGGACAAGCCCTATGAGTTGACCGGGGTGAAGTTGGGCGATGACCAGTTCGCCCACTCCGACTCCTGGGGGGCGAAAGGCCGGTTGGCCCTGGTGGGCATCGGCGTCGAACCCGGGCTCGCGGATGTGTTCGCCCGGTATGCCGCGGACAACCTCTTCAGCGAGATCGACGAACTCGGGGTCCGCGACGCCTCCGACCTCGTGGTGCACGGCTACGACTTCGCGCCGTCGTTCTCGATCTGGACCGTGATCGAGGAGTGCCTGAACCCACCGGTCATCTGGGAGAAGGACCGCGGCTGGTACACCACCGAACCCTTCAGCGAGCCGGAGGTGTTCGATTTTCCGGAAGGCATCGGACCGGTCGAGTGCGTGAACGTCGAACACGAAGAAGTCCTCCTGATGCCGCGGTGGATCGACGCTCAACGCGTCACCTTCAAGTTCGGACTGGGCGATGAGTTCATCGAAGTCCTGAAGACACTGCGCAAACTCGGCCTGGACCGCACCGAACCGGTCAAGGTCGGCCATCACGAGGTCAGCCCCCGCGATGTCGTGGCCGCATGCTTGCCCGACCCCCTCACCCTCGGCGACAAGATGTCCGGCAAGACCTGCGCCGGTCTGTGGGTCACCGGCACGGGCAAGGACGGTAATCCTCGTGAGGTTTACCTCTACCACGTGGCCGACAACGACTGGACCATGACGGAATACGGAGCCCAGGCCGTGGTCTGGCAGACAGCCATGAACCCGGTGGTCGCCCTGGAACTCCTCGCGACCGGCCAGTGGTCAGGTGCCGGCGTGCTCGGTCCGGAGGCAATGCCGAGCGAGCCTTTCCTGGACTTGCTGACGAACGGCTACGGCCAGCAGTGGCAGCTCCAGGAGCGCACCCCCACGGCAGTGCCGTGAAGTGCCGTGAAGTGCCGTGAGTGCCGCGAAACGACACCGACGAACGACACCGACGAACACCACCAGACACAGATGCACACAGGCAGACCCGCACACAGGCAGACCGCACACCCGCACACCCGCACACCCACGGAGATGACGAGAAACCATGACTGAACCCTTCGGCCCCGAACTCCCCCAGGTCCGCAAGGTCGTGACCGAGATCCCCGGACCACGGTCCCAGGCACTGGCCGCCCGCCGGGCAGTGTCGGTGTCCGCCGCGCTGGGAGCGGCGGTGCCGATCTACGCCGACCGTGCAGGCGGAGGCGTGATCATCGATGTGGACGGCAACTCCTTCATCGATATGGGGTCCGGCATCGCTGTGACGAACGTAGGTAACGCGGCTCCGCTCGTTGCCCAGGGCGTGACAGAGCAGGTGCACAAACTGACCCACACATGCTTCATGGTGGCCGGCTACGAGCCGTACATCGAGGTGTGCGAACAGCTCAACGAACTCACCCCCGGGGATCACGACAAGCACTCGGCGCTGTTCAACTCCGGCGCGGAGGCCGTCGAGAATGCCGTGAAAGTGTCCCGGGCCTTCACCCACCGCCATGCGGTGGTCGTTTTCGAGCACGCCTACCACGGTCGGACCAACCTCACGATGGGCATGACGGCCAAGAACATGCCCTACAAGGAGTCGTTCGGTCCGTTCGCCTCGGAGGTCTACCGCGTCCCGACGTCCTATCCCCTGCGCGATGGTCTCGACGGCCAGGCTGCCGCTGCCCGATCACTGCAGCGGATCGAGTTCGAGGTCGGCGGGCACAACGTCGCAGCCGTGATCATCGAACCGATCAAGGGCGAGGGCGGCTTCGTCGTCCCCGCCCCAGGATTCCTGGCGGCGATTCAGCAGTGGTGCACGGACAACGGCGCGGTGTTTATCGCTGACGAGATCCAGACCGGCTTCTGCCGCACCGGTGAATGGTTCGCGAGCGACCACGAAGGTGTCGTACCGGATGTGATCACGACCGCCAAGGGGATCGCCGGTGGACTACCGCTGGCGGCGGTCACCGGCCGCGCCGAGATCATGGACAGCGTCCACGTCGGTGGGCTCGGTGGGACCTACGGAGGTAACCCGGTCACCTGCGCTGCCGCGATGGCCTCCATCCAGACCATGCGCGAACTGGACCTGGCGGCCCGTGCGCGTCACATCGGCGACATCATGCTGCAGCGACTGACCGACGTTCAGGGCAAAGTCGACGTGATCGCCGAAGTGCGGGGGCGGGGAGCCATGATGGCCATCGAGTTCACCGAACCAGGAACGCTCACACCACTGCCCGACTTGCCCAAGAAGATCGCCGCGTCCTGCGCCCAGCAGGGTGTGGTCATCCTCACCGCGGGCACCTACGGCAACGTCATCCGGCTGCTGCCACCACTGGTGATCGGTGACGAGTTGTTGTCCGACGCGATGGACGTCTTGTCCGCGGCGATCATCGCCGAGGCCGCTCGATGACCGACCCCCACCCGTTCTGGGTTGCGGGGCGGCCTCGGACAAGCGGGGAACTGCACACGGTCCACAACCCATACGACGGTTCACCTGTCGCCGAGCATTACCTTCCCGCGCCGGAGGACATCGAGGCAGCTGTGGTCGCTGCCGACACCAGTCAGGCCGCAGCGAACGCCACCAGCGCCGCTCAACGGGCCGATGCCTTGATGCATGTCTCGCAGCAGATCAGTGAACGATCGGAGGAGATCGCACACCTGATCACCGCCGAGAACGGCAAACCGCTGATGTGGTCCCGGATCGAGGCCATCCGGGCCGTGTCCACGTTCCGCTGGGCGGCCGAAGAGGCGCGGCGTTGGTCCGGAGAGCTGCAGCGGCTCGATACCGAGGCGAGCGCGGTGGGACGCATGGCACTGGTGCGCAGATTCCCGCATGGCCCTGTCCTGGGCATCGCACCGTTCAACTTCCCCCTCAATCTGGTCGCCCACAAGGTCGCCCCGGCGCTCGCGGTGGGGGCTCCGATCGTCATCAAGCCGGCCCCCGCAACACCGCTGACCGCACTGCTCCTGGGCGAGATCCTGGCGGAGACCGATCTGCCGCCGGGCATGTGGTCTGTCCTGCCCCTCGACAACCAGGCCACCGCCGAACTCGTCGCGGACCCTCGTCTGCCCGTCATATCGTTCACAGGATCGGAGACCGTCGGATTCCATATCCAGTCGGAGCAGCCGACGAAACACGTGGTCCTCGAACTCGGGGGGAACGCTGCCGCCGCAGTGCTCGCCGACTGGTCATCCGACGACGATCTCGACTGGGCAGCCCAACGCATCGCCACCTTCGGCAACTACCAAGCGGGGCAATCGTGCGTGTCCGTCCAACGCATCCTGGTCGCCGAATCCCTGTATGACGCATTCACGCCACGCCTGGTGGCCCAGATGCAGGCCTTACCGACGGGCTCTCCGTTGGACGACGGGGTGGTGGTCGGCCCCGTGATCAACACCGCCGCCGCCGACCGCATCGAATCATGGATCACCGATGCCGTGGCCGCCGGAGCCAAGATTCTGACCGGCGGCAGCCGGTCCGACACAACGATCGCGCCCACCCTGGTCGCGGATGCGCCGGCGGACTCGGCAGTGGCCTGTGAGGAGGTCTTCGGTCCCGTGATGACGATCACGACCGTGCGGGATACCGATGACGCCTTCGCGACGATCAACAACTCCCGATTCGGGCTGCAGGCCGGCATTTTCACACACAACCTCAAGACGGCCTTCCGCGCCCATCGGGAGCTACATGTCGGCGGCGTGATCATCGGCGACGTCCCGTCGTTCCGGGCCGATCAGATGCCGTACGGCGGGGTGAAATCCTCCGGCTTCGGGCGCGAGGGTCTGCGCTCGGCCATGGTGGACTTCACGCACGACCGGGTGTTGGTGCTCACCGGACTGGATCTCTGAGTTCCTCCGTCACAAGTTCGCGACCCGTCGAATCGGCGAGGGGGTCGGCAGGGGGCTCACCGAGGCGCACGAACACGACCCCGACGAGGATCAACGCACCACCGAGCAGCTGACTGCCATTCGGAACTTGCGCGAGCAGCAGCCACGACAACCCTGCGGCGAACACGACCTCGGACAGTGCGACGAAGGACGACAAGCGCGCGCCGAGCCGCCCGACAGCGACGATCCCCGTCAGGTAGGCGAACACCGTGGCGACCAGCACCAGACCCGTCGCGAAAACCCACCAAGGCAGCGTCGCTCCCGCCAGCGAGGCTGACGTCGCGACCACGGTGACCGGCAATACACCCAGAAGCGCCACGGCAGCCAGCACCACCCAGCCGATGACCATTCCGGCACCGATGACCAGAACCGGAGACAAGTCGTCGGCCACGGTCGCCGAGAGGAGGAAATAGACCACCACGCAGGCAGAGGCCATCAGCGCCCAAGCCACCCCGACCGGATCGATCGAACCCCCACCCGAGAGGTCCAGCACCAAGAACAATCCGACCATGGCCGCCGCGCCACCCAGGATGGTCAAGCGGCCGGGCCGCTGCCCGCGGCGCACCCACAACCACAGCACGACGAACACGGGGGCGAGGTACTCGATCAACAATGCAACCCCCACGGGCAAAGTCTGGATCGCACTGAAGAAGCCCAGCTGAGCGCCGGCGATGGGAAACACGCCGTATCCGATCAGGAATCGGGAATTGCCGACCAGGGCACGTCCGCGCGAACGCACGAGCAGAACCGCCGTAGGAACCAGCAGCACCACGGCCGCACCCCCGATCCGCACCATCGCGGTACCGCCGGACGACCAGCCGGCGTCGAGCAGCGGCTTTGCCAGCGGACCGGACAACGCGAAGGCCAGCGACGAAACGATCGCGATCACCAGTCCCGTGCTGCGGACGTCGGGTCCAGCGGTCATCGCACTACTCCTTGTCTCTCCCCATCGGGGCCCTTGTCTCTCCTCATCGGGGTCCTTGTCTCCCCTCGTCGGGGGCCCTCTGTCCCCCTGTCGGGATCCCTCTGCCTCCCTCACCGGGGAGACTCTTGTCGGGAGCTCACTCATGCGCTGGAGCTCTTCTCTGATAAGTCTCTCCTCTGATAGGGCTCTTCTCGGATAGGTCTCTTCTCAGACTGGTAAGGGTCAAACTATGCTGTTGCCCATGACACTACTGGTGGGTCGCGTAAGGAGTCAACTTGATTTTTGCCTATGACACCGAGTCCGCCATCCTCGGTGCCGCGGCTCTGGTGAACACCGCTGCCCGCCGTGCCGAAGGTCTCCCTGACACCCCCGCCTTGGATCGTTTCGTGGTCGCCGAAAAATGGAGCGGCATGCGCAGCGGGGACGTCCAGGAACTCGACCGAGTGCGGGAGCTGCGACCCGTCCTGCGGCAGTTCTGGGAACTCGACGAACCTGGTGCCGTAGACCTTGTCAATCGACTACTGCGGGAGGCGCGAGCCCTGCCCCAACTCGTCAAACACGACGACTGGGATTGGCACCTGCACGCCGCCGGCCCGGAAGCCGATCTGCCCACCCGGATGTCCGTCGAGGCCGCAATGGCCATGATCGATGTGATCCGCACCAAGGAGATGTCGCGGTTGCGCGTCTGCGCAGCAGAAGACTGCGATGCAGTGATCGTCGACCTGTCCAAGAACCGATCCAAGCGCTACTGCGATGTGGGCAACTGCGGTAACAGGGCGAATGTCGCGGCCTACCGTCAGCGTCGCCGAGTCCAACGGTCTGCCAGGATCGACCCATGACCGAGCGCTACACGATCGAGCAGATCCGCGCGATCGGCCAACCCCCGTCGATCACCGGTCGGCGCAGTGCGGAGCACTGGACCGCCTCGCTGTATCTGCGCCGCTTCTCGCCCTACGTCACCAAAGCCCTGTTGCCGACCGGAATCAGCGCCAACGGGGTCACCGGCCTCATGATCCTCACCGGCTGGGCGACCGCCGCCGCTCTGCTCATCCCCGGACTCCCCGGGGCGGTGCTTGCAGCCCTCCTGGCCCAACTGCAGATGCTCGTCGATGCATCGGACGGTGAGGTTGCCCGCGTGCGGGGCACGAGTGGGGCATCGGGCGTATTCCTGGACAAGATCGGTCACTACACCACCGAAGGGCTGATCCCCATCGCACTCGGGGTGCGGGCTGCTGGTGGATTCACGCTGGACAGCGGGTGGATCCTCGCGGGGACGCTGCTGGCAGTACTGCTGATGTGGAACAAGGCACTGAACGACATGGCCGAGTCCACGCGCTACCTGACCCAACTGCCCAAGATCGCTGATTCCGACGAGGCAGCCGCTCCGCAGGTCGGCGCCCTCAACACGCTGCGAAACGCTGCCCGCTTCGTACCCTTCCACCGGATCTACCACTCGGTCGAGATGACCCTCTTGATCCTTGTGGCCGCCGTCGGCGATGCACTACTGGGCGACCTGACGGCAACCCGGGTGCTCGTGGTAGCCCTGCTCCCGCTGGCAGCCTTGTCGACGCTGGGTCACGCGATCGCGATCCTGGCGAGCAGTCGGCTGAAGTGACGTGCCCGCCGATCCGGCGGGCATCCGGTGCGACCAGCGCCTACGATTTCCGCAATGTTCCAGGGCATCATGATCCTCTGGTGGGCGCTCACAGCAGCTTCCGTCGTGTTCGTGATCGTGGATATCTGGCGCGTGACCCCAGAGGCTGTCACGCTCAAGTGGGCCTTCGTCATCCTGACGATTTTCACCGGCCCCTTCGGCGCCTTCTTCTATGTCCTGGGATGTCGTGAACCACTGCGTGGCACGCATGAGCAGTACGTCGCCGCGCGCTGGCGGCAGGTACTCGGCTCCACCATGCACTGCGCTGCCGGGGATGGGCTCGGCATCGTCGTGGGCGCCGCTTTGGGTTCCGTACTGGCATTGAACTTCTGGAGCGACTTCGCGGTCGAGTACGTACTGGGTTTCGGATTCGGATGGCTGTTCTTCCAGGCGTTCGCCATGCGCTCCATGGCAGGTGGGTCCTACTCCGCGTCGTTGCGCATGACCTTCCTGCCCGAATTCCTGTCCATGAATGTGCTCATGGCCGGAATGCAGTTGACCATGGCGGTGATCATGGCTCTCTCGGCCGACACCCATCACCCGTCGCAGCCGGGTTTCTGGTTCATGATGTCCATGTCCCTGCTTGTGGGATTCATGGCTGCCTATCCGATGAACTGGTGGCTGGTCGCCCATCATCTGAAGCACGGCATGTTGACTGTTCGTCGGGACGGGGTAGAGCCTGGGCCGGTGGCAGCAGGAGAGCACGAGTCGCACACATCGGGGCCGGCCGGGTCGGCTGAGTCGAGCGACGGTGCGATGAGTGCCATGACGGTCGAGAGCCCCTCGGGGGCGGCGACAACGCCAGCGATGACCGCTCGTCCCGGCAATGTCCAGCTCATCGCTGTGACCCTTCTCAGCCTCGCGATCCTGACAGCTGCGCTACTGGTTGCGCATTCGATCGGGATGTAGTGGTCACTGCCGGCGATCCCGCTGCCGGCGCGGCGCTCGAGCACCGCCCCAGGGGCACGTGATCGGTAACGGGATCAGTCCCGCGGCTGCCGGGGCATGCCCGCGGCCACTGCGATACCCAGAGCCGCAGCACTCAACGGAACACTCTCGGGAATCACGACAGGTGCGCCCGTCCGACGGCGCAACAACGTGTCTGGGTCTCCCACGAGGTTGATCCCCGAGCGAGTGAGACGACGATAGTCCCGTCGCTGGCGCTTGCGCGCCTTGACCAACGCCCACTGTGGTGTGCCGATCGGTGGCTCGGTGGCATCGGGATGCCGGTCCTCGACCATCGCGCGGATCGCGCCGTGCCGGATTCTCTCGCTGTAGTCCCGCCACCCCATCCGATCGCGAATAGTCAGATTCACCGTACGGATCAACTCGGCTTCTGCAGCTGTCATCGAGCGGTTGGCGGCGCCACCGCGGTAGGGGTCCAACAGGCCGTCCGGCAGGCCGAGTAGGCCCTCGGTCGCACGGTAGATCAGGTCGTGGTTCTGCGGGTCCAGCATCACGGCGGTGATGCGCTCGGGCGGAAGCACTCTGCGCCACCGTGTGACCAGAGCACCGAAATCGGCGCGGCGCCAGAACCCCTTGGTGGTGGTGGGCCTCCGGTTGTTCAGAACATCATGCAGCCAGTCCTCGTAGCCCACGGTGAAACCGGTCTTGAGGTACTGCTGCCAGGAACTGGGCAGAAGGTCAGCCAGTGGGCGCACCGCGAACACGACGTGGACCCGATCGGGACCGAGGGCATCGACGACGCGGCGCACGGCTTTGAGTTTCATGCGTCCGAAGAACTCGCTGCTGATCATGACGCGCCCCTTGTGGCGGCCAGCCTGACGCACGAGCCGACTCCAGTTGCGTGGGCGCACCGTCGTCGCCTCGTCGCCGAACCCGATCGAGAAGCCCGTCGCGGCCCAAGCCGCACTGTGGTGAGCGATGTCCGACCCGGGGTAGAGCACCCCGTGGGACCGCAGTTCGGGGCGGGCCCGGGCCAGCGCTGTCTGTAATGCGGTCGAACCGGTCTTGTGAACCCCAATGTGCAACACGATCGCGTTCTCGGAGGTCGAAACCCTTTCGGACGCACTCATCCGGCGCGTCCCAACCACTGCACGGAGGCGAGGATGACGCTCACGATCAATAAGTAGACCCCAATCACGAGGCTCCCGGTACCAACCGTCCCCGTGACGAGCAGGACGACCAGAATCAGTAGCCGCACCGGAACACCACCGCACAGGGCCTGCAGCCATAGCGGCGGTGGCCGCCGAGCAATGGCACGGTAGAGCAGGTCGTAGCGGTGGAATGCGATAGCGAAGAGCAACATGAACATCGTCGGCCCCGCGAACCCGGTTGCCGCGAACCCGGCCGCGAGCCACATCGTCATCTCGATCGCGGCAATCACCGCCGGGACCGCCCACGCGAAAGGAAGCCAGGCGACATCACTGGGCGTGGCCAGGAGCAGTGCCACGACGAGCAACAGCAGAACGGTGGACCCGAGGCCCCACCCTGTCAGGAGGGCGACCAGCGCAATCAGCCACACCACGGTGACCCCGATAAGCGGGGCGACCGGTGGAATTCGCGCCCAAGGTCTGGCTGTCGTGAACAACCCGGTGTCGAGCTGGTCGGCGATGACCGACTCCGCGATCGGTCCCCGGTGCCACCGCAACGTGCGCCGAATCCGGCCGATGGTGGCGTAACCCCAGGACAGCACCCCAACGCCGAACAGGAGGATCAGGGTCCACCAGCCGCCCAGGAGGATCGCACCGGCAGACAGGAGCAGCCAGCGCTCCCCGATGGGCAGGAACAGGGTGCGGCGGAGCATGACGGCCGGCCCTGAGGACTCGGAGGGGTCGGCGGCCGGTGTCACACGCGAGGCGCTGGCGGCAGCGCCGGACAGCAGCGGCCCTGCGACGTCGGCGATGTCGTGGGCCTTCTGAACTTCGGTGAACGTGTAATCGGACAGATGCCGCGCTGTCTGAAGGGTCATGACTGCCGCGGCCAGCCACCAGCTGCGCCCATCCGTGCCCACAGCAGCACCCGCGGCCAGGCCGGCATAGGCGGCGAACTCCTTGACGCGGTCTGTCACCGCGTCGAGCCAGGCCCCGGTCCGACTGAACCGCCCGGTCAGGCGGGCGACCTCACCGTCGGCGCAATCGACCACGAGCGACAGCTGCAGCAGAACGGCCCCGATCACCATTGCCCAGAACTGACCCACCGAGAACAGGCCTGCTGCCGCCAGGCCGATGACCAATGAGGCGACGGTGATCGCGTTGGGGCTCCAGCCCCGCCGAGCAGCCAGTGCGGTGACGGGCTTGCTCAAGCGACGCAGCACTGACACGGAGTACCAGCCGTCATCGGAACGGTTGGCTCGAGTCAACCGGATCCGAGCAGCGTCCGCGGCTGTGACAGCGACTACCTCGTCCTGAGTCCCCCACGGCCAGGGCGCGATCGGCTCGGCGCGCACGACGACACCGGCTCTGACCACGGCGCGCAGGAGCCAGGTGAACGCGTCAGCCGCACCCAGCTGCCGGGCCCGAAGTTCCTGAGCGGCGGCGGTGACGGCATCAGCTGCAACCGTCCGATCGTTCGCTGCCACATGAAGCAGTCCTGGGCAGCGGGATGCCGTTCCCGGCTCGGGAAACTCATCGGCCGCGACGGCCACGATCCTGCCGTGCGCCACTCTAACCGCCGTGCCGGGGTCGGATCCGGCAGTGAGCGCGAAGGTGCCGCGGGGTCCAGGAGCCGAGAAGTCCGCCATCGCCTGCTCCGGCAGGCTCAGCCCGCGGGCCATCACCACGACATCCTCGGAGGGATCTGAGGCAAGCAACTCCGCCAGCCGCCCCAGTTCCGTGGGCACGTCCTCGCGGTCCGCCGCCACGGACGTGATGGCCACAGTCGGCGACTCGGGCGGTGTCGTCATACGACTCAGGAGCGCTTGAGCAGGCTGCGCAGTCGCCGTTCCGTCGAACGGGCACTCGTGGGCGGGGGCGGCTCAGCGGCAACGCTCTTTTGTGCCGACCGCAGGTAGCGCTCGGCGGCCAGCAGCGCTCCGGCGGACGCGGCGACCGCGGTGTCCATCGACACCATCTCGGGGGACGCAATCGGGCCGTCGATGTCCCACTTGGCGTCGCCGAGGACGTCGATATCGCCCACGATGACGGCGGACATCTGCCTCAACTCCGCCGCTTGGCGGCTGCCGAGATCAGCGGCCCGCTCCGCCGCCCAGCGGGGTACGGGGATCGGCTCTCCAGGTCCGGTGTCCAGACGGTAGAAGCCGGGGAAGGCACCGAGGCGGACCATGCGCCGGTAGGACTCACGTCGCAGCTTCTCACCGACCTGAAGGTTGAGCCTGCGGAGCAGTTCAGCCTCGGCGAACGACATCGACCGGTTCGACCGAGTGTCCGGATTCAGCGTGACGGTCCCCGGCGCCACTCCGAGGAGTTGCTCCACGATTTCGAGGTTGCGGGTGGGGAACTTCTTGTCGGAGACGGCCAGGATGACGTTCTCCTCGCCGACGAGTTCGCCCCATTTGCTGACTTGCCAGGGGAAGTTGTTGCGGCGCCAGAACAACTCCTCGACGGACTCCACGTTGTCGAATGTCTTGTGCAGCCAATCCTCGAACGGCAGGGTCAGGCCCCGCTTCAGCAGCTGCTGCCACGTGGAGGCCAGCAGCCCGGACAGCGACCGCACGGTGATCAGAACTTTGACGGGACGGCCTGCACCCAACTTGCCGACAACAGTCGCGGCCTCGCGCGGGGTGGCACCGCACAGGTTCTCACTGCTGACCATGGCCCGGCCCTCGTGGCCGTTTACCGCCGCGACCATCTGCTGCCACTGCCCTCCGGGCTTGTTCTCCGCGACCAGCACGAGCAGTGATTTCCACCGCGGCACCCACGATGCGGGTCCGCGATAGAGGACCCCAGCCTCGGTGAGGGCTGGCCCGGCAGCCCTCAGGGCCTCCTGAAGTGCGGTGGTCCCGGTCTTGAAGACCCCGACGTGGAGCAATAGGCCGTTGTCGGGGATGGCCGCTAGTCCGGTCGTCGTGCTGTCCACGGTTCCTCCCGGGCTGGTGGCTCGTGCGCGCTCCGGCTGACAGAGTCACCAGCCCGAAGCGGGCTCAAATTACCAAGCGTGGTCAGACGCGACCAAACACGACACCGGGAACCCTCACCGCTGCGTCAGAGAAGTCGCAGGCGCCATCCGTCGGCCGGAACTCCTGAAGTCGGGCTGATTCCCAGTGGGATCAGCAACTACTGCTTCCCCACGCGTGGCAGGCGATCCTGACCGATGTGTGGGTGCGCAGCAGTGCCACCGACCCTTTCCCGCTGTTGGGAAGGATCGTTTCGTTGCGATCGAGGTAGTGATGCAGCCGCTCGGTGCTGCCCCGCCCCACATGCACGTAGGCGGTCTCGCCGGGCGCCAATGTCGTGCCTTGGGGGAACTCGTAGACCTCGGCCATGACCGTGAGCACATGGAACGAAAGGTCGACCATCTCACCCGACGTGTTGGTGATGTCGACGGTTTCACGGTTCGGATCCTCGGCCTCGTTGCCCTCGGGATCGTAGTTCGCCCGGACGCTCACCTTGCCCGTCAGCGGACTGGTGCAGTTGACCTGGCAGGGGTAGAAGGTCCATGCCCGCAGATCGCCATCGGGGTCCTGAAGGTAGGCGCCGCCGATGCCGTAGCGGGAGGCTTCTGGGTTGGCGAAGTCGACCTTGGTGCCGAAGTAGAAGTGCCCGTTGCCGTTGCTGCCCGCACCCTGGTGGATCTGGATGCTGGCCTGCGGCTGGATCACGGTGCCCGCCGGGAAGTTGAAGAACTGATGCTTGCTCGTGCGCAACTTCCAACCCCCGATGTCCACCGGAGTTACGCCTGCGTTCACCAACCGCGCGTACTTGCCCTGCTTGTTGGTGCGGTTGTTGCCGTCGGCGTTGTAGTTCACGTACAGGTTCAGGACGGCCTCCTGATACGGCCCCGAGCGGCACGCGTCGGTGTCGAACAGCCCCACACCAGCGGCCGCTGCCTCCTGGCCGGCGCGCGAGTAGTCCTTCTCGTTCATGGTCTCGTTGCGGACGGAGTTGGGCAGAACCAACCCTTGGCGCAGCAGTTCGGTCTGAACGTCCTGGCCCCTGTGGTTGAAAGCCAAGCGCAGGGGACGCGGTTCGGAGCCCTTCTGATTCGGCACGTGCGCGTTCTTGAACCGGGCCTTGACCGTGACCTTGGTCTTGCGGGGCAGCAAGCGCCGCAATGCGGCTTCAGCCTCGTCGGCGTGGCACTCGCCGCGCTCCATGGCCTGGATCCCGGCGAGCCTCACCCTGGACACGGGAGCCGCCTCCGCGGCGATCTTGCCCAGGAAGGTATCGCCGTCGGTCACCCGGACCACAGTTCCGGTGGCGCTGTACTCGGCCGCCGCGGGCGTCACGACGATGGCACCCATCAGCGCCACTGCGGCCGTCACCGCGCAAGCCTCGCGCAACATGCTGCTCACCATAGACAGACTCTCGGCGCACCCACGTCGAATCTTGAGTTCCATTGCTCCACGCGGGTTATGTCAAGCCTTGGGGAGACCGAAATGCGGTCACAGCAAGGCCCTGCTCTGTCCATCGCGCCGGGCACCGCCCCCGAGCCGGGGCTGCCCGGGCGGTCGCCCCGGCTGTGAGTTCAGCGACCCCGGCACCATGCGGCGCCGCCGATCGACCACGTCGAGCGGCAAGTCGAGCGGCAACCGGGCCCGCGCGCCGAGCGTTTGTCGTGCAGGGCCGTGGGTATCCTGCTTCAGTCTCAGTGCCTGGAGGTGGCGTGCATCCCGTCGCGAAGGTTCGGCGCACCGCCCGCCGACTCAAGAGAGCGCTCCCATTCGAGGTTCACGCTGCCTGGCGGCGCACCCCGGTGCGGACCAATACCGTGCTTTATGAATCCTTCGGTGGCAACGGCATGCTGTGCAATCCGGAGGCGATCTTCCGCGAACTCATCGCCGATCCGGCGTTCGCGCACCTTACTCATGTGTGGGTTCTCGACGATCCGACCGCACATCCGCGGGTGACCTCCGAGTTCTCGGGGAACTCACGCGTGAAGTTCGTCCGGCACCGATCCACCACCTACTACCGCCACCTGGCCACCGCGGGCTACCTCGTCAACAACGCGACCTTCCCACCTCCGTTCAGCAAGCGGCCCGGGCAGGTGTACATCAACACATGGCACGGAACACCGCTGAAGAAGATGGGCTACGGGATGCCCAACGGCGCCACCGGGACCCGCAACATCATTCGCAACTTCCTCGCGGCGGACTATCTCGTCAGTTCCGGGCCCTTCATGACCGAGCAGATGTACGCGATCGACTACCGCCTGCGCAACATCTTCCGCGGCCGGGTGGTCGAGGCCGGCCAGCCGCGCACTGATCGGCAGTTGGCGGTGGGAGCGGGCGAGGCGGCCATCGCCGCCCTGGCGGACACAGGGCTTCCCGTCCGCGGCAAGAAGGTCATGCTCTACGCGCCGACGTGGAAGGGCGAGTCGTTCTACCGGCCCTCGGACACCTCGGCGGAGGTCGCCGAGGTGGTGCGCTCGCTGCGGTCCGGCCTCGGACCCGATTGGGTGGTCCTCGCCAAGGTGCACCAGGTCGTCTACGACGCTGCCCGTGAGTCCGGCAACCTGGCTGGGGTTCTGGTCGACAACGACATCCCGACGAACCTCGTCCTGGCGGCCGCGGACGCCTTGGTCACCGACTACTCCAGCATCTTCTTCGACTACTTGAGCCTCGACCGACCGATCTTGTTCTACCTGCCCGACCTGGCCGACTACTCCGAGTCCCGGGGACTGTACGAACCTCCGCAAAGGCTGCCGGGGCGCAAGGCCGTGACTCTGGACGACCTGACCCGATTGTGTACCGACCTGGCGGCCGACCTTCCCGACGACTCCATCGCACTGCGGCGGGAGTGGCGCGCCACCTACGCGCCGCTCGACGACGGTGGTGCGACGCGCCGCTTGATCGACGTCGTGTTCAGCCGGCACGACAGCGAGGTTCTCGTCGACATGTCCCGGGACAGCCGGGAGCGCATGCTGATCTACCTGGGTTCGATGAAGTCCAATGGCATCACGACCTCGGCACTGAATCTACTGTCCAACCTCGACCACGATCGATTCGACGTGTCCGTGTTCTACACGTTCACGGGCAGGGGCGATCAGGCCGCCAATATCGCGGCTGTCGATCCGCGAGTTCGCCATCTGCCGCGCATCGGTGGCATGAATGGCTCGAAGTTCCGCCACCTGCGCCGCGAGCAGATCGCCCGCAACGGGTTGCCGGAGTCCGTGCGCGACGCCGAATCCCTCCCGATCGTCGGGCTCTTCCACGACGAATGGATTCGCTGTTTCGGAGATGCGGAGTTCGACTACATCATCGACTTCAGCGGCTATGGACCGTTGTGGGACTTCATCTTGTTGCAGGGCAAGGCGCCGAACAAGAGCATCTGGCTGCACAACGACATGTACGCCGACGCCCGACGGGAAGTCCACGGCAAGCAGCACCTGTTCAAGAAGTTGCACAGCGTCTTCACGACGTACCGGTTCTTCGATCACCTCGTGTCGGTGTCCGCCGAACTCGCCAAGGTCAACTCCCGGACATTGGCCAGTTACGCACCTCAGGATTCGTTCACCTTCGCGGCCAACACGATCGACTACCAACGCATTCGCGACATGGCGGTGCAGTCCGAGGACCAGGACTACCGCCCCCCCAAACGTTCCGATGCCACCGTCGACGAGGTCGGCGACCTGGGTGAGGTGGCCGACGGCCTGACCGACGGCAGCAACGACTGGACGTGGTCCGATGCACCGGGGGTCACGACTTTCGTGACAGCCGGCCGACTGTCCACCGAGAAGAACCACGAACGCTTGATCCGGGCCTTCGCCAAGGTCCACGCCGACCACCCCCGGACCCGGCTGATCCTGTTGGGCGGCGGGCCGCTGGAGGAGCATCTCAAGTCGGTCATCGACGAGTTGTCATTGTCCGACAGCGTGGAGCTTGCCGGGTTCCAGACCAATCCGTATCGGCCCATGTCCCGCTGCGACTGTTTCGTCCTGCCCAGCGACCATGAGGGTCAGCCGATGGTCATCCTCGAGGCTCTGACACTCGGACTGCCGGTGATCGCGACCGAGTTCTCCAGCGTGCGCGGAGCCATCCCCCCGGGATGCGGCATCATCGTGCCCCGAACCGTCGACGGCGTCGAACAAGGGCTGCGCGAGTTCCTCGGTGGTCGGATTCCGCCTCCGACCTTCGACCCCGAGTTGTACAACGCCGACGCCATGCGGCAGTTCTACGACGCCATCGGGGTCAGCGGGCCCCGGGCCGCCGCCGCCCGCTGACGACAGGACACGACGCATACACTGAGCGGCGCCGCGGGTGAGCCGCCCCGCTCGATGAGGATGGTGTGAGACATGGAAAGGCCGATCTTCGTCATCGGTTCGATGGGGTCGGGGACGACTCTTCTGCGACTGATGCTGGACAGCCACCCCAACATCATGATCGCCCAGGAGACGGGGTTCCTGCGGGCGGTGATGGCCCAGTACTACATCCCGTTTTGGAAGTTCGGGGGCGAGTGGCTGTCGCGGATCGGGATGACGGAGGCGGAACTCGACGAGTCCTGCCGGACTTTCTACGACGACATCTTCAGCCAGGCTGCGGCGAAGCGCGGGGCGACCCGATGGGGTGACAAGACGCCGTATCACGTCCACCACATGGACCTCGCGGCCCGCGTGTTCCCCGATGCCCAGTTCATCGCGACAGTGCGGCACCCCGGTGCTGTGGCCAACAGCGTCGGGCGTTTCAAGTGGGATTGGAACAAGGGTGTCGAACACTGGACCCACAGCAACCAGAACATGGTCGATGCCGGCATCAAACTCGGGGACCGGTTCCACCTGATCCGCTACGAGGACCTCGTGACGGACACCGAACCGGTGCTGCGCGAGGTGCTGGACTTCTTGCAGGAGCCATGGAAGGACGAAGTCATGGCCCACCACGAGGTCCAGGGCGGAGGTGTCGCCGAGGGTGGCACCAAGTCCAGCGATCCCGTCGACACCGCGCGCATGTCGAAATGGCGTAGCGCGGTCACCGACAAACAGTTGCAGCGGCTGGTCAAACGAGCCGACTCCCAAGCCCGCATCTTCGGGTACACCGCGGCCGACCCGCTGCCCACTGGACCCCTCGGACTGCCGGGCACGGGCTTGGTGGGGGTCACGGGCGCCGGTCTGCTCGATCGCTACAACGACGCCCAGCCGGTGCGTCGGGTGAACATCAACGCCACCTTCGAGAACCGGCTGTACACGGTGGACTCGATGGCCGAGGAGTTGCGCAAGGCCTACACCGCGGGGATGTCCGGGGGCCGGGTCCGTCCTGCCTATCGCAAGGAAGTGGAGGCGGGATTGCCGCCCCGGGCCAACTCGACCTCCCCGATCGCGCGGGTACGCCGGCGCGCCGCGCGCGCCATCAACCCGGACATGTGAGCGGAGGACTTGTGGCAAGACAAGCGGTGATCCTGGCGGCGGGCATGGGAACCAGGCTCGGCCGACCGTTTCCCAAGCCGTTGACCGAACTGGCCGACGGCCAATCGATCATGAACCAGCAGGTGAGCAAACTGCTGCATGCGTTCCCCGGGGTTCGCATCATGATCGTCGTCGGATTCAAGCGGGACCTCATCATGGAGGCCTTTCCCGACGTGGCCTACGCCTACAACGAGTTGTACGACCAGACCAACACGTCCAAGAGCCTGCTGAAGGCCTTGCGGCTGTCCGACGACTCGGGGGTCCTGTGGCTGAACGGCGACGTCGTATTCGACGAGCGCATCCTGCTACGCATCCAGGATCGTATCGACGCCGAACAGAGCTTCGTCTGCGTCAACACCGCCGCGGTCGGCGAAGAGGAGGTCAAGTACACCGTCGACGGAACTGGGTTCATCGACCAACTGTCCAAGACGGTGCCCGACGCCCTGGGTGAGGCCGTCGGCATCAACTTCGTCAGCGCCGCGGACAAGCCAGTCCTGATCGAAGCGCTGGCGGCGGTGGCGGACAACGACTATTTCGAGCGGGGAATCGAGGTCGCCATCGCGGAGTCCGGCATGCAGGTGGAGCCGGTGGACATCAGCGATCTGTTCGCTGTCGAGGTCGACTTCGAGGATGACCTCGAACGCGCCAATCGGATCGGTGCAGGGGGATGACGGAGGACCCCGACGAGATCGGGGCGGCGGGGGAACCGCAGGTCACTGTTGTCCTGATCTGTTTCAACGACGCTGAGCGGCTCCCTGAAGCCATCGCGTCGGCCAGGGATCAGAC
Organism: Candidatus Nanopelagicales bacterium; assembly: GCA_037045355.1. Classification (NCBI taxonomy): domain Bacteria; kingdom Bacillati; phylum Actinomycetota; class Actinomycetes; order Candidatus Nanopelagicales; species Candidatus Nanopelagicales bacterium. The sequence continues at coordinate 68,613 of JBAOHO010000026.1, read as the reverse complement.
TCTCGAGGACATCGAGATCGTCATCGTCGACCACGGCAGCACGGACGGCTCTGTCGCTGTCGCTCGGGCGGCGGCCGACGTCGATGCCCGGATCCGCGTCATCGCGTTGCCGGACAACGACGGCAAGCCCGGGCGTCCGATAAATGCGGGCATGAGCGCGGCGCGTGCCCCTTGGGTCACCGTCTTCGCCAGCGACGACCTGCTGCGCCCCAAAGCGTGCGCCACGATGCTGCGCACCGCCACTGAATACGGCGCCGACATCGTGATCGGCAGCCTGAACCGCGTCAACATGGACACCGGCGAGACAACCCGGTGGATGCCCAGCGTCTCGCTGCGATCCCGCGTGATCACTCATGTCGACCAGTTGCCGGAGCTGATCCGCGACACGACCGGCGGCGGCAAATTGTTCAACACCGAGTTCGTGCGGCGCAACGGGCTGTCGTTCCCCGAAGACATCTTCTACCAGGACCAGGTCTTCACCCTCGAGTACTTCGCTCGGGCAGGCACCGTGGCGATCACGTCGCACTTCGTCCTCGATTGGCGCCATTGGCCATCTGGTCGGCCGTCAGTGACGCAACGCAAGGCGTCGGTGGAGAACTTGTCCGACCGATTCACCGCCAACGAGCGGATCGACGAGTTCCTGCGGTCGCAGGATCGATCCGACCTGCTCATCCTCAAGCAGCGCAAGTTCCTGACGCACGACCTGAGCATCCATGTCCGCGATCTCGCGGACGCCACATCCGAGTACCGCAGGGCGCTGGTGGAGCGGACCCGGGCATACGTCGAGACATTCCCCCCGGAATCCATCGAAGGTCTGCCGCTGAACAAGCGACTGATGCTCAACTGCCTGTTGGCGGATCGGCTCGACGACGCCGAGCAGGTCACCAGCTCGCCCTTCAACCGGATCACCGCCACCTGGGCACGGATCAGTGAGGGGGACCGGCTCTACGTCGTGCCACCATGGTTGCCGAAGCAGGCGGACCCCGTGTTCGACGTCTCCTTCGCCCGTCTTCCCTCCATCCCCACGCGCTTCCGCGCCAACCGCAGCGACTTGAGCGTGACCACCACTCGCAGCGGGTTCCGTTTCCTGCTGTCGGTCGCTTCGTACGCCCCACTGGATCGAGACCGGACCAAAGACAGCCGACTGGTCCTGATGGACGCCGGCCTCGGCACGCGCCTGTTCGTCAAGTTGCGGCGGGTGCGCAACTCCGAGACCCCACAGTGGCGCGGCGACGTTTCCCTGCGTGACCTGGACAAGAACTTCGGAACCACCCCGGGGCCGATCCAACTCATCGCCCAGTTCCAGCGCGGCACTCCGGGGCAATGGTCGGTCACCGTGCATCCAGGAGCTGATGAAGGCGACGTCACTGGAACGGGTTGGCCCTGGAGGGCGCACATCGACGAGTCGGAGGTGCGGCTGATACGTGAGCCGCAGGAGTCGCCGACCCCGAGGCCGAGTACTCCGGGAAGGGACCTCACCGAAGTCCTGTCCCTGTCGGACGCACGCATTTACCTGCGAGAGTTGGGGGCGGAGCCGCAACCCGGGACGGTGTTCTTCGAGTCGTTCGCCGGCCGCCGCATCGCCGACGGGCCCCTGGCAGTGTCCCGGCGCCTGCACGAACGCAAGCGCAAGGCGCGTCAATACTGGTCGTGTTCGGACTGGTCGCTGTTGGACGTCCCCGACTACGCGACCCCGCTCCCCCGCCTGTCGATCAAGTACCTGAACGCGATGGCCGAGTCCCAGTTGTGGATCGACAACGGCTACTTGATCTTCCACGGGCGCAAAGGTCGTCGCTTCGTCCAGTTGTGGCACGGGTCGCCTGTGATGCGGCTGCCGGAGAAGAAGGGTCGACCCACCTGGGCGCTCGTCGCCTCATCGGGTGACTACTTCGCCGACTGCCTCCTGGGCAGCGTCCCCCAAGACGAGTTGCCCTTCCTCGACATCGGCGCTCCGCGCACCGATCCCCTGATCGCCCCCGGGGCTACCCGTCGGCGGGCCGAGTTGCGTCGCTCCTGGGGAGTGGACGACCGCACGGTGGTGTTCTTCTCACCGGCGCTGCGCCCGGGCGATGTTTCCCCTGACTTCCGAACCCCGGACCTGCGCAGCATCGCGAGACAACTGGGACCCGAATGGTTCTGGTTCCACCGCGAACACGACGATGACGCCACTGGGCGCCGCTCCGGCTCCATCCCCGATGACCTGCGCTGGTTCGCCACCGGGGCGAGCTCCAGAGTGGATGTCACGGACTACTTGCTCATGGCGGATGTCCTCGTGTCCGACTACGCCTCGGTGATCTCGGACTACGCGCTGAGCGGGCGCCCGGTCGTGCACTACGTTCCGGACCAACAGTTCGTGGAAGACGTCAGTCCGACGACCTATTTCAGCCTGTCGGAACGAAGCGCCGGACCGTTGGTGCGCACGGACTCCGATCTTGTCGCGGCGCTGGTCGCAACCCGCTCGGGATCGGGGCCATCGGATTCGGCCCGATCGAGTCGACCGTTCGCCGAATTCGTCGCACCGTTGGATGCCCGGCTGTCGACCGATGACCTGTTGGATGAGCTCGGATTCTGACGGAATCTGGTGAGCCACCTCACTGCCACCACGGATTCCGTGTGTCACGTGCCACTTCAGCCACGATTTCATGACCTTGCTCACAGATGATGAAGGTTCAATGAAATTTCCTCGGGCACACCCTCCCCCATCGCCGCACCGAGCGGCCCCCATCGCCGCACCGTGCGGCAGGAGGAGAGACCACCACATGTCAACGACATCCAGCACCATCGCCGCAGCGACGGCAGCCGGCGTCCTGGCCGTGGGGTTGGCTGGAAGCGCTAACGCCGCACCCGGCACCCCTGCCGCCGACTCCGGGCAATCAACGACCGCCGCGACAGCCTCTTCGAAGGCCGCCAAAGAGGCCCGTCGACGCGAGATGATCCGCCGCGCCAACACTTTGCCGGGTGATCGCAAACTTCCCCTGCGCAACTTCGACGTCGGCGCCGGGTGGGGCCATTCCAGTGGCCCGCACGCCGGCCGCAATCACAAGGGCCTGGACCTGTCCGCCCGCACCGGAACCCCGATCTACTCAGTGACTGATGGCACCGTCGCCATGGCGCGTTCCTACTACGGTTACGGCAACCTCGTGATCATCAAGACACCGACCGGCAAACGGCTGCTGTATGCGCACCAGTCGAGAATCCTGGTCAAGAAGGGCAAGCAGGTCGCCGCGGGCGAGATGATCGGCCGCGTTGGCTCCACCGGATACTCGACCGGACCCCATCTGCACTTCGAGGTCCGCACGGACAAGGACCGCGCCTTCGACCCCACCAAGTTCTTGGGTGTGGGCAAAGCCCAACTGCAGAAACGAGCGAACCTCCTCGACCGCTTGCGCTGACCAACACCAACGGCGGCGCCCCGTAGCAACCTTGGACCTGATGCCCGGGTCTTGCGCGTAGCGGGGCGTCGCCTTCGTCAGTGTTGCAGCGCCGCCGGCTGCTCGACATGCGTGAGATGGCCATCGAGGATCTCGAACACCCGGTCCGTGTACTCGACCATTCGCAGGTCGTGGGTGACCATGATCCCGGTCTTGCCGCGTTGTTTGACCTCGCGAGCCAGTAGTTCGACGACCTGACGCCCCAGCTTCGTGTCCAGCGCTGCGGTGGGCTCGTCCACCAGGATCAGATCCGGATCGTTCATGAGTGCCCGTCCGATGGCCACCCGTTGGCGTTCTCCGCCTGACAGTTGCTCGGGGACGTTCTTCGCGCGGGCCGCCAGACCCAGTTCCTCGAGCAGTTGATCGGCCCGCTGATGGGCCTCGCTACGAGTGATCCGCTTCTGCAGGGTGGCGACGTACAGCAGATTCTCCTTTGCCGTGAGGAACGGCACCAGGTTGGCCGACTGGAACACGAACCCGACACGTTCGGCCCGGAACCGGGTGAGATCGCGTTTGCCGAGTGAACCGACGTCGACGCCCCCCACCCGGATGGATCCGGAGGAGGAGGACAGCAGTCCTCCGATCATGGAGATCAGGGTGGTCTTGCCCGAACCAGACGGGCCCAGAAGGGAGACGAACTCACCTTCGTCGACGGCCATGGTCGCGTTCGCGACCGCATGGACCTCTGTGTCGCCCGAGCGATAAACCTTGCTCACATCACGCACGGACAAGATGGCGTTGTCGTGCGCGACGGCGTCGATCGCCGGGTCCATACCGGGATCATCCGGGTGCGGGGGGACGAAATCGTCGATGGGGCTCACAGTGCTCCTCCGATGGCAGTGGCTGGGTCTATCTTGGCGATCCGGCGCAGGGAGAACGCTGCCCCCAGTACCCCGGCCACCACGGTGAAGATGGCGATGGTCACCAAGGTGTCGTTGCGGAAAAGGGTCGGAACTTCTTCGGGCACGATGAGCCCGAGTCCGCGCGAAGCCAACGCGCCGATCACGATTCCGATGACCGAAGCGATCACGGCCTGAACGACGACTCCGAACCCCAGTTTGCGGGTCGGGGTTCCGAGCGCTTTGAGGGCGGCGAACAACTCACGTTTCTCGAGCACGACGAGCGCGAAGAACAGTGCGACCACCAGGGCTGCGACCGCCAGGGCCGTGTAGATGATCGTATTGAGGGTCGACTTCTGCTGTTCCACACCGGGGATGCTCAGCCCGGTCTGATCGGCGGTGAGCACCGACAGTCCGGCGATGGTCGGGGCCTGCCCGGGTTCACCCACGATGGCGATCGCGCTGATGTCATCGGTGACGCCGGTGAACTCCGGCCGGACCGCGTTTCGCATCTCTCGCCACGTGTCGATCGAGGTCCACACCGTCGGCTGCAACTGATAAGAAGTGTCGGACACGACGCCTACGACTTCGGCGTCGACCGGCCCGACCGAGACCGTGTCGCCCACAGCCACACCCGTGTCGGCCAGCGCTTTGTCTATCGCCGCCGCATTCTCCTCGTCGGGACCCGGCAGGCGCCCCTCGATCAGGGTCGACGGACTGCCCGCGCCGCCCGCTTCGATGCCGAAGACGGCGATATCGGCCTCCCCAGCGGGAGTCTCGCCCGCGGTCAACAGCACGCCGACGGGGGACGCCTGACTCACTCCAGGCTCTTGGGCGACCTTGTCGACCTGTTTCTCCTTGAGGCTCGAGCGAATCAACGAGCCCTCAGCTTTCTCGTCGAATGCGTAGGCGGTGGCGGTCGTGGAGCGAACCGCTCCCGTGGATCCGAAGAACAGGCCGTCGCCGAGTGCCGCGAGGGTGAGAACGAGGAACACGATCAACGACAGTGCGGCGATGATCGACAAGAACCTGCCTCGGCCTCGGCGGATCTCGTTGAGTGCGAGCATCATCGGGCACCTGCCGCGGTAGCTGGGTCGATTCGGGCGATGCGCCGGATACTGAGCAGCCCGGCGATGAGTGAGAAGGCCAGCACCGCCAGGAGGGTGCCGCCGACCAGGACCGGCGACAACGCGACCGGGATTCCGGTGCTCAGCCCCGTCACCGCCCCGTAGGTCAGGAGCACGGCGATGAGGCCGGCGATCACGACCACTGCGGTGATCTGGACTGCCACCACACCGGACAGTTGGGCTGTTGACGACCCGATGGCCCGGAGCAACGTGAATGCCCGCATCTTCTGCACGGTGAGAATCAGGAAGAAGAAGCCGATCACCACGATGCCGATGATGAAGGTAAGCCCGACGAGGATGCCGAAGGTCTGGGAGATCGACCCCACACCGGGGATCTTGGAAACCGCATCTTCCTTGGTGTAGCCGGTCGTCCCGCTGACCTCATCCGCGACCGCCGCAGCCACGGCGCTCGGCTCGGCGCCCGGGGCGACCGTCACGGCCACGCCGTTGATGGGGACGAACGGCACATTCGGGTTGGCCGCTCTGACGACATTCTCGAACGTGGCGGCGTCGACGTAACCGGTCGGAGATGCGTTGAACTGAGCTCCCTTGAGAAGCCCCACGACCTCGAGGTCTTGCTCGGTGTCCGACAGAGTCACGACGTCACCGATGGAGTAACCCCCACCGTCCATGGCGATCTCATCGCGTGTCTCCGGCAACCGCCCGGAGACCAGTCCAGTGGGGGCCCCGGGTGCTTCCGCGGTCATGCCGAACAGTTGCAGATCCGACGAACCGTCTTTCAGTTCCGCTGATGTGGTGGTCAAGGAGATGCTGCCCGCTTCGGCCACGCCGTCGACTTTGGCCACCTTGTCGACAACGGTCGGCTCCAGGCGTGACCCTTGCAGATTGTCGCGCGCTGATTCCGAGTACACGAGGACCTCTCCCCGCACTCCACTGAGGGCGCCGGTGATCGAGGACACCAGCGCGGTGGACAGGGTTGTGAGGAACAAGACGAGGAAGACGAGAAGCGCCACGGCACCACACAACAGCCCGAACTTGAGCTTGGATCGCCGCATCTCGGTCAGAGCCAGGTTCATCGGATCTCCCCGTCCGGACGGATCGCGCCGTCCTGCATCCGGGCCACCGAGATGCGCGGCCGAGGGATCGGCTTCACGCTGGGATGAGCAAGCATGTGGCAATAATGATTCGCCTACTGATAATCCGCAAACTGACTATCCGTCCTTACAGTGATCCCATGACCTCCCGGCCGCGCGATAACCGGGTCGAACCCGACCCCGTCGAAGAGAACCCGGTCGAACGAGATCCGGTCGAGCAGTGGGCGCTCAGCCGCCTCCTGGTGACCGCGTCCCGCCTGGTGGAACACGACATCTCGGATCAGTTGCGGCCGCACGAGCTGACCCACGCCGGATTCGGTGTCCTGGCGCTCGTCCAACGCTCACCCCTGGCTCAGCGAGACATCGCGGCGGCCACCCGGGTCGAGGAGCAGACCATCAGCAGAACTGTGGATCGGCTGCAACGACTGGGCATGGTCACCCGCGAGCACGACCCGCATGACCGGCGCCGCTTCCTGGTGACGGTCACGGCGCATGGGCGGTCCACCTTCCGGGCCGCAACGCGCCACGATCTGGCCGAAGAGGTGCTCCGTGACCTTCCCGAAGCGGGAGCCTTGCGGGTCGCCCTCGCCGCCCTGATCCGGCGGTTGGGAGGTCAGGAGTTCGTGTCTCTCGACGAGCCGGGCGCCATTGCCGAGGGAACGCGTCCCAGATCACCCCAGCCCGGCAAGCACCGCTAACCCCTGATCCACCGATCCTTCGGCTACTGCGCGCCACCATCGGGGTGCCCTGGCGGCGTTGCAGTCGCTCCCCAGTAGCCCACACTGCCTTCGCGACCGCGCCTTGCCATCACACCCCACTGGTGACGCTCGCTACACCGAGGACCGGTGGGTCAGGGCTCAGCGCGGGACACTACGCTCGGACATCATGGCGACCGAACTCTGGCCCGGCGTGCGCCTGCACGTCGTCACCGGCAAGGGGGGCACCGGCAAGACCACCGTGGCAGGAGCCCTCGCGCTCGCACTCGCGGCAGGTGGCCGACGGATTCTGCTCGTAGAGGTCGAGGGGCGCCAAGGGATCGCCCAACTGTTCGACGTACCACCGCTGCCCTATACCGAGACCCGGATCGCCGTGGCACGCGGCGGGGGGGACATCGTGGCCCAGGCCATCGACCCCGAGGCGGCTGTCCTGGAGTACCTGCAGATGTTCTACAACATCAAACGCGGGGGCATCGCGCTCAAGAAGGTGGGCGCCATCGACTTCGCGACCACCATCGCGCCGGGACTGCGCGATGTGCTGCTGACAGGCAAGACGGGCGAACAAGTCCGACGACGCGACCGCCACAACAAGTTCCTGTGGGATGCCGTCGTGATGGATGCTCCTCCGACCGGGCGCATCACGCGATTCCTCAACGTCAACACCGAGGTCAGCAGCCTCACGCGCGTCGGTCCTATCAAGAACCAGGCGGACTCGGTCATGCGCGTGATCCGCTCGTCCGAAACGGTCGTGCACATGGTCACCTTGCTCGAGGAGATGCCGGTCCAGGAGACCATCGACGGGTTGGCCGAACTCGAGTCGGCCGGACTGCCCATCGGGTCGGTGTTCGTCAACATGATCCAGCACGAGGAACTGTCGGATGAGGCTCTGGACTCCGCCGATCCGGTTCCGACGAAGGAGATCCGCGAAGGGCTGGTCGCGGCGGGGATCCCCGAGCGCAAACGCGGACTGGTCGCGGCCCTACACAAGGAGGCAGTCGACCACGCCGTCCGGGTCCATCTGCAGCGACGGGAGCGAGACCGTCTGGTCGCCACCGACCGGACTCTCATCGAACTACCCGATGTCGGTGGAGTGGACCTCGGATCCCTCTACGAACTGGCAGGCGCGATCAGCGATCGGGCTCCGCGATGACCGCCGCCCACTTCGATGTCGACGGCCTGCTTCAGGCCCCGGAATCTCGCATCATCGTGTGCTGCGGCTCCGGAGGAGTCGGCAAGACCACAACAGCAGCAGCGATGGCCCTGCGGGCAGCTGAGCAGGGACGCCGAGTCGTGGTGCTCACCATCGACCCCGCGCGCCGGCTCGCCCAGTCGATGGGGCTCACGGAACTGGACAACACACCGCGTGCGGTGGTCGGTGTCGAGGGCAGTGGCTCGCTGGACGCGATGATGCTCGACATGAAGCGCACCTTCGACGAACTGGTCGAGGCTCACTCCGATCCCGACCGCGCTGAGCAGGTACTGAACAATCCCTTCTACCAGGCCCTGTCGAGTTCCTTCGCCGGCACCCAGGAGTACATGGCCATGGAGAAACTCGGCCAGTTGTCCCGCGCCGCGGAAACGTCGAACACCTGGGACCTCATCGTGGTCGATACGCCTCCGTCCCGATCGGCGCTGGACTTCCTCGATGCCCCGGAACGCCTCGGGTCGTTCCTCGACGGTCGTTTCATCCGCATCCTCGGAGGTGGAGCCAGAGGCGCGGGACGGGGAATCGGCAAGGTGCTCGGGGCGGGTCTCGGACTGGCATCTGGGGCGATCAAGAAGGTCCTCGGCAACCAACTACTCACCGACCTGTCCACATTCGTCCAAGCGCTGGACAGCATCTTCGGAGGCTTTCGCGCTCGCGCCGAAGAGACCTATCGGATCCTGCAGCAGCCCGGCACGTCATTCGTGGTGGTGGCCGCTCCGGAACCCGATGCGATCCGTGAGGCGACGTACTTCGTGGACCGGCTCACGACGGAACGTATGCCGCTGGCGGGGTTGGTCCTCAATCGCGTGACACTCGCGCCGGAACACGCATTGTCGGCCGAAGAGGCGATCGTGGGTGCGGAGCGGTTGGACCGCGAAGGCGTACACGAGCCGACGGCTGCTCTGCTCCGGCTGCATGCGGACACGATGCACACGGCAGCGCGCCAACAACACATCGCACAGCGCTTCACGGCCGCCCATCCGACGGTGCCGCAGGCTGTGGTGCCGGCACTCGCCGATGATGTGCACGACCTCGAGGGTCTCCGTGAGATCGGAGGGCTGCTGGCCTCGCTCAGGTGAGGGGGCCAGGAAGTCAGATACAGCAGGTCAGGTGAGATTGCCGAGCGAGGCGCGCTCGGACTGCGGGGGAACCAGCGGCTCCATGTCGATCCCGGCGACGCGCTGATGCTCTTCGCGGGCGGTCTGCAGCAGGCGGCGCCACGACGTCACCTCGGGACGCCGGCGCAGGAGGGCCCGACGCTCGCGCTCCGTCATTCCGCCCCACACGCCGAACTCGACGCGGTTGTCCAACGCATCGGCAAGGCATTCGGTGCGCACCTCGCACCCCATGCAGATGAGCTTCGCGCGGTTCTGCGCGGCCCCCTGCACGAACAGCTCGTCGGGATCCGTCCCATTACAGGCAGCGTGGGACGCCCAATCATTGCTCCAGACCATGCCCGTCCAGGTCCTTCCGCCGGGCGCTGGAGCCCGATCCCGTGGGATACGGAACCGAAGCCCGCAGCGCGGGATGTAGCGGACGATACGCAGAGCGTGATGAGTCTCACAGGTCCATCGGGACCAACTCTCGTAGTCCATTAAGACTATTTGGATCCGCAGAGTCGGGTGATTAGACCCCATTTGACCATGTGGACAATGCCTCGGGGGCGACCTTGGACGCACCGACAGGGCGCGAAAGATGGGCAGCCGACGACTCCTGGCGGCCACGCACTGTGACCGAGCTGTAGTCGATGGTGCACCGAGCATGGAACCGCAGCACGTACTCTTGGAGTCGTATGTCTGTGCCACATTCTGACCCCACCGATCCGCCCGCTCCGAAGCACTCCACGCCGAGCGGCAAGACGACTCTGCTTGCTGCCTTCACCGGCACAGCGCTGGTCGCCGGCGTCGTCGCTGCGGGCGTGGCCATGCCCGCCATCGGCAGTGTGGCCGCACTGACCAATACGGCCATCGACAGTTTCGAGTCCTACCCCACCAAGTTGGGCGACCCGGTCCTGCCGCAGCGCTCCACCATCACTGACTCCAAGGGCGACACCATCGCCTATCTGTGGGAGCAGAACCGAGTCAGCGTGCCGCTCGACAAGATCTCCAAACGGATGCAAGAGGCCATCGTCTCGATCGAGGACTCGCGCTTCTACGAGCACAACGGCGTCGATGTCCGCGGTACCGCCCGCGCGTTCTTCACCAACCAGGGCTCGGGCGAGATCCAACAGGGCGGATCGACCATCACGCAGCAGTACGTGAAGATGATCCTGCTCAACAACGCCAAGACCGAGGCCCAACAGCTGGCGGCCACCGAACGCAGTCCTGAGCGCAAGCTGCGCGAGGCACGGTTTGCGATCGCCATGGAGAAGAAGAAGACCAAGCAGGAGATCCTCAACGGGTACCTGAACATCGCCTACTTCGGATCCGGTGCCTACGGCGTCGAGGTCGCCGCCCAGACCTACTTCCGCAAGCACGCGAAGGACCTCACCCTCCTCGAGTCCGCCACCCTGGCCGGCACGGTGCAGCAACCGGGGGCGTTCGATCCGATTCGCAACCCCAAGGCATCGCAGGCGCGGCGCAACCTCGTCCTGGGCCGCATGCGCGACCTCGGCTACATCACCCAAGCGCAGTTCGAACAGGCCAGCAAGGTGCCGGTCAAGAAGTACGTGAAGCCGCGGGTGTTCAAGAACGGCTGCCCTACCTCCGATTCCCCGTACTTCTGCGACTACGTCCTGAACTACATCCGCAATGACGCGGTGTTCGGACCGACCCGCAAAGACCGCGTCGACCTGCTGAAGACCGGTGGACTGAAGATCACGACCACCTTGGACCCCGGCGACCAGCGCTCCTCGCAGAACGCCACCGAGGACTACATTCCCGTCGGCGATCCCAGCCAGAAGGCGACGGCGATCTCCATGGTCCAACCCGGCACGGGCCGGGTGCTCGCCATGGCTCAGAACACCGTGTGGGGAACGAAGGGCCTGGGTCGTACCGCCTACAACTACAACGTGCGCAAGGCCGACGGTGGCACCATCGGCATGCAGTCGGGTTCGACGTTCAAGCCGTTCACACTGGCCGCTGCTCTCGAGAAGGGCATCTCGCCGTACGTCTCGATCTCCGCCCCACCCGTCAAGACCTTCTACGGATTCCAGGACTGCGAGGGCTACGGGTTCCCGCCCTACACAGTGCGCGGCGGTGGTGGCGTCGAGAACATGTTCTCCGGCACAGCAGGCTCGATCAACACGTTCTTCGTCGGCTTGGAGCAGATGGTCAGCCTCTGCCGCCAGGCCGAGATCGCTGAATCCATGGGCGTGCGCAAGGGCGACGGCGAGCCACTGAACCGCGTGCCCTCATTCGTCTTGGGCGCCAACGAGGTCGTCCCGCTGGACATGGCCGCGGCCTTCGCCGGATTCGCCAACGACGGTGTGTGGTGCAAGCCCAACCCGGTTGCCCAGATCCGTACCCTCGCGGGCAAGAGCATCTACGACTTCGAACCACAGTGTCGGCGCGTTCTCAGCAGCGCTGTGGCCGACATGGTGACGCAGTTGCTCTCCGGGCCGGTGAGCGGCGGCGGCACCGCACCCAACGCCAACTTCGGTCGGCCCATCCGCGGCAAGACCGGCACCACCGACTCGTCCTCGGCCGTGTGGTTCGTGGGCTACACCCCGCAGATCGCGGCCGCCGTGTGGGTCGGTGACCCGCGCGGAGGCTACCGCTACCCCATGCGGAACGTGGTCGTCAACGGCAGCTACTACGGCGAGGTGTTCGGCGCCACTCTCCCGGCTCCGATCTGGCGCCAGGCCATGGCCGGGGCACACGACGATCTGCCGATCAAGGACTTCGGTGGTGGCCCGCGGAGTGGCTGGATCGATATCGACATCGAGTCCGACGCCGGGCAGGACAAGAACAACCAAGGGCAGCGCCAGGGCGGCAACCCAGAACCCGTTCCTGCGCCGCCACCCACCGACGTGAACGAGGGTTTCGGCGATATCGCCGACGACTTGTTCGACAAGTTGCCCGACTTCAACTTCGGCTGACCCCGGGCGCCTCGCCGATCTGGCCAGGCTGAGAAACGGCCACCGCTCACGGAGTGGATCGGTGCCCCCCCGACGGCGAACCGTCATCGGCTGAGGGCGGACCCCTCACCGCGAAAGGCGGACGCCTCACCGCGAAAGGGGGACGCCTCACCGCAGAAGGGGGACGCCTCACCGCAGAGGCGGGACGCCTCGCCGTAGAAGGCAGAATGGCGCCATGCTCAAGGAACAGTTGCGTACGGACCTGACCGCCGCTATCAAGGCGGGGGACCAGGAGTCGGTGGGGACCATCCGAATGGCCCTGGCCGCGATCACCAAGGCGGAGGTGGCGGGCAAGTCCGCCCGGGTGCTGAGCGATGACGAAGTCACCGCGGTTCTGAGTGGCGAGGTCAAGCGCCGCAAGGAGGCGGCCCTTGCGTACGACGACGCCGGACGTCCGGAACTGGCCACCAAGGAACTCGCTGAGGCCGATGTGTTGGCCAGGTACCTACCCGAGCCCCTCACCCCGGCTCAGGTGCAGGACCTCGTGACCGCCGCTGTTGCAGCCGCTACCGACTCGGGTCTCGTCGGCGGCCGCGCGATGGGCGCCGTGATGAAAGAACTGAAGCCCGCCACCAGCGGCCGCTTCGACGGCGCCGAACTCGCGGCGATGGTCAAGCAGTCGCTGGGCACCTGAGCCGGATCTCGATCCGCGGGAGCAGTCGCACCATGGCATAGCGAGGTACGCGGGGGCGACCTCCCCGAGCATCGTGGGACGATGTCCGAATGCGTCGCCTGATCACCGCAGCCGCAACCGCCGGTGCTGTTGGCCTCGCGTGGGCAGTCGCAGAGACTCATCGGTTCAAGTTGCGCCAAGTGGTCGTACCGGTTCTCCCGACCGGCGCGGCTCCCGTGCGCGTCTTGCATCTGTCCGACTTGCACCTGGTGCCGCGACAGGCCGACAAGCAGCGGTGGGTGCGCGACCTTGCTCGCCTCGAGCCAGACGCCGTCGTGGTCACCGGCGATTTCTTGGCGGACCGATACGCGGTGCCGGTGGCACTCGAGACCTTGGCTCCGCTGGGCCGATTCCCCGGCATGTTCGTGCTGGGCAGCAACGACTACTACGCGCCGACGAGCATCAATCCCGCGAAGTACCTGAGAGGCCCATCGGGACTGGCCGTCGGTCGTCCGCCCCTGCCGTGGGGGGATCTGGTGGCTGGCCTGAGATCACTGGGCTGGCTGGAACTGACCAACGTCAATCGAACGATCGACATCGCCGGGCTGACGGTCGCGGTCCGGGGAATCGACGACCCCCACATCATGCGGGACCGGTACGAAGAAGTCGCGGGGCCTTTCGGCCGCGCCGATCTGAACCTGGCTGTGGTTCATGCCCCATACCTGCGCATCCTCAATGCGCTCGCCGGCGATGACGCCCAGCTGATCATCGCGGGCCACACCCACGGTGGCCAGTTGTGTCTTCCCGGCGGGCGGGCACTCGTCACCAACTGCGATCTACCCCGAAGCATGGCCCGGGGGCTGCATCACTACCGGCCCATGGTGGCCCGGGTCCCCCGCATCGAGGCGGACAGCCCGCGAACGTGGCTCGGCCCGTCACCGGAGTCCTTGACCGGACACCCTTGGCTGCACGTCTCCGCCGGGCTCGGGACCTCACCGTATGCCCCCGTGCGCTTCGCCTGCGCCCCGGAGGCGACCGTTCTGACTCTCGTGGCCCGAGACCTGCCCGGTGGTTGATGACGGCATTCAGGATGGCTCGGGAATGGCTTCCTGTCCCCCAGCAGGTGCGCTGATCGCAGCAGCTTCGGCCAACAGCGCCTCGAATGTCGTGTCTGCCGGCTGACCCGCCGCCGTCCCGACCCGAACGGTGATGGGCCATTTCCCGAGCGCCACACCCGTGAGTCGAAGCGCCTCGTTGAGCCGTTCGGCCAAGCTGACGGGATCGGGTCGATCACCCAGCCCCGTGACCAGGAACTCATCACCACTCCAGCGGGCCACGAGGTCCCCGGTGCGCACCTGGCCCCTCAGCACCGTGCTGACCGCACGCAGCACATCGTCGCCATACCCCAGTCCATAGTCATCGTTGGCGCGCTGGAGTCCGTTGACGTCCACATAGATCACACACACCTCCTGCTGGTTGCGTTGACCAGTGCTCGCCAGGCCTGGCACGAGGGTCAGCAGACCTCGCCTGGTCAATGCGCCCGTGAGGGGGTCGGTCGTGGCGAGCGCCTCGGATCGCGCCTCCTCATCGGCCAAGGCGTCGATCGACACCAGCCGCAGCCGGAGCACCATCGCACCCACCAGCGCAGCCAGCATGGCCGTGATCACGATCCGAACGTCATCCGGACCGGCGATCACCGCGCCCGCGACACCGATCCCGATGATCATGACGACGACCGCCGCCAGGGCAGGGCGCCAGGCCAGCGTGACCGGCATGAAGGATGCGATCACGATGAACGAGTACGACAAGGGCAGCGGGGAGTCGAGAACGTAGCCCTCGACCGCCAATAGAAGAACGAGTACGGTGCTGGACGCGGCCCAGATCCACATCAGGGTGCGCCCTCGGAACCGGCGATAGCCCAGGGCGACGGAACCGAAGAGGAAGAGCACCCCGGTAGCGAGCTCCCCGACGAAGATGGCCTCCGAGGAGCGGTCGACGACAATCAGCGACATGACCGCGAACACGATCGCCACCCCCCCGGTGAAGGCGAACGCCTGCGGGATCTCGCGGCGAGCGAACTGCTGCCTGAGTCGCTCGTAGGGGCTGTCGGCGTCGATCACATACGGGGTCGGAATGTCCTTCATCGCAGACTCCTCATTGACGTGGACTCCCACTCGATCGAGCGCCGAACGCACGCGACGGGGATGGAACTGCCGGGGCCAGGGGATGACCTTGGCGAGGGTCAGTCCCACGTAGATGATCGTGTTCAGGGCCACCACTGTCGCGAGCAAGGTGAACCAGCCGGAGGACAGCACACTCTCGGGGAAGAGCAGTCCGTCGGGCAGCGGCGTCACGGGGACGCTCCGGCAGTCTGGCGTTGGACATGGCCCCACTTGGGAGTGCGGCCGAACGTGATGTCGACCAGGCAACTGACGAAGACGATCTGCAGGAACACGTCGTAGGCGAGTTCAGGCAACAGCAACGCCGCCAGGACTCGCGCCTTCCACCCACCGCGCCACACCGTGATGACGCGCTCGATGACGAAGATCAGACCGATCGTGCCCCAGAACGGGAACCACACCCACTCATCCAGTGCGAGCACTGTGACCAGCATCAGCAGGATCGCCAGGTTCAGCGCGACGGTGCCGTAGGCGATGCCGAACTGCTGGCCCCAGTAGCGGGCTGTGGCCCTGGTCAGCCCATAAGCGCTGAGGTTCTCCAGCGCGCCTCTCTGCCAGCGCTGCCGCTGCACCCAGAGGTTGCGCCAGGTCGGCATGATCTCGGTGACGACCTTGCACTCCGGCGGAGAGGTCATGGGCGCACCCAGCGACTTCAGCGCCAGGGTCAGTTCGTTGTCCTCGGTCATCGCTGCGGTGTCGTAGACGTTGCCTGGCTCTCCCGGTATGAAGACGCCTCGCGCTGCCGCCACATCCAGCAGTGCGCCCGCCCGGAACACCGAAGCCGTCCCGGTGAGGACGAAGACCCGCCCGTGCCGAGCCCGGATCTGCAACGAGTAGCGCGTGTATTCGTTGCGCTGGAACTGGCCGACGAGGCCCCCGCCGGGCTCGCCGTAGAACACACCACCGACGGCGATCAACTCGGGGTCGGACTCGAAATGTGCAGCGGCAGTCTCGAGGTACTGCTCCCCCAGACTGGTGTCCGCGTCCATGATCATGACGACATCGTTGTCACCGGTCGTGGGGAGCAGATGACCGAGCGCCTGGTTCAGCGCGCCGCCCTTGCGATGCGAGTTGTCCACCGTCTCATACGTCTCGTGGCCCATTTCGTGGGCAACGTCGACGGTGCGATCTGTGCAGTTGTCGGCTACGACGATCACCCGATCGGGTGGCCGTGTCTGGCGACCCAGAGCGGCCAGGGTCGCGGGCAGCGAGGCCTCTTCGTTGTGGGCGGGCACCAGGACAGTGATGCGCACCTGTCCTGATCCACCCGGACGCAGAGTCGGGCGATACCGCTCGAGGAGTTGCCGACGGGGATTCACGGTCATCAGCGCAGCGATCGATTCGAAAGCGACCGCGAACCCAGCGATGACGATCATGAACAGGAGCGCAATCAGAACCAGCTGCAACGGAGGAGTCTCCGTCGACACCAACGGCTGAAGCGGGACGCCTTCGGCGACCACAGGATCCTCAGGCACCCGGAACGCCGCGTAGTACAGGCCAACGGCTGTCGCGAAGGCCGTCACGGTCACCACCGTTGCGATGACGACCGCCACGACCAGTCGTCCGCGGGCGCGGTTGGGATCGCCGGTCCTCCTCGGGACCGGTGGCACATGAACGAACTGGTGAGGCGGCGGGTCCTGGCTCATGCGCGCACCCCTCACCGGAGATCAGCCACCCCCATTATGCCGCTGAGCATCGTTCGAGTCGTGGCCGATGCCGTGCTCAGCCCTGTTGGACGGGTCCTGATCGGTCACGTCACTCAACTCGGTGGCGGAGTGAGCCGATCAGGGTGTCATGAGGCGGATACGAGTGATACTGAGCGCGGTCGCCGCGCTGTGCGTTCTGTGCGCCCTTGCCGTCCCTCCCGCCCACTCGAAACCCCCGAGAGAGACCACCGGACCGATGACGCCCGCCACGACGCTGGGATGGAACATCTGGGATTCCGCGGCACTCGACTCCACAGAACGATCCCTCGGGCTCCGTGCGGGAGTCGTCGGGATCTTCGCTGACTTCGTCAACAACCCTCTGTTCCCTTTGGAGATGGTCGAGCACATCGCCCGCCGTGGGGCGATTCCGATGGTCGCGTGGGAGCCGTGGGATTCCCATCGCAATACCGCCGTGCAGCCGCGCTGGCAGTTGCGTGACCTGATCAGTGGTCGCCATGACCGACTCATCCGGCGCTGGGCGCGCGCTGCCGCCGCTTGGGGAGGGCGACTGCTGCTCCGGTTCGCTCCCGAGATGAACGGTGACTGGCGGCCGTGGTCTCCGGGGGTCAACGGCAACACCGTCGACCAGTACTCCGCCGCATGGCGCCACACCCGCCGAATCTTCCTCGCCCAAGGAGCCACCAATGTGGAGTGGGTATGGAACCCCTACGTCAGCGCCGGCGAGAGCACCGCGATGCAGGAGGTCTACCCCGGGAGCAAACATGTGGACTGGGTCGGGCTGGACGGTCACAACTGGGGATCCACCCGGTCCCCGGGCTGGCAGACCTACGAGGACATTTTCGCGCCCACGGTCGACACCATCCGGGCGTTGGCCCCCGACAAGCCCTGGATGATCGCCGAAGTCGGCTGCGCTCCGGGGCCGGGCAAGGCGCAGTGGATCCGGGACACACTGACGGCTGCTCACAATGACGGGGCGAGTGCCGTGGTGTGGTTCGAGTTCGACAAGGAGACGGACTGGCGATTGACCGAGTCCGAGGCCACGATCACAGCGGTCCGGGAGATCGCCGGTGGCTCCGGCTGGGTGACCGCGCAGCCATAGCGGCGAACTCGAAACCCACGGACATCCCCCGCTGGCGAACCCTGCTCGGCGGCATCCAACGACACTGTCACAGCCCACGACATGCGTCAGGCCCGAACCCACGGGATGTGGGACGGGCCTGACGCATGTTCTGAGACATCACTGTGGTCGGGGTGGCGGGATTTGAACCCACGGCCTCTTCGTCCCGAACGAAGCGCGCTACCAAGCTGCGCCACACCCCGGCGAACACGGCCCTTGGATTCTAGCCCAGCGATGGGACGGCGCTGGACGCCCCTGCCGCAACGCGGTCCACGCGGGCGCCGTTGTCCGGCCTACCGCCCGTCGTCCGGCCTCAGCGTCCGGTGCCGGCGTAGACGACGGCCTCGCCTTCAGCGTCGAGTCCGAATGCCGTGTGAACTGCGCGGAGGGCCGCATCCGCTGAATCGGTGCGCGTCACGACTGAGATGCGGATCTCGGAGGTGGAGATCATCTCGACGTTGACATCCGCCTTGGCGAGAGCGTCGAAGAAGGTCGCCGAGACGCCAGGATGTGAGCGCATCCCGGCACCCACCAGCGATACTTTGGCGATGCCTTCGTCGCTGGTGAGCCGCTCGAAGCCGATCTCGTCCTGATGATCCAGGAGCGCCTGCAACGCTCGGGCGATGTCACCCTTGGGGCAGGTGAAGGTGACATCGGTCCGGCCGGTCGCTTCGGCGCTGACGTTCTGGACGATCATGTCGACATTGACGGACACGCCCGCCAACGCTCCGAAAATGGCTGCGGCCTCGCCCGGTCGGTCGGGCACTCCGATGACGGTGACTTTCGCGTCGTTGAGGTCGGCGGCGACACCGGCGATGATCGGCTGCTCCATGGTTCCTCCACTCGTGGGATCTGCGACGACCCAGGTCCCCTCCGTCGCACTGAACGTCGATCTGACATGGATCGGGATGTCGGAACGACGGGCGTATTCCACACAGCGCAGATGCAGGACCTTCGCCCCGGCGGCCGCCAACTCGAGCATCTCCTCGTATGACGCCCGATTCAGCTTGCCCGCCCGTGTGACCACCCGAGGGTCGGCCGAGAAGACGCCATCGACATCGGTGTAGATCTCACACACCTGGGCGGACAGCGCAGCCGCGAGGGCCACCGCAGTGGTGTCCGAGCCACCTCGCCCCAGGGTGGTCACGTCCTTGCTGTCGTAGCTCACGCCCTGGAAGCCGGCGACGATGGGGACCGCACCGTCGTCGAGGGCGGCCTGGATCCGGCCCGGGGTGACATCGATGATGCGCGCCTTGCCGTGGACGGAGTCGGTGATGAGGCCTGCCTGGGAGCCGGTGTATGACCGGGCCTCGAATCCGTTGTCGTGGATCGCCATGGCCAGCAATGCCATGGAGATGCGTTCCCCGGCGGTCAACAGCATGTCGAGTTCGCGGCCTGGGGGGTCGGGGGACACCTGATGGGCGAGATCCATGAGGTCATCCGTGGTGTCACCCATGGCGGAGACGACGACCACAACACCGTGTCCGGCGCGGCGGGTCTCGGTGATGCGGCGGGCCACCCGTTGGATCGACTCGGCGTCCGACACCGACGATCCGCCGTACTTCTGCACGATCAGCGCCACGTGTCACTCCCTCGGTCGCGGACCATCGTAGCCGCGCGCCGACCAGGGACCGTCATCTCAGCCGACGGGTCGACGTCCGGCGAATGCCCGGCCGAGGGTGACTTCGTCGGCGAACTCCAGGTCGCCTCCGACAGGAAGCCCACTGGCCAGCCGGGAGACACTGACCCCCAAGTCGGCCAGTAGCCGTGCGAGGTAACTCGCGGTGGCCTCACCTTCCAGGTTCGGATCGGTGGCGATGATGACCTCGGTGATCTGGGAATCCGACAGGCGACGCAGCAGTTCCGCGATGCGCAGGTCATTCGGCCCGATGCCGTCGATGGGGCTGATCGCGCCGCCCAGCACGTGGTAGACGCCACGGAACTCGCGGGTCCGCTCGATGGCGATGACGTCTCGGCTCTCCTCGACGACGCAGATGATGCTGCGGTCGCGGCGGGCGTCGGCGCAGATACTGCACGGGTCGACCTCGGTGGCCCGACCGCATTCCGAGCAGAACTTGACCCGAGCCTTGGCCTCCCGGAGCGCGTCGGCGAGCCGAGCGACATCCTCGGGATCGCTGTCGAGGACGTGGAAGGCGATTCGCTGCGCGCTCTTCGGCCCGATGCCGGGGAGGCGGCCCAGTTGTTCGATGAGGTCACCCATGGCGCCTTCGTACATGTCAGGCCCCCTCGATCTCACCGATCTTGGTGGCACCCAGCTCGCGCATGGCCAGATCGACTCCACTCATGTCGTCCGCCCCGACGTCGGGGTCGTCATGGGAGGGCTCATCGGGGGCGGCATCGAGTCCCGTGGCAGCGGTAGCAGCCACTTCAACATCGATACCGAACGACTCGATCAGCATGGTGCGCAGCATGAGGTCACGCTTGCTCTGCTTGATGGACTTGGCCTGGCCTTCGCTGGGAACCCGGATGGTCAGGACTCCGGCGGCCAGGGACAGCGGTTCGGCGCCATCCCAGTTCGCAGCCGCAACTCGACTGCGCTCGCCGACCTTCGCCATGAGGTCTGGCCACACCGCCGTGATGGAACCGAGGTCGTTGGCGCTTTCTGCGTCTGGTGCCCGTGAGGAGTCGGGCTGGGCAGCGGCGCCGATCGCCTCGGGCTCGGGATCGACCGATGCGGACTGGCGGGCAACGGCCGGCTTGGGGGGCGGCGCCGACTTGGTGGGAGTCGGGGTGCTGCGTATCCAAGCTCGGCAGTTTCGGTGGCCGTGGCGGCTTGGCCCTGTCGGGCGCACCAGGCGTGGCCGCTGCGGCCCGAGGCCTTGTCGGGGGGGACGATTTGTCGGGGTGGGACGACTTCGCGGGCGGGGACGGTTTCGCCGAGGGAGGATCGGATTTCGCGGATCCCGCGTCACCGGCCTTGGACGTCACGGCCGGCTCGGGCATGCTCGGTACCGGTGCAGTGGCGGGCGCCGAGGCCAGTACCGCGAGCCGCCGTTCGACCAGTTCGAGGCGGGCCAAGGTCGCCTCAGGGTCGGAGTCGGAACTGGGGACCAGGAGCCGGGCGGCGATGATCTCCAACTGCAATCGGGGCGAGGTGCTGCCCTTGATCTGGGTCAGGCCGGCATTGACCACATCCGCGTAACGGGTCAGTTCGGTAGGGCCGAATCGGGAGGCCTGCGCCACCAGCACGTCGCGGCGGTCCTCGGAGACGTCGAGGACGTCGGCGGTCGCCGACTCACCCGCGTGCTGGATTACCAACAGGTCGCGCAGTCGGTGCAGCAAGTCGGTCACGAACCGGCGCACGTCATGACCCGATTCGACGGTGCGCTCGACGACATCGAACAGCGCAGAGCCATCGTGATCGGCCACCGCATCGATGATGGCATCGAGGAGCGCGTCGTCGGTGACTCCCAGCTGATCCGCCACCTGGGACTGAGTGAGGCCGTCAGGTCCCGCACCGGCGATCAACTGGCCCATGATGCTCTGCGCGTCCCGGACACTGCCGCCACTGGCGCGCGCGATCAGCGTGAGAGCGGCCGGCTCGAACGCCACCCCTTCGGCATCGCAGATCGCGGCCAGGTTCTGCTGCAACTGGCGCACCGGTACGAGTCGGAACGTGTAGTTGAAGGTCCGCGACCGAATGGTGGGAAGGACCTTGTCGACCTCGGTGGTCGCGAACACGAACTTCACATGCTCGGGAGGTTCCTCGATGAGTTTCAGCAGGGCATTGAAGCCGTCCTTGCTCACCATGTGAGCCTCGTCGATGATGTAGATCTTGAAGCGAGCCTCCGCCGGAACGAAGGCAGCACGCTCGCGAAGTTCCC
Source organism: Candidatus Nanopelagicales bacterium (assembly GCA_037045355.1). Classification (NCBI taxonomy): domain Bacteria; kingdom Bacillati; phylum Actinomycetota; class Actinomycetes; order Candidatus Nanopelagicales; species Candidatus Nanopelagicales bacterium. Next base: position 46,738 of record JBAOHO010000026.1, on the reverse strand, counting down.
GGGTGTCGTCGACTCCGCCGTGGCTGGCGGCATCGAGCTCGATCACATCGACCAGACCGCCACCGTTGGGGGCCAAGGCCTGGCAGAACCGGCATTCCTCGCAGGGGTCCGCGGTGGGCCCCTGTTCGCACAGCAACGAGCGCGCCAGGATTCGCGCAGTCGATGTCTTGCCGCAGCCCCGGGGGCCGCTGAACAGGAAGGCATGATGCACGCGGTTGCCCTCGAGAGCACGGCGCAGCGGCTCGGTGACGTGTTCTTGGCCGATGACCTCGCTGAGCCGACTGGGGCGGTAGGTGCGGTACAGGGCCAGGCTCATGGCCACAGGCTACGTGCCACCCCCGACTGGGCGGGAGCGGCCACCCGCTCATCACGTAGACTGCTCGCCGACCCCTCGTGCGGCGTTACCTCACCGAACCTCCCCAGGGCCGGAAGGCAGCAAGGATAAGTGAGCTCTTGCGGGTGCGCGAGGGGTCCCTCATGGGGCACCTTTCCTCGCGGTGCCCTCTCGTGGGAACCCTTCTCGTCGGAGCCTTTCCTCCGGGACCAAGGGCCCGAACTCCCCCGCACCGCGCGACATCGCAGCGAACATCGCTACCGTCGAAACAGAGTCCTCGGCACCTGGTCGTGGCCCCCTTCACGTCCTCGCCCACCCGGGAACTCCGATCGCGGGAAGGGATACCAGATGACAGCCGTCAGCCCCGAAAAGGCACCGCAACAGGACTCCAGCCGGGGAACCCTGGGCCTGCCTCAGGCAACCGCCCTGATCATGGGCGGCATCATCGGCACGGGTCTGTTCGGCCTCCCCGGGCTCGTGGCCTCGTACGGAATGCTCGCGGTCCTGACCCTCGTCATCGTCACCATCGGGGCGGTCGCTCTGGCATTGATGTTCGGCTCGCTCGTGAAACGTATTCCGGCTGCCGGGGGGCCTTATGCCTACTCCCGCTTCTACTTCGGCGACTTCGCCGGTTTCACCAGTGCCTGGCCTTACTGGATCACGGCCTGGGCGGGAAACGCGGGCATCGTGGTGGTGTGGACCTTCTACGTCCAGAACCTCTTCAATCTGGACACCGCCAATACTGCCCTGGCGATGATCATCTCGATGATCGGCCTATGGGTGCCTGCATTCGTGAACCTCGCCGGCGTGAAGAACATGGGCTCGTTCCAACTGATCACGACCATCCTCAAGTTCATTCCCATCATCTTCATCGCGACAGTCGGGCTCGTCATCGGATTCATGCGCGGCAACTTCCCGTCATTCAATCCGTCCGGCGACAACATTCTGTCGGCCATCTCCTCGTGCGCCGCGATCGTGCTGTTCTCCTACCTGGGTGTGGAGTTGGCGTCTGTCGCCGCAGCGAAGATCAAGGATCCCGCCAAGAACGTCCCGATCGCGACCGTCGCCGGCACGCTGGCGTGTGGCGCCGCCTATGTGATGTGTTTGATCGCCGTGTTCGGCATCGTTCCCAACGATGTGCTCTCCAGCACCGAGGGCACCGCGTCGTTCTCGGTCGCGTTGTCGGACATCTTCGGTGGCGCCATCTGGGCGGGTAAGTTGATGTCCGCCTTCGTCGTGATCTCCGGCATCGGGGCCCTGAATGGCTGGACGATGATCTGCGCCGAGATGCCGCAGGCGGCGGCGAACGAAGGACTGTTCCCGCATCTGTTCGCCAAGGTCAACAAGGCGGGCGTGCCCTTCTGGGGGATCATCCTGTCAACGCTCTTGGCCAGTGCATTCACGCTGTTCTCCTTTGCCAGCGCCACCGGCAGCGAAGTACTGACCACGCTGGTACTGCTCACCGGTGTCACCGCCGCCGTTCCCTACTTCTTCTCGGCAGTCGCGCAGCTCTACTACCTTCTGACTGAGGGCAAGCTGGTCAACCCCGCCGCCTTCGCCAAGGAGATGACGATCGCGATCGTGGCCCTGCTGTTCTCCTTCTGGTTCGTCTTCGGATCCGGCCAACAGGCGACCTTCTACGCCTACTTGCTGATCCTGGCGGGCTACGTCGTGCTGTTGGGCCTGTACGTCAAGCGCAAGAGGACCGGTGGCGTGGTCGAGGGCGACTCAAGCGAGGCTCCCGCGGAGGGTGTGAGTTAGCCCGGATGACCCAATCGGGTCCGGATGCCCCGTTCAATCGGTGTTCGGTGAGTGAACCACGTCCGGTGGCGGCGGCGACTTGCGCCCGAACAGGAACCCGAGGCCTACCGATCCGACCAGCCACCAGATCATGGCCACAGTGGGGTTCACGAACGCCAACGGGATGGAACTGAGGAAAACCGCCAACGGTGACAGTGCCCCGAGGACAGCCGCGCGCCGGTAGGCCGATGTCATCGGGACGACGAACAGATTCCCGCGATCAGCGACCCAGAACAGCACTACCTCCATGCCGCTGACCGCGCTGGCGTAGATGGCGAAGACCGCGACGGCCAGCGAGTTCTCCGCATACTCACCGAGCATCGCGGCCGGCAGCGGGAGCAACGCGATAAGGCCGAGGTAGAGGATGATCGCCCGGACGTACGCGCCGTCCATACCCCGGAGGGTCATGGTGAATCGGTGGTTCGCCCGCCAGTAGAACGCCACCACCAGAAAGGCCACGACGAACCCCAGCACTCCCGGCGCCTTGGCCACGATCGCTTCCCACATCACCTCGATTGACGCGGGGTCCCCTTCGATCTCCGGAATGCCGATCTCCACCGCCGCCAGGGTCAGTGCGATCGCGAAGACCGCGTCGCTGAAGAAGACGACGCGGTCGAACGCCACCCCGTCGCCTTCGCGTGGGTAGAAGTTCCGGGTCCACGCCGACACCTGCTCGGTCATGTCCGCACGGTAGTGGTCCGCGACCGAGTTGCACCAGCGCAACACCACCCCGTCTTGACCCGCGGAGCGACCGTGATGACCCGCGGAGCGACCGTGATGACCCGCGGAGCGACCGTGATGGCCGGGGAGCACTCGAATGCCCGGCGGCCATCATCCGGCGGGCATTCGTGGTCAGGTCACTGGTACGTCTCGCCCGCCGAGGCCTTCTCGATCAAGGATTGCGGTGGCGTGAAGCGGTCCCCGAACTCCGCGGCCAGTTCGTTCGCCCTCTCGATGAAACCGGGAAGGCCCCCCTGGTAGCCGTTGATGTACTGCAGCACACCGCCGGTCCAGGGTGGGAATCCGATGCCGAAGATCGACCCGATGTTGGCCTCCGGGACGGACCTCAGGACTCCTTCGTCGAGGCAGCGCACCGAGTCGATGGCCTCGACGAACAGCATGCGTTCCTGCAGTTCGACGAGGTCGATCGAACGTGGGTCGACGTCCGAACCCCAGGTCTCGGCGAGGCCGGACCACAAGGCGACGCGCTTGCCATTGTCGTAGTCGTAGAAGCCGGCTCCGGCGGCCCGTCCGCCCCGCTCGAACTCGACCACCATCTTGTCGATGACCGGGTACGAAGGATGATCGGGGAAGTCCCAGCCTTCGGCTGCGGCTGCCTCCCGGGAGGCTTCGCGGATGCGGCGGGCCAACGTGAGCGCCACCTCATCGAAGAGCGCCAGCGGTCCCGTGGGGTAGCCGGCCTGCAGCGCGGCCTGCTCGATCGATGGGGCGGGTATGCCCTCGCCCAGCATGGCGGCGGCTTCACCCATGAAGGTGCCGATCACCCGGCTGGTGAAGAACCCCCGGCTGTCATTGACGACGATCGGCGTCTTCTTGATCTGCAGGGCAACGTCGATGGCCTTGGCGATGGCCTCGTCGGAGGTCTGTTCGCCCACCACGATCTCCAGCAGCGGCATCTTGTCGACGGGCGAGAAGAAGTGCATGCCGATGAAGTCGGCCGGGCGCGAGATCCCTTCCGCCAAACCCGTGATCGGCAGGGTCGACGTGTTCGAGGCCAACAGCGATCCTTCGGCCATGTAGGGCTCGATTTCGGCGTAGACCTTGTGCTTGAGGGTCGGGTCCTCGAACACTGCTTCGATCAGCAGATCAGCACCCTTGGCATCCGCCGGGTTGTCCGTCGCGGTGATCCGACCGAGGACATCATCCGCGGCCTCGCGGCTCATCTTGCCCCGGCTGACCGCCTTGTCCAGCAAGGCGCGGCTGTAATCCTTGCCCTTGTCGGCAGCTTCCTGCGAGACATCCTTGAGCACGACCTCCATGCCGGACCGCGCGGACACGTAGGCGATCCCCGCGCCCATCATCCCGGCGCCCAGCACCACCAGCTTCTTGGCGCGGTAGGGCGCGTACCCCTCCGGGCGCGCTCCGCCCTTCATGATGTTCTGCAGGTCGAAGAAGAACGCCTTCGTCATGTTCTTCGACACCTGACCGGTGGCGAGATCCACGAAGTACCTGGTCTCGATCCGGTCCGCGGTGTCGAAATCGACCTGAGAACCCTCGACTGCTGCGGACATGATGTGATGCGGGGCCGGCATCGGGGCGCCCTTGATCTGCTTGCGCAGGTTCGCGGGGAAGGCAGGCAACATCGCGGCGAACTTCGGGTTGCTGGGCGTGCCCCCCGGGATCTTGTAACCCTTCACATCCCACGACTGGGTGGACTCGGGATTGGCCTTGATCCAGGCCTTGGCCGCCGCCAGCATCGCGTCCGGATCAGCAGCCAGTTCGTCGACGAGACCGACCTCGAGAGCAGCGGCCGGTTTGCGGCGCTGCCCCTGCAGGAGCACCTCCATCAGCGCCTTCTGCAACCCGAACATGCGCACGGTGCGAGCGATCCCGCCGCCCCCCGGCAGCAAACCGAGTGACACTTCGGGCAACCCGATCTCGCTGCCCTTGACGTCGAGAGCGATGCGTCGGTGACAAGCCAGTGCGATCTCGAGGCCCCCACCGAGCGCAGCGCCGTTGATGGCTGCGACAACGGGGATGCCGAGCGTCTCGATAGTGCGCAGGTTCTGCTTCATGGCCAGTGACTGAGCCTCGAGCTCAGGGGCGTCGTCCTTGGTCGCCTTGCTGAGCAGACCGAGGTCACCGCCTGCGAAAAAGGTCTTCTTGCCGCTGGTCAGGATGACCCCGGTGATGCTGTCGCGTTCCGCGACCAGACGCTGGGTGGTCTCCGCGAGGCTGTCCTGGAACGTCTTGTTCATCGTGTTGGCGCCCTGGTCGGGGTCATCCATGGTGAGGGTGACGATTCCGTCGGCGTCCTTCTCCCACGTGATCATGTTGTTGCTCATTCCTCTCACACCCGCTCGATGATGGTCGCGAGGCCCATGCCGCCGCCGATGCACAAAGTGATCAGCCCGTAACGACCACCGCTGCGCTCGAGTTCGTCGAGCACGATGCCGAAGATCATGGCGCCCGTGGCACCCAGTGGATGACCCATCGCGATGGCGCCACCGTTCACGTTCACGTTCTCGATCGGAAGGTCGAAGTCCTTGGCCCACTTCAACACAACGGCCGCGAAAGCCTCGTTGAGTTCCCACACGTCGATGTCAGCGGGAGTCAGGCCGGCCAGGCGCAGGGCCTTCTCGGTCGCCGGAGTGGGACCCGTGAGCATGATCGTCGGGTCGGCGCCGCTGACCGCTGTGGCGACTACTCGACCCCGCGGGGTCATGCCGGATTCACGACCTGCTTGTTCACTACCGATCAGGAGCAACGCGGCCCCATCGACGATGCCCGAGGAGTTGCCCGGGGTGTGGACATGGTCGATCTTCTCGACCCAGTGGTACTTCTGCAGCGCGACGGCATCGAAGCCGCCCATGTCACCGATCCCGGCGAAGGACGGCTTGAGTTTGGCGAGATCGTCCATCGTGGTGCCGGGTCGCATGTGCTCGTCGTGATCCAGGATCGTGACACCGTTGATGTCCTTGACCGGCACAACGGACTTGGTGAAGTTGCCCGCGCTCCACGCAGCCGCGGCACGTTCCTGAGACAGCACCGCATACGCGTCGACGTCGTCGCGGGTGAACCCCTCGGTCGTGGCGATCAGGTCGGCGCTGATGCCCTGAGGCACGAAGTAGGTGTCGTACGCGGTCTCGGGATCCATCGCCCACGCACCGCCGTCGGAACCCATGGGAATCCGACTCATCGACTCGACGCCACCGGCCACGACGAGTTGGTCCCAGCCGGCACGGACCTTCTGAGCAGCCATGTTCGCGGCCTCGAGGGCCGAGGCGCAGAACCTGTTGATCTGGGTGCCGGCCACCGTGTCGGGCAAACCCGCGGCCAGGGCGGAGGTCTTGGCGATATCGGCCCCCTGGTCGCCGACCGGGGTGACACATCCGAGGATCACGTCGTCGATCAGGGCCGGATCCATGCCGGGGTGACGCGCCTGCAGTTCGTGGAGCAGACCGGTGACCAAGGACACCGGCTTGACCCCGTGCAGGGAGCCGTTCGCCTTGCCGCGACCACGCGGGGTGCGGATGGCCTCATAGATGAATGCTTCGCTCGACAAGATTCGCTCCTCGTCTGCTGCGGGTTGCTCCCGCGGATCGATCCGGGTCGGGTGACCACGGTCTGAACCGAGTGTAGGACGGTTCGTTACTGGCGAGTAACAAGGGGTGGCCGGACGTTCTTCCGGACCCGGGCGCGGGACGCCGAATACCGGATCCGCGGCGGCGCCGGTTCACCGCGGACCGCGTGGCGCGGGGTCATTGGTCGGGACCGACTGGCGCAGCGCTTACCCTGCCTAGGTGATGAGAACCGGGTCCGTGATCGCCGTCCTCGCAGCCGTGACCATCGGCTTGGTGCCGGCCTGCTCGAGCAGCTCCACCCCGACCGGTCCCGCAGGCAGCGCAGACTCCACCGCGACGTCCACTCCCCAGTCCAGCGAGTCGGTGCCGCCGGAATCGCCGTACTGGTCGGATCCGGCCGACGTCGGTCAGCCGTACCCCCCCGGCAAGGTCCAAGGACTCATCACCTTCCGGGGAAACCCGACCCGCACGTTCTACGGCGCCGGACAGATGCCCCGCACGACACCGGACGAGGCCTGGTCCTACCCACGTAATGGGGGCATGTGTGGAATCTCCGATGACGGCAAGGGCCCCCAGCAATGGTGCGGCACCGGGTGGACCGGCCAACCTTCAGTTTTCGAGTACGAGGGCAAGACCTGGTTGGTGTTCGGCGCCTACGACTACGGCGTCCACTTCCTGAATGCCGAGAACGGCAAGCAGTTGCTCCCGACGTTCAAGACCGGCGACATCATCAAGGGTTCGGTCACCATCGACCCCGACGGGTTCCCCCTGGTGTACACCGGCAGCCGGGACAACAATCTGCGCGTCATCTCCTTCCAAGGCTCCCAGCCCGAGGAGCTGTGGCGGCTGAACGCCGATGCCGTTTCGCCGGTGCTGTGGAACGACGACTGGGACGGCTCCCCGCTCGTGATCGACGACTACCTGTTCGAGGGCGGCGAGAACAGCCAGTTCCACATCGTCAAGCTGAACCGCCGCTACGACAAGCAAGGCAACGTCAAGGTCAACCCGAAACTCGTGTTCAACGCCCCAGGCTGGGACGATCAACTCCTCGGGGACTTCGGCAGCAGCCAGGTCTCCATCGAGAACTCCGTGTCCATCTACAAAGACACCGTCTACTTCGCCAACAGCGCGGGACTGGTCCAAGGCTGGGACATCAAAGGGCTGGACAAGGGCAAGGACCCCAAGCGCGTGTTCCGCTTCTGGACCGGTGACGACACCGACGCCACCATCGTGATCGACGAAGAGGGGTACCTCTACGTCGGCTCCGAGTTCGAGAAGTTCAATGCCCGCAGCCGTCAGGTGGGGCAGATGATGAAACTCGACCCCCGCAAGAAGAACAACCCTCTCGTATGGTCCGTCGACGACCAGAACGGCAATCCAGCCGGGGTGTGGGGCACTCCCGCGCTGTACAAGGACATCGTCATCTTCGACACCAACGGCGGCGATGTGCTCGGCATCGACCGAAAGACAGGAGACGTTCGCTGGCGGTTCGCTCTGCCCGGACCCACGTGGCAGTCCCCGGTCGTGGTCGATGACGTCCTGCTCGTGGGGGACTGCCAGGGGGCAATGAACGCCTACGACGTGTCCGACACCGAGCGCCGACCGCAGCAGATCTGGTCGAAGAAACTGTCCGGCTGTATCGAGTCGACTCCCGCCGTCTGGGACGGGAGCATCTACTTTGGAACAAGGTCCGGCCAGATGCATGCGCTGCGGAGCGACTGACCTCCTGCGCCCAACGTCACATGGGCGTGCGTCCACGATCCCATGGGATCGTGGAGTGTGAAGTACACCGATCTGGTTGCCGGGTTGGCGCCCATCGCGGCCGAACTGCTGGCCGCGGATCTCGCTGACGTCACCATCGAGCGGGACCCCCCAGGGGACACCTCGGATCAGCCGTGGCTCACCGTGAAGTACGGAGCCAGCGGTGACGAGGACATCCACGGCGTCACCCGGGTGCGGGTGTGGGCCGGATCCCGCGGGAGGGGCTCGGCGGACCAGCGCCCATCAGCGCGGGATCTCATCATCAAAGTGAACCCCGTTCACGGCATCGGTGAGACCCTGATCCCCTGGATCGTGCAACACCACGACGTGTCCCTCGACCAGCCCTACGCAACCTTTCACTCCACGGCGGAAACCGTCGCGACCGGTGTGCGAGAAGCCGCGATCTACGACCTCTCGGCCGAACTCCCACATCTGCGGCGCCTGCTGCCCGCCTACTTCGGGACCATCAGCGCCGGCGGGGAACGGGCGATCGTCCTGGCTGACGAAAGCCCGCTTACCGGACTGACCGCAGGAGGGACCACCACTGCCGATTGGACCGGCGACCAGATCGACATCGCGCTTGTCGCCATCGCCGCCGTGCACGCCGAGACGGCAGAAGTCGCCTCCCGGTTGGCATGGCTGCCGCAGCGGCCCACTACGACCACGATGTCCGCAGATAGTGCCCTTTGGTCCGCACTGCTGGACGACGCGTCACGACGCTTCCCCCAACTCTTACCGGCAGACTCCGTCGCTCATCGACGAGCGCTCATCGACACATTGCCGCGCTGGCACCCCGCCAAGGACCGCTGCCGCCAAGTACTCGTGCACAACGACTACAACCCGAGGAATGTGGGCTTCCGCTCCGACGGTACGACCATCGCCCTCGACTGGGAGATCGCACGTCGCGACACCCCTCAGCGAGACGTCGCCGAACTGCTCACCTTCACTTTGACCGACTCGGCGTCTCTGGACCAGGTACTCGGGCACGCTGAGCGACATCGCGACGCTCTCGCGAAGCATGGCCTTGAAATGACGACCGAGGAGTACCTGGCGGGGTTGGCCGCCGACCTGAACAGCGAGGCCATCAACCGTATGGGCATGCAACTGCTGTTCGAGTGCGCATTCGACTTGCCCTACATGCAACGGGTCAACCGCACGATCGATCACCTGACGGCGATCACCGCCCCATGGCTGCGATGACGGCCGACTGGCGGCTTCCATGACGACTGGTGTGACGACGCTGATCCCCGACCCCCGCGTGCTGCGAGCTTGGCGGTCCGGCCCACGGTGGTTCCATGTGGTCGTGGCCCTGATCACGGACCAGGACGTGGTCCGACGCCGGCAACTGTTTGCGGACAAACTCGCCGACTGGATCCAGCCCAGCGCGCCCGATCAGCCTCACGTCACGGTCTGGACCTCCGGCTTCGACGCGGAGCCCGTGATGCCGGACCTCCACATGATCGACATCCGGGTGGGTGGTCCCGCAACGTTCCGTTCCGCCGCCTACCTACAGGTGTCGGGGCCGGGCATCGCCCGGGTCCGGCAGCAACTGGCTGTGACGAATACCCCCGAGGTCCGCGAGGGGGCGTACATCCCTCACCTGACCGTCGGCACCTTCAGCCGTGAGGTGCCGCTCTCCCACGTGCGCCGACGCCTGCGGGAACTGCCGGAACAGCAGCAACTCACGGTCGAAGCGCATCTTCAGTCACATGGTGGTCGACACCCGGTCCGAGGTCGGCGCACTCCTTCTCGCCGACCCGACCAATTCCGGTCGATCACGTTGATGTGACGCCCCGACTCGATCAGGCAGCCGGTCATCTGGTCACCATGCGGTGTTCCAGATCCGCCAGTGCGGGCCAGTCCGGAGGGGTTACCTGTTGACCACCGCGTAGACGCGATGCACGTCGATCGCCTGCTGCAGCTCTGCACCTGCATCAGTCGCGAAGCTGCGCCGATAAGTGTCGTCGGTCGCGGCATAGATGGTCGTGTAGAAGGCGGCGAAGCCCGCGATGAATGTGGCCACCCGGAACAGCGCTCGGGTGACACCGCGATCTTCCCCGACACTGATGAAGAGGTCGGTGGGAACCAGCCCGGCGAGCCAGGTCTCCTGGAGAGACAAGGAGATGGTCACAGTGCCGAAGATCAGGAAGAAGAGCCAGACGGCAAACCCCAGGACCGCCGCCTGAATCAGTTGAGTGACCATCGCCGCGGCGATCAAGTTGCCCCGTTCCCGCAGCCTGAGTGGTGTTGACTCAGGGGGCAACTCAAGCTCACGGGCAAGCGGTTCGAGGGGCGTTCCCACACACGACGATCGGACCTGGTCAGGCGAGGAACTGTAGTCCAGATCGCGGATCTGGGTACGGGTCCGGTCGAAAGTCACCAGAACACCGAGGACGAGCAATATCCCGACGCTGCTCCAGAGCAGACCGGCACTCAAGGTGCCCGCCATCTGCCACATCTCCGAGTTGACGAAGAGCACCAGCATGACGATCAGAAGCAGCGGGAGCGCCTTCGTCGCGACTGTGTAGAGATCCCCGAGATGGACAAAGGTCTGCCGGATCGCCCACCACAGCATCGGGAAGACAGCGAAGCGTGTGATCAGGTAGGCCGCGGCGAGGATGACGACCTGAATCGCCACCGAGACCGCCACATCGACCCAAGTGATCGGACCGAAATCCGCTGCGGGAAACGCGACCAGGGCAATCGCGCCACCCGTTGGTGCCAGCACGAAGAAGATGAGGAATGGCCAGCCCACCCGATTGGGAGGCGCGAACCAGAAGCCGCGCCGCCACTTGGACCACAACGCGTAACAGCCCAGGACCACTGCGACCACCAGGGCACCCAGCAGCGGGGTGAGGCTGCCTCCGGGGAGGAACGCGACCATCGCGTAGGGGATCAGCTCCAACACCAAGATGGCGGTGAGGTAGGGCTGTGCCCGGGTCCAGACGTCTCGGCGGGTGTCGTAGGAGTCGACGAACTGCGGTAGTCCGCGCCGAATGAACCACGCCTCGGTACCGGTGATCGGGTCATCGGCGCGTGACGCGCGGGAACCACGCCGAGACCCCGCGTCGGGCTCGGCGACCGTGGCGCCGGGGGGTCGGCGTCGGGAGCACCTCGGGGGTCGGCGCCGGGAGCACCTCGTGCTGTCACGCCGGAAGCGTAGTGCGTTTCCGGGGGCACCGACCCTCAATCCTCCCGGCTGCCCGGCTGGCATGGGCGTCGCGTACCCTCGTCTGCGGAGGATTCGCCTAGAGGCCTATGGCGCTCGCTTGGAAAGCGGGTTGGGGTCACGCCCCTCGCGGGTTCGAATCCCGCATCCTCCGCTCGCCGGGAGTGTCTGCCGCACCAACGCCGCCTGACCCCGTTTCCGCCATCGCTCGGCGGCCTGGCACCACCGCCCCGATGTCATTCTGAAAAATTCTCATCGGGCCACGTTCGCCCACGGCGATCTCGCTGGCCTACCTGGCGAAATGCTGTAATCCTCATTACATGAATACACAGGATAGGCAAGAGAAGGTTACCCACTGGCTCACAGGGCGTCTGCCCGACGATTGGTTCGACGGTTTCACCGTCACGATGGACCGCGAAGAGATCATGATCATCGGCACCATCGCGGCACCGGACGCCGACGGGTCAGCCGCCGCTGCCGGACGCATTCAGCGTTTCCGCGAGGACACTCGGGAGCAACGGATGGAGATCGCGCGCGAACTCCAGGCGGACGGCAAGCGAAAAGTCGCCTGGGGCGTCACGTGCGGGGACCGTACGGAACTGTTCACGCGGTTGGCTGTCCCGGTGATGACGCGGCTGACGCAACCGGATCGGCAGGTGCTCGATCTCTTGGTGGAGTCCGGCGCGGCCAGGTCCCGGTCCGAAGCGCTCGCGTGGTGTGTCCGACTCGTCCGCCAGCACGAGGCCGAGTGGCTGTCGGATCTGGATGCAGCGGTGGAGGCAGTTCGCAACGTTCGCCGCAGCGGCCCCGACAGCAGGCACTGATCCGGCAGGACAGCGTGCGGCCGTGAGGTCGGATCAGTTCTCAGGCTGCGAATCAGTTGGGTGATGACGAGGAACCCGCGTCCGGCTGGGCCGGCGACTGCTGGTCCGACGGTGCGGACGGGGCCTCGGGTTCCGGTGCCGGAGGAGGCTCGGGCTGGTTGGTCGTCGGAGCCGGGGCAGGAGTCGACGGCTTGTCCGACGGTGGGTTCGGACTCGGCGTACGCGTCGGCTCGGGCTTCGGATCCGGCGTATTCGTCGGCTTGGGTTTCGGTTTCGGCTTGGGCTTCGGCTTCGGCTTCGGGTCGGGAGTCGGTTCCGGTTCGTCCGTGGGATCGGGGACCGGCACAGGTGTGGTGGGGGTGCTCGGAGTCGTCGGCGCCACGGGGATACTCACCGTCGGCTTACCCCACTGGTCGAACTTGCCGTCCATCGGGCCGGGAGTGTTGGAGTACAGGCTGGCGACGATGCCCAACTTGTACGCACACACCCAGGGGGCCCAACCTTGCTCGCGATACAGGCTGGCGGCTGCCTTGACGTTGATGTCGGTCTCCAGGGCCAGCTTCTGCGCTTCGGTGGTCGAGCTATAGGAGACTCCGATCGCATCCAGTGCGCCTTGCAGAGTCCCGCCGTCGTTCAGCTGGAACACACCCCAGTCGGTGGTGCCATCGGAGTTCTCGGTGCCCTCGACATCACGATGAACAGATTCGCAAGCGGAGATCGCCATCGCGTTGCCGAGCTGATCGGACGGGAAGTACTTGCGGACCAGCTTCTGAATCTCCCTGGTCTTGGCCGTGACCGTGGTGGTCGCAACTCCACCGGTGCCGACTGGCAGTCCCCCGGTGGCGAAGGGGGTCGTGCCCGTGGTGGTCCCACCCTGGGCGAGAAGAGCGGCCTGCTCTTGCGCAGCCTGCATCTCGAGCGCTTGCTGCCGGGCCTGCTGGGCAGCGAGGACAGCACGCTCCTGCTGCGCGGCTGTCATGACGGTGACCGGGCTGCGGTAGTCCGGACCTGGCTCGGCGACGACGGCATCGGCCTGGGCGGTGTCTGGGGAGACTTCGGGCACGCCGATCAGTCCCATGGCGGGAGTGAGGGGGACGGAGGCAAAGAGAACGCCGCCCGCCAAGGCGGCAGCCGGCAACGCGAAACCCTTGGGGATCCGGTCGAACATCCTCACACTCTCCGAGTCGGTTGCTGCGCCGGGAAGTTGCCGACACTTCCCGATCATGCTGCATGCAGTCGGGGATCGTCCGGCGAATAGGTCAGAAAGTCCGCCTCGCAGGCTCCCCGTCAGGTCGGCGGCACCGAAGTGCTCGCACCAGCCTGGCACGCCAGCGCGGCATTGACCAAACCGATGTGCGAGAAGGCCTGCGGGAAGTTGCCGAGCATCCGCTTGTTCACGCTGTCGTACTCCTCGCTCAGCAGGCCGACGTCGTTGCGCAGATCCAGCATCTGGTGCAACAGCTCCAAAGCCCGGTCGCGCTGGCCCTGCATCGCCAACGCCTGGATGAACCAGAAGGAACAGATCAGGAACGAGCCCTCCTTGCCACTGAGGCCGTCGGAGGCCGCGTCATCGGTGAGGTACCGAGCCACGAAACCGTCGGTGACCAGTTCGCGTTCGATCGCGGCGACGGTGCCGACGACCCTAGGGTCATCGGCAGGCAGGAATCCGACCAGTGGTATCTGCAGCAGGCTGGCATCCAGGGCTTTGGAGCCATAGGCCTGCACGAATGTGTTGCGATCCGCGTCGAAGCCGTTGGCCATGACGTCGGCGTGGATCTTGTCGGCGAGGTCCCGCCAGCGTTTGCCGTCATCACGCTGCCCGAACGCCTCGTAGTGCCAGGCAGCCCTATCGGCGGCCACCCACGCCATGACCTTCGAGTACACGAAGTTCTGTGCCCCCCCGCGCACCTCCCAGATGCCCTCGTCCGGTTGCTGCCAGATGCCGTCGACGTGGTTCATGATCACCTCGGCCATCGACCACGTGTGCGGGTCCGGCGGGAGTCCGGCGCGGCGAGCCACCATCAATGCGTCCAGGACTTCACCCGGGACATCGAGTTGGAACTGCGACGCCGCCCCGTTGCCCAACCGCACGGGGGAGGAACCCTCATAGCCGGACAGCCACGGAAGCTGGATCTCCGGCAGTCGTCGGGTGCCGTCGACGGCGTACATGATCTGCTGCTGCTCCGGATCACCGGCGATCGCGCGCAGGAGCCAGTTGCGCCAGTCGCGCGCCTCGTCGATGTACCCCGCCTCCACCAGCGCGGTCATCGTCATTGAGGCGTCCCGCAACCAGCAGAAACGGTAGTCCCAGTTGCGCTCTCCCCCGATCTGCTCGGGCAACGATGTGGTGGCTGCGGCAACGATCCCCCCTGTCGGCCGATAGATCAGGCCCTTGAGGATCGTTAGCGAGGGTTTGATGTCCGGGGCGAGTTCGCCGGAGAGTGCGCACCTGTCACTCCACTGCACCCAGGTCTTCTCACACGTTTCCAGCAACTCCTCGGCGTCCTCGGGTTCCGGGGGGGATTGCGTGGGATCGAACCACGTCATCACGAACGGAATCCGGTCGCCCTCCCCGACGGTGAAGTGGGCTTCGGTATGCATGCCCTGACCTTCGAGCCCGATCGGGGAACGGATCGCCAGTCCCTCGGGCCCGGCGATCGCAGTCAGGCCGCCATCGATGTGGCGGACCCAGGGCACCACCCAGCCGTAGTCGAACCGGATCCTCATGTTCATGGCCATCGCCACGCTGCCGCTGACACCTTCGACCAGACGGACGATCGTCGGGTGTTCGTCGCGGTGCGGCATGAAGTCGATCAGTCGGACGACTCCGCCGTTGGTGTGGAACTCCGTCTCCAGGATCAAGGTCCCGGGGCGGTAGCGACGCTTGACCCGCGCATCGGACGCCTGCGGCGCCATCGTCCAGTGTCCGTTCTCCTCGGTCCCCAGGATCGCGGCGAAACACGCACCTGAGTCGATCCTCGGCAAGCACAGCCACTCGATCGCCCCCTGCTTCGACACGAGTGCACCCGTCTGGTTGTCACTGATGAACGCGTAGTCCTCGATTCGCATCGCCATGGGCCGAGTCTGACAGCGGCTCCGTTCGGTTTCCCGGTGGGCTGCGGCACCGATCGGGGTCGGCGACCGCCGGAATCTACCGGGGCGGTAATGGCGGGGGTAGGGTGACGACCACGCTGGCTGTGGAGGTCGCCATGTCCCGACTCATGCTCCGTTCCCTTCTCACCATCGGCGTCGCGGTCACGCTGAGTTGCCCCGCGGTGGTAGCCACCACCACCGCCGCCACCGCGGCCGACGCCGGGTCGAGCGAGATGGCCAAGGGCAAGAAGGACAAGGGCAAGAAGAAGGATCCGCTGACCGCCACGATCAACGCGACCCTCACCTACAGCCGAAGCGGCGAGTTCAACGGCGGCGAAGAATCCGAGAAATTGACGGTGACGATCAAGAACGCCGAGGCGACCTTCCGCGAGGGGGCCAATTACGCCAGCGGCAAGGGACCGGTCAGCGTTACCTACGAGGCCCGTCACTACACCGAGGACCGTTCCTGGCACGCGGGCTGCGACACGGAGTTGCGCGAATCAAAGGCCACCTGGAGCGGCAAGAGCGACTTCGGGATCTTCCCCGCCGACGAGCGGCGCACCCCGACAGGGAAGATCCGGTTGAAGAACGGTTGGGGCGTCGAGATCCCGCAGGTCGGAAAGAACCTCAGCAAGACCATGACGACCACCGGCTACTACAACGACTGGGAATCGATCCTCATGGAGAACTGCCTGACCTTCCCGATCAGCCAGCCGTTGGGCGGATGGAACCCCTATTGGGTCAACTCGTGGGTCGTGAACGGCAACCTCAACGGAGGCGGAAAGGGCGTCTACCTCAGCGGTGTCGACACCTCCGGAGGTACCAGCGGTAGCGGCGACGGCAAGATCGAGTTCAGCCGCTCGGTGACGAACCTGACCAAGGGTCCGGGACCCATCAACTGACCACTACCAGCGTCACCATGCGCGGCCGACTGGATGGTCGGCACTGACCCCCGTGCCCATCCCGATCAGCTGGACGCCGGGCTCGCGGACGGGCTTCCGCTCTCTGCACCGGCACCCCCGGCGGGGTCACCCCCGGGAACTGCGGACGCACCGTACAGATTGGCGATCACCACCTCGGCCAGGACCACGGCAGCGTTCGTCCCCGAGACCGGTGAGGCCGACAGGTTCGTACCGAGCACGATCGTGATGCCTCGCTCAGCGTCGCGGGCCATGAAGGTCGAGTACCCCGGCAACTGGCCATCGTGTCCATAGAGGTTGGTGGTGAACTGCGCGATGCCCAGGCCGTATCCCACGGGCGCGCCGGGCTGAAGCGGCTGGATACTGTCGAGTCGGATCTTCTGGTATTCGGCATCGAGCAGTTTGCCGTCGACCATCGCCTCGACGTAGGTGGCAAGTTCATCCATGGTCGAGATCGCGCCACCGGCTGTCCACGCCCACGAGGGGTTGCTGTCGGTGTAGTTCAGTGGCTTCAGGGTGCCGTCCAGCGCTGCGGGCACCTGATCCTTCGGGACCGCGTAACTGTCGATCGTCTCCACGTTCGTGCCGAACTGATACCCCTGCGGATGCGGGTCGGGCAGGCTGGAGTCGGTCGCCTCGGGCAGGAACGTCTTGCTGAGCCCCAACGGCGTGAAGATCCGTTCGGCGAAGGCATCCCGGGCTGACATGCCGGTGACCTTCTCGATGACCAGGCCCAACAGGACGATGTTCGTGTTGCAGTAGTCGTACTCGGTACCAGGCGCAGCGGTCGACTTGTGCGAGAACGCGATCTCCAACAACTCCTCGGGCTGCCACGCCTTCTGCGGCTCCTTGTCGATCGTCTCGTTGAACTTCTTGTCGAAGGTGTAGCTGAACAGACCGCTGCGCATCTCCGACAACATCGTGAGGGTGATCTTGTCGCCCTTGGGCACACCGTCGACGAACTTCGAGATGGGATCAGTGAGGGAGAGTTTGCCCTCCTGAGCCAACTGCAGGATCACCGTCGATGTCATCGTCTTGGTGTTGCTGCCGACCCGGAAAGAATCTCCTCCGGTCATCGGCACGTCCTTGCCGAGTTCAGACGTACCGAGGATGGTGCGGAAGTCACCTTGATCTCGGGTACGCACGAGAACCTCGGCGCCGGGGATCGCGTTGGCTTTCATGACTTCGGTCAACTGCTGGTTCAGGTCAGCCGCGAACGACGGCGTCGCAGAGTCCGACGGGCTGGGCGACTGTCCACCTGTGCCGCCCGAGGAGCTGCAGGCAGCCAGCAGGGCCAGCGCAGCGATGGCCGACGTGATCGTCCCGATGGTTCGTCGCATGGCGCCTCGCCTCACTAGTGCTGCCTGAAGGGTGCGAGCCTACCGCCTGAACGGAGCCTCCGGTCCAGCCTCCTGGCCGCGACTGCGTATCCAACAGCCGGCCACAGCCATGGGATCAGATCGGGGCCAACGGGACG
The DNA here is from genome assembly GCA_037045355.1 of Candidatus Nanopelagicales bacterium. Lineage (NCBI taxonomy): Bacteria > Bacillati > Actinomycetota > Actinomycetes > Candidatus Nanopelagicales > Candidatus Nanopelagicales bacterium. The sequence continues at coordinate 29,095 of JBAOHO010000026.1, read as the reverse complement.
GCGCCAGGCTCCTGTTGATCGTCGGTCCGCCCCCGACTCCGCCGCGCGATCCACTTCCCGACCTCCCACAGCCCGAAAAGGACCACGGCCGGCGCGACTGCAAGCAGCCATTGGGAACCGCTGAGTTCCTGGGTGCCCAGCAGGCTACGCAACACATCCCACTCGGTGACCAACCACGCCAGCGCCAACTCACCTAGCACGACCGCGTTCAAGGCGCCGTTGTCGAAAGTCGACACACTCAGACATGACTGGGTCTCGCTGCGGCTCTGATACGACCCGACGACTCGGAACATGGTGAAGGCGGTCAGCGCGAGCGTCGAACCGAGCATGACGCTTCCGAGATGGGTCGCCCCGTAGTTGATCAGGAGCAGCAGGCTCGCGGCCATGAACAGTCCCACCAACCCCACCGTTGTGAGCACCGATCGGGTGAGGATCCCTTCATCCCGCGAGCGGGGGCGCAGTTTCATCAATCCCGGGGTCTCCTTGTCAAAGCCCAACGCGGTTCCCAGAACAGCGTCGATGACGAAGTTGATCCACAGGATCTGGACCGGCGTGAACGGCTGGCCGGCTGCGATGTTCAAGATGCTGGCACCCAGGAACGTCATCACGAACACCACGAGCGTGATCAGGACGAAGCGGATGAACTTGTCCAGATTGTCGTACAGCTTCCGGCCCTGCTCCACGGCGAGCACGATCGTCGAGTACGCATCGTCGGTCAGGATCATGCGGCCCGCGTTCTTGGCCACCTGGGTACCGGTGCCCATCGCGATACCGATGTCCGCCGCTTTGATCGCGGGCGCGTCATTGACACCGTCGCCCGTCATCGCGACCACGTCGCCCTTCTTCTTCAAGGTCTCCACGATCAGCACCTTGTGTTCTGGCGCCACGCGGCCCACGACACCGATCCCGTCGATCCGGTCCAGGCGCTCGGGCTCGCTCAGGGCCGCGAAGTCAGCTCCCAGGATCGCTTCTCCCGGGATGCCGAGTTGCTTGGCGATGGCCGCCCCGGTCACGACATCGTCCCCCGTGACCATCCGCACCTGGATATGGGCCTGCTGAGCTCGCTGGACCGACTCCTTGGAGTCCGGTCGCGGCGGATCGACCATCCCCACCATGGAGGTGACGGTCAGGTCGGTGAGGTGGGCCAGAAGGTCACCGTCCGGCGAGAACATCTCCGGTTCGATGTCGGTGTAGGCCGCGGCCATGACGCGCAGACCCTCACCACCGAGACGTTGCTGTTGCGCATCGCTGGCTGCCTTGAGTGTGTCGTCCAACGGCACGACCTGGCCGCCGGACAACGCCGTGGTCGAGCGTCCGAGGACTGCGGGGGCAGCCCCCTTCACGTAGGCCCGAACCTGCGGCTTGCCCGTCTGGTCGGTGACCGTGCTGAAGGCCGCCATCAGCTTGTAGGTGGGGTCGAAGGGGAGAGTGGCCAGCCTCGGGTGCGCTTCGCGGGTGGCATCGATACTCAGCCCTGCCTTGTGTGCCAGGACGAGCAGCGCGCCCTCGGTGGGATCGCCGACGACTTTCCCGTCCTGCAGTTCGGCGTCGTTCGCCAGGAGGAAGGGAAGGATCGCGTCGTCGATGGAGGCGTCGTTACCGGCAGCATGGTGGACCTGCCCCTCCAGGCTGTATCCGGCGCCCGAGACGGTGTAGCGATCGGTCGGATCGAGCACCTCCACCACCGTCATCTGGTTCATCGTCAACGTCCCGGTCTTGTCGGAGTTGATCGCTGACGTGGAGCCCAGGGTCTCCACCGATCCGAGGTCCTTGACGATCGCGTGGGCTTTGGCGAGCGCCACCGCTCCGGTCGACAAGATGACGTCCACCACCGTCGGCAGCGCCTCGGGAATGGAGGCGATTGCCAGGGCAACGGCACTGATGAACAGGACGTTCCAGGACTCGCCGCGAGCCAGTCCGGTCGCGAACATGACGAGCATGGTGACCCCGGCGGCCGCAGCGATCCACAGCGTCATCGTGTTGATCTGCCGATCCAGCGGCGTCTGCTGAACCTTCGTCTCGGTCAGCATCTTGGAGATCTTGCCCACCTCGCTGGTGGCGCCGGTCTGGGTCACGATGATGACGCCACTGCCGTGGGTGACGGGCGTGTTCATGAAGGCGATGTTCGACTGGTCGCCCGGCCCCAGATCGCTCCCGCTGAGAGTCTGAGCGCTCTTGGACGCCGGAACGCTCTCTCCCGTCAAAGAGGACTCATCGATCTGCAGGGAACTGGCGGACACGATCCGCCCGTCCGCCGCGACCTGATCACCGGCGGCGATCAGGACGACATCGCCGGGTACGACCTGATCGGCGGGGATCGTGGCCTCGCTGCCGTCTCGGCGTACCCTCGCTGACGCTTTGAGCATCGACTTCAGCGCATTCATGGCGCTCTCCGCCTTGCCCTTCTGCTTCAGCCCGATCACGGCATTGAGCAGCGTGAGGATCAGCAGAACTGCTCCCGTGCTGAACTCACCGATGACGAACGACACCAGACCCGCACCGAGCAGAATGATCTGCATGTAGCTGGCGTATTCCCCGATGAATCGTTTCCAGCCAGGCGTCGGTTTCTCCGCCGACAACTCATTGGGGCCGTCCTTGGCCAGACGGCTCGCGGCCTCGGCAGCGGTCAGCCCCGTTGCGGGGTCGACACCCAGCCGCTGGGCGGTCTCGTCCGCCGATAGCGCGTACCAGGCCGGGGTGTTCGAGGTCCGAGCGGACGCTGGAGATGCTGTGGTCATGACAACCGCCCCTGAAATCGTGGTGCGTCCAAGCTCCCTGCCCGGGCGGCGACGCCAGGGCACCGAGGTACCGAGCCGCGTCGCAGGTCCACATCACCATCGTGGCCCTGCGCTCCACCGGCTCTCAACTCGCCCGGCAGGTTGGTCGATCCGCCCGGGTCGGCGCAGCCGCATCGCGGGACCGGGAATCCGTCGGCGCGGGCGGATCAGGAAATGCCTGGTCACTTCTGTGGCGGTGGCGGTGGGATTCGAACCCACGGTGGAGTTGCCCCCACACACGCTTTCGAGGCGTGCTCCTTTGGCCGCTCGGACACGCCACCGAGAGTGAGGATACCCGCTCCCGGTCGACCGACCGGAACCCGTCCGGCTGTCACCGACGCTGAGCCAGGAACCTTCGTACGAGAGTTCCGGCCTCATCCGCCAGGACGCCACCGACCACTTCCGAGCGATGGGGCAGACGACGGTCACGCGGAATATCGAACACCGACCCGCAGGCACCGTACTGGTCATTCCACGCACCGAACACGATGCGCCGCAATCGCGCCGCCACTGCTGCACCCGCGCACATGGGGCAGGGCTCGAGGGTGACGAACAGTTCACAGTCGTCAAGCCGCCACGACCCGCGCCGCAGCCCCGCGTTGCGCAGGGCCACGACCTCCGCGTGAGCAGTGGGGTCGGTCCCGCCGCTGCGCTGGTTGGACGCCGTCGCCAAGACCTCATCACCGCACACGACGACTGCACCTACCGGGATGTCGTCGTGGTCAGACACCCGAGCCGAGTCGAGGGCTAACTCCATGAGTTGACGATCCCGTTCGACGACGCGCACCAGCGATCCCGGCCGTCATGCAGGGGTGGCGTCGAGGAGTGCCGTGAGTTCGGGGGCGAATCCGATTCGTGCCGCGATGGTTCCGATCTGTTCGTCGGGATACAGCTCCGGGTCCGCGCACAACAGGTCGAGGTCTTCAACAGTGAAGCCGAGGTCGGTCAACAGCGTGAGGTCCCCGGCGGGTTCGATGTCCTCGACGTCCTCAAGATCATCGACGTCCACCCCCAGCATTTCGGCGGCCTCATCAGCAATGGTCCAGTCCAGAGCTGTGGTCACGTCGGACAGCAGCACGCGGACTTTCGCTCCTTGGACCCGCAGACACACGAAGAACTCGTCCGCGACGGACACGAAAGCGATAGATCCGGATTCGCCTTGACGTTGCCGTGCGTACTCCGCGAGGGCGGTCAGGGAGTCAGCGGCAGGCTGTGGCGCCTGGACGATCTGCCAGACGCCTTCCTCGCGCCAAGCGACGAAGGCGAAGTCCACTCCGAGCGAATCCATGCCGGTCTCCCTTCGCGTCGATGGTGTCACCGCCCGCGCGGCGAAGAAAGGGGTGGAACGTGAACCATCGTGTTGCCCTGGTCACCTCTGTCACGGTCGGACAGACCGTGGAGCGATCAGAGCGCAGCGATGATGTCCTCGACCCGATCCCTGGCGTCACCGAACAGCATCTGGGTGTTCTCCTTGAAGAACAGCGGGTTCTGCACCCCCGCGTAACCGGTGGCCATCGACCGCTTGAAGACGATGACGTCCTTCGCTTCCCAGACGGTGAGCACGGGCATACCCGCGATTGGGCTGCCCGGCTCATCGATCGCAGCGGGGTTGACCGTGTCGTTGGCACCGATCACCAGCACGACATCCGTCTCGGGGAAGTCGTCGTTGATCTCGTCCATCTCCAACACGATGTCGTAAGGGACCTTCGCCTCCGCCAGAAGGACGTTCATGTGTCCGGGAAGGCGCCCCGCCACCGGGTGGATACCGAAACGCACGTCGACGCCGGCCTCGCGCAGTTTTCTGGTCAGTTCCGCCACCGGGTACTGGGCTTGGGCGACCGCCATTCCGTAGCCGGGCGTGATGATCACGGAGCGGGCATCGGCCAGCATCTCGGCGGCACCCTCAGCCGTGATCTCGCGGTGCTCCCCGTAGTCGGTATCCGAAGAGACAGTCCCGGCCTCGACCCCGAACCCACCCGAGATCACCGAGATGAAGGATCGGTTCATGGCCTGACACATGATGTACGACAGGTACGCACCGGACGAGCCGACGAGCGCACCGGTGATGATCAGCAGATCGTTGTTGAGCAGGAAGCCGGCCGCAGCAGCCGCCCATCCGGAGTAGCTGTTCAGCATCGACACGACGACGGGCATGTCGCCGCCGCCGATGGATGCCACCAGATGCCAACCGAGGAACAGGGCGAGCAGCGTCATGGCACCCAGCAGGGACTGGCGCAGCACTTCGTCCTCGCGGGGAATCATGACGTAGGCGACCGTCATTACGAGGGATACGACGACGATGCCGAGGTTCACAGCGTTGTGCGCTGGAAGCATCATGGGTGCGGACTTGATCCGGCCCGACAACTTCAGGTACGCCACGATGGATCCGGTCAGGGTGACGGCGCCGATGAAGACGCCCACGAACACTTCTGCGTCGTGAATCCCCGGGTACGGAACGTTGAGTTCGTAGGACGAGTTCCAGCCCACCAGTACGGCGGCGAGACCTACGAAACTGTGCAGCATGGCGATGAGTTCGGGCATCCCCGTCATCTCGACCTTGCGCGCCCGCCAGATCCCGATGGCGCCGCCGACGACCATGGCGGCCACGATCAGCGCCAAGCCGACGTAGCCGCTGCCTCCGCGGTCGTTGGTCTCACCGACGCCGTTGACCCCACCCACCGCGGCGACGATCGTGATGATCAGCGCGATGGCCATACCGAAGATGCCGTAGCGGTTTCCCATCCGGGCGCTCTCGTGGCGGGACAGACCCGCCAGCGCGAGGATGAAGAGCAACGCGGCGACGATGTAGGCGCCCTGCACCAGGGTCAAGGAGATCATCGGGGCGCATCCTCACGCTTGAACATCCGCAACATTCGCGCGGTGACGGTGAACCCGCCGAAGACGTTGATGCTGGCGACCAGGATCGCGATGAAGGCGAGCGCAGTGACCCACACGTCTCCGTGCCCCACTTGCAGGAGCGCGCCGACCAGGATGATGCCGCTGATCGCGTTCGTGACGGACATCAGCGGCGTGTGCAGTGCGTGATGGACGTTGCCGATCACGTAGAAGCCGATCACCACCGCCAGAGCGAAGACCATGAAGTGTCCGAGGAACGGTTCCGGCGACACCGACGACAGCAGGAGGAACAGCGCTGCGGCCACCCCGATCAGGCTGAGCTTCTTGCCGTCGCTCATCGGCGCTTTGACCGGCGGCGGCTCGGGCGGCGGCGCAGCAGCGGAGGGCGCCGGGGCAGCCGACACCTGCACGGGGGGAGGTGGCCACATGACCTCGCCGCGATCGACCACTGTCATTCCGCGCTGGACAACGTCATCGAGGTCGAGGACGAGTTCGCCGTCCTTCGCGGGGGTCATGAGTTTCAACAGGTTGACCAGGTTGGTGCCGAACAGTTGCGACGCTTGGGTCGGCAGACGACCGGGGAGGTCGGTGTAACCCAGAATCGTCACACCGTTGTCGGTGACGACGCGCTCGTCGGCGACGGAGCCGGCGACGTTGCCCCCGTTCGCAGCAGCCATGTCGACGATGACGCTGCCGGGTTTCATCGCGGCCACCATGTCCTCGGTGATGAGCCGCGGGGCGGGCTTTCCCGGGATGAGGGCTGTCGTGATGATGATGTCGACGTCCTCGGCCTGCTCCGCGTAGAGCTCGGCGGCCTTGCGATTGAAGTCCTCGCCCATCTCCTTCGCGTAGCCGGTGGCCGATGGCCCGGTGTCCTCGATCTCGATGCGCAGGAACTCCGCCCCCATGGATTCGACCTGTTCGGCCACCTCGGGACGAGCGTCGAAAGCCCGGACGATGGCTCCCAGACTTCCGGCCGTGCCGACGGCAGCCAAGCCGGCGACACCCGCGCCGACGACCAGCACTTTGGCCGGAGGAACCTTGCCGGCAGCGGTGACCTGGCCGGTGAAGAGGGAGCCGAACTCGTTGGCCGCCTCGATGACCGCGCGGTAGCCCGCGATGTTGGCCATGGAGGACAGGACGTCGAGCGCCTGCGCTCGGGAGATCCGCGGTACCGCATCCATCGCGAGCGCCGTGACACCGCGCGCCGCGAGCGCCGCCACCAAGTCCGGGTCCAATGCGGGGGCCAGGATGCACATGAGTGACTGCCCGGTATGCAGTCGGGAAACCTCATCGGCGTCCGGCGGGTTGATCTTGAGGATGATGTCGCTGTCCCAGACGTCTGCTCCGACGATCTCGGCACCGGCTGACGCGTACGCGGAATCAGCGAAAGCCGCGGCCGAACCAGCCCCTGATTGGATGACAACGTCATAGCCCAACGAGCGCATCTGTGCGACGGTCTTGGGAGTGGCAGCGACCCTGCGCTCACCGTGCTTGGACTCTTGCGGAACTCCGATTCGCACGGACTCAACTCCTCGGCCGGGGGCTCCCCCGAATGTATCTCGTGGCGGTCTGTGGGACGTGCCCGGGTGAGGCGCCCGGGCGCTTGAATCGTGCCTGGCGGGTGTCGCGAGCCGGTGAGCGGCACGATGATCCTGTGGCGACTCTCACACTCACCGTCGACGTCGGGGGAACTGGCATCAAGGGGTCGGTGCTGGACCCGCTGGGCCAGATGACCGCCGATCCGGTTCGGGTTCGCACCCCCTACCCGCTACCACCGCACCGCCTGATCGGCATCATCGCCGACCTGGCGGAGCATCTGCCGCGAGCGGACCGGGTGACGGTGGGGATCCCCGGGATGATCAGGCACGGGCGGGTCGTGTCCACACCACATTTCGTGACGGTTCGAGGACCACACACCCGAGTGGACCCCGACCTCGTGGACGCTTGGCGCAACTTCGACGCGCAGGAGGCCGTGGCGGACCGGCTGGAGCTGCCCACGATCGTGCTGAACGATGCGGAAGTCGCCGGGGCCGGCGCCGTGACCGGGTTCGGATTCGAAGTCGTGATGACGTTGGGCACCGGACTGGGGTGCGCGATATTCGACGACGGCCATCTGCTTCCCCACCTGGAAGTGTCGCGGGCGCCGGTACGCCGGGGCCGGATCTACGACACCTACATCGGAGATGCCACCCGGAAGGTGATGGGCAACCTGGCCTGGTCACGCCGTGTCCGGGAAGTCCTCATCGGATTGCGCCCCATGTTCGAGTGGGACCGCCTCTACCTGGGCGGCGGAAACAGTTCCAAGATCGAACAGCGGGACCTGCTGATCGTGGGCGGCGCGATCCTGGTCGTGCCGAACTCGGCAGGCATCGTCGGAGGGGTCAAGGCCTGGGACCTGCAGGTGGGGCAACTACGGCAGCCGATGAGCGCCTCCGGCCGGCCGAATGCCGAACCGGTGGCGGTTCCCGGCACCCGCAAGCGTCGCGCCGCATCGAAACCCCCCGGGCGATCGAAACCCGCGCCGCGATCGAAATCCACGCCACGGTCGAAATCCACGACGGGGTCGACACCCCAGAAGCCCCAGAAGCCCCAGAAACCCCAGAAGCCCCCGAAGCCCCCGAAGCCCCGCGAAGCCCCGAAGCCCCCGAAGAAGGCGACCACGAAGCAGGGTGCGACCGGCGCACCCGCGAAGCCGTCGGCGCCTCGCCCCAAGAAGCTCGCCCCAAGAAGACCGTCACCCGCAGTCGGCCCGCAGCCACTGGCACGGCGAACCCGAAGCTGAGAGGAGGGACCCGGTGAGCACCGACGGAGCCGTTCCTCGACCCGCCCAGGGCGGGGCCTACCCCTATGCAGGTCCGATCCGGATCGACTACGCGCCCCAGGCCGACGGCGACCCCGATCCTGGCGAGATCGTGTGGGCCTGGGTCCCCTACGAAGAGGACACGAACGTGGGCAAGGACCGACCGCTGCTGGTGATCGGGCACGGCGATACCCCGGGACACTTCGTGGCGCTGATGCTGTCGACCCGCGACCGAGCAGGGGAACGGGGCTGGGTGTCACTCGGAGCCGGCGCATGGGACCACGAGCGCCGCGAGTCGTGGGTGCGCACCGATCGGCCGCTAGGGATCGCGGACGGTAGCGTGCGGCGGGAGGGCGCCGTACTGCACTCCGACCGATTCCTCGCAGTTCTGGACAAAGCACGGCGAGAACAGCAGGGCGAGAACGTGGACTGAGAGCGACGCGTGCGCCACGCTCGGACCGTTCAGGCGGTTGCACCGAGAGCGACTCCGGATCGCGGAGGATTCTTGCCCGGACGGTACCTACGCACGGGGCACACGAGAAGGCACAGAGTGGGAACAGGATGGAATTACGTATGAAGGACACCGAGGTGACGTTCCCGGCTGGCGAGGTCGTCGGCACGGGAGTGATCCAGGCCTTGGTTCCGCTGCCGGACGGCTCGAGCATAGGTGTCGTCGTGGACACAACCCCGTTCCACCCGGTGGATCACACATGGCCCGACCAGCCCGCCGACGCCGGGACGTTGGCGGGCATTCCGGTGGTGGACTGCGTAGTGGCCGCGCTGTCTCCGGACGGCCAGGTTCTCTTTGGCAGCGCGATCCCCGTTCGTCGCGGTGACGACGACTGGCGCTGGCTCGTGGCCCACGTGCTCCCAGCCGATCGGGCAACCGCACTCTCCGTCGCAGATTCGGTCGATCTTGAAGTCGATGCCGATCGGCGCGGACGGTTGTCCCGGGGCCACAGTGCCTGCCACCTGGCTGCCCTGGCCCTGAATCAGGTGACCGCCCCGTACTGGACCAAGGACGTGGGGCGGCGCGACGACCGCGGATTCCCCGACCTGGATTCCATCGCCATCACGGTGTCCCGCATCGGGCCGGATAGCGCCTACGACGAGTACAAACTCGGCAAGAGCGTGCGCAAGAGGGGCCTGGGCAGCGCCGATCTGCTGGCCGATCTGCCGGCGCTTGCCGACGCCGCCAACTCACTGCTGGCGCAGTGGACCAGCGCCGGTGGACGGTGTCGCATCGACACCGGCGGTGACCTTCGACTGACGGCACGGCGCACGTGGACCGCCCAACTCCCCGAGGGCCCCGCGGCGATCCCGTGCGGCGGCACCCACGTGTCCGACCTGGCCGAGTTGGGCATGGTCACGGTCGTCTACACGCCCACAGAGGCGGGCTTCGCGGTCGAGACCTCCGTGGACGTGACTCGGGGCCAGGCCCTCGGGACATAGTCAGGGACGCGAGTGGGTCGAACCGCGACACGTACCCTGCAAGGCATGAACGCAGTTGTGGAACCGTCCGCTGATGTCTCGCCCGAGGCGCTGCTGGGAGAGGGGACCCGGGTGTGGCACCTGGCGCAGGTGCGCGAGGGCGCGCGGTTGGGCGTGAACTGCATCGTCGGCCGGGGCGCCTACGTCGGCACTGGGGTCCAACTCGGTGACAACTGCAAGATTCAGAACTACGCCTTGGTCTACGAACCGGCGGTGCTGGGCGCGGGTGTCTTCATCGGACCCGCGGCCGTGCTGACCAATGATCAGTACCCCCGGGCGGTCAACCCCGACGGAAGCCTCAAGTCGGCCAGCGAATGGGAGGCGGTCGGGGTCACCATCGGCGACGGCGCGGCCATCGGAGCGCGCGCGGTGTGTGTGGCTCCCGTGCGGATCGGCCGGTGGGCGCTGGTCGCGGCCGGCTCCGTCGTGATCCGCGATGTGCCGGACTTCGGCATCGTCGCAGGGGTGCCGGCCAAGCGGGTGGGCTGGGCCGGTCCCGCGGGACGACCTCTGGACGAGGTGGGGGACGGGGTGTGGCGCTGCCCGGTGACTGGGGTTGAATACGTGCAGAGTGGGGAAAGCCTGACCGAGAAGGCCTGACACCCCACCTGACATCCCAGCGAGTGGAGACCCGCCATGATCCCTGCCGCCCACCCCATCATCGGTGATGACGAACGCGCCGCGGTCGACGCCGTTCTGCGGTCCGGGATGATCGCGCAGGGCCCTCAGGTCGCCGCCTTCGAGGAGGAGTTCTCCGCGCTGGTGCAAGGTCGTGAATGTGTCGCGGTGAACTCCGGGACCTCGGCCCTGCACCTGGCTTTGTTGGCGATGGAGATCGGCCCGGGTGACGAGGTCATCGTGCCGAGCTTCACCTTCGCGGCCACCGCCAACGCGGTTGCGGTGACCGGGGCAACGCCGGTCTTCATCGATATCGACCCCGACACGTTCTGCATGGATCCCGAACTCATCGCACCCGCGATCACCGCCCGTACCCGGGCGATCATGCCTGTGCACCTCTACGGACATCCGGCGGCGATGGCCCAGATCATGGATATCGCCGCGGACCACGAACTGCTTGTCCTCGAAGATGCTGCCCAAGCCCACGCCGCCACGTTGGAGGGTCGCCCGGTCGGGGCTTGGGGCGACGCGGCCGCTTTCTCCTTCTACCCGACGAAGAACATGACGTCGGGTGAAGGCGGGATGGTTGTCACCGGCGATCCTGAACTTGCCCGCATGGTCAGACTCCTGCGCAATCAGGGCATGGAACGGCGCTACCACAACGAGGTGGCGGGGCTGAACAACCGCATGACCGACATCCACGCGGCCATCGGTCGGGTGCAACTCGACAAACTGCCCGAGTGGACTCGCCAGCGTCAGGCAAATGCCAAGGCACTGGACACCGGGCTCACCGGGGTGCGCACTCCGCACGTCGCTGCGGGAGCAGACCACGTCTATCACCAGTACACGATCCGGGTGTCCGGCGACCGCGACCGGTTCGTCGCCGCCCTGGCCGAGAGGGGTGTCGGGTCGGGCGTTTACTACCCGGTCCCGGTTCATCGCCTCCCGACGTTCGCCCTGGATCTTGACCTGCCCCAGACGGCCTCGGCAGCAGCGGAGGTCATCTCACTGCCTGTCCACCCCTCGCTCACGCCAGACGAACTGGAAGCCGTCATTACCGCTGTCAACGCTGTGGCAGCCGAGGTCTCCTGATGGCCGACTTGCGCGCCGGACTGATCGGTCTCGGCATGATGGGCCGCCACCACGCCCGTGTGTTGCGAAGCCTCGATGGCGTCGAACTGGTGGCAGTCGCGGACCCGGTGGGTGATCCCCACGACGTATCAGCCGATCTCGAAGTTCGCGGTGATGTGGATGAACTGCTGGCCGCCGACCTCGACTACTGCGTCATCGCTGTCCCGACGGCCTTTCACCACGGCATCGCCCTGCAGTTGGCGGCGCGCGGGGTCGCGGCGCTGATCGAGAAACCGCTGGCCGCCACCAGCGCAGAGGCCGCTGAGATCGTGGCCGCGTTCGGGGACGCCGGCGTCGTCGGTGGCGTCGGCCACATCGAGCGCTACAACCCGGCACTCCAGCAGGCGCGGGCCCGACTCGAGTCGGGCGACCTCGGCGAGGTGTTCCAGGTGAGCACTCGCCGCACGGGCCCGTTCCCCGCCCGCATCGCCGACGTCGGGGTCGTCAAGGACCTGGGCACCCACGACATCGACCTCACGGCGTGGGTCACCCAGCAACCGTTCGCGAACGTGTCCGCCCGCACCGCACACCGTTCCGGACGACCGCACGAGGACCTGGTCGCGATCACCGGCCAACTGGCCGACGGCACTGTGACCAATCACCTGGTGAACTGGCTGTCACCGTTGAAGGAACGGGTCACCACGATCACCGGCGAGCGCGGGGCGTTCGTCGCCGACACGATTTCGGCCGATCTGACTTTCTACGCCAATGGTCTCGTTCCCACGACTCAGTGGGCCCAGATCGCCGGCTTCCGCGGTGTCACCGAAGGCGACGTGATCCGCTACTCGTTCCCGAAACCGGAACCCTTGCGAACCGAGCACGAGGCGTTCCGCGATGCCGTACTCGGACTCCGAGAGACGACTGTCAGTCTCGCCGAGGGTGCCCGCACCCTGGCGGTCGCCGAGGCCGTCCTCGCGGCAGCCGCCACGGGCGAGACCCAGCAGCTGGTGCCGGGGGAACTCAGCCGATCTTGACGGGCATGTAGGTGACGGTGACCGACTTGCTCACCTGGCGACAGGGCGCGCCGGTGGGCTCGCACACCGTGGTGGGGCCCGACACCGCGAGCTTCTGTCGACCGCGGTACTGGGTCGCGTAGGCGATCTGGAACTTCGCTGCCCCGCGTTGGAACTCGCAGATCGTCAGCGCACGGTCCTGTCCGCATCCGACGAACCGGGTGCCGCGGGTCCACTGCACCAGCGAGTTGTAGGACACGACACCGGGGGCGCCGTCCATCATCTGGATTCCGAGCCATGGGTACGGCTCGCGAACCCACATGTACCAATAGGTGCGTTTGAGTCCATGAGCCCAGGAGTCCAGGTAGGTGCGCATGACCATGGCCTGTTGGAGGCGCGGCTGGGCCTTGCCCAGGTAGTTCGTCTCGGTGTCCCACAACTCGATCCGACTCGGGATCTTGGCTCGCTTGACGGCCGCGACGAGAATGTCGAGCGTCTGGGCTCGTTTGACGACCCCCTCTTCGGCGGGGATCTTGTCCGGGTGCCCCGCGTAGCTGTGGATCGCGACCACGTCGACCGGCCAGCCGCGCGCGGCGAGACCCTTCATGTAGCGGGGGAAGAAGTACGCGAACCAGGCCGGCTGCTCGCCCATCTGGGAGTTGGCCGAGATGACTCGAGCCGACGGATCGAGTTCCTGGACGACGTCGTAGAGGATCTTCGTCATCTGGGCCATCTCGTCGGGGGTCCCCTGCCACAGATACTGCGCAGTGGCCTCGTTCCACGCCTCGTACGCGGAGATTCGGCTCGAATAGCGGGAGATGAACTCACGCAGGAAGGTCCGCCAGTCCTCCATGTCCTTCGGCGCTGCGGTGGAACTCTCGCCCCAGTACTCGCGGGATGGGTTCTTCACCGGCCCTGATGCCGCCCATGCCGGGGTCCCGCAGAAACTGAACATGACGTCGGAGAAGCCCATCTCGCCGGCTGCCTTGTCGATGTATTCATCGGCGACCGACCAGTCGTAGACGCCCTTCTCGGGATTCATCTTCCGCCACAGCGGATAGCAGTTGTGCCGGTAGCTGCCGGCCGTGAGTCCCGGCTTGCCCTGATAGGAGTGGATACCGAACACCCCGGAGTCCAAGACCCCGACACGACGAGGCGGCGGGGTCACGCGGAAGGCCGGCACCTTCGGCTTCTTGCCGGCAACGACGGGCGCCTGCACCTGCCCGGCAGTGCTGGAACCGGAATCGGCGGCAACTGCCGGCGAAGCGGCGAGGCCCCCGATCAGGACGACGACCGCCAGGGGCCACTGGATGAGACGACTGCGAACCACGTCCCTATGATGGACCAGGTTCGCGGAGAACAACTAACTCTCCGTGAAGTTGAGTTGCGCCTGATTTTGGTTACGAATCCATAACAACCGGGCGGGGTGGGGATCGACCTACCCCCAGTAACGGTCAACAGTGAGCACAGCAGTACTCCGACACACCTACGCTGGAATGACGAACACTGGAACAAAGAACACCCACCAACTCCGAACCTCGCTCCAGCCACCCACCACAAGACACAGGCGGTACGAACCGGTGAACTCCCCCAGCAGACGTGTCCTCGGCAGCGTCGTCGCGCTTGGCGCTGGACTGGCCCTCCTGACCGCACCCCCAGTAGCTCAGGCAGCCCCAGCCCAGCCCACCGTGGCCGTCTCGGCTGTGACGAGTCCCGTGCCTCAGTCGGAGTGGTGTGCCCGCCCGCTCAGCCGGCTGGAGTTGTACCGCGGAAGTTCCCGGTTCGATCCGCCCGGCACCCTGACCCTGCTGGACGAGACTCAGCCGATCGACCTGAACACCTTCGAGATCGGCACTTCGCCGTTCGTCGACGTCTCCCGCGTCATGTGGTACCGCTCCTTGCTCTGGCTGGCGGTGGCTGCCGTCGACTTCCAGGAGCAAGGTCGCAACGACCTGGCCGAACAGATGGCCGTGCCCGCGATCCGAGCCGCCCGCAACTTCCCCGACCCCGGCAGCGCCACCCCGGAGTTGACCGACCTGTCGAACTCGATCGGCTGGGACGAAGGGACCACCTTCCGGCGGGCGGAGGCGTTGCTGTGTCTGTCCAGCTACACGGGAGCCGAGCGCATCCGCGACCTTCTGACGATGCATGCCGAAGCGCTCGTCGACCCGAACCGCTATAAGGGACCACCCCAGCGCGAGGTCCACAACCACGGCATGCTCGCCAACCTCGTCCTGCTCGATCTGGCCAAGCGGCTGGATCGCCCCGACTACCGCCAAATCGCGATCGATCGCCTGATCAACGACTCGGCCCAGGTGTTCAGCTCCAACGGCTGGTCCTACGAGGGGTCGACTCTCTACCAGTCGGTCAACGTCGTCGGCTGGCGCGAGGTGGCCGACGACCTGCGTAACCGCGGCTATGCCGCAGAGGCTGCCGCCATCGACCAGCGGGTCAACCAGGCGGCGGAAGTGCTGCCGCACCTCGTGAGCCCCACTGGTCGCATCGCCACCATCGGTAACTCCCGGTTGGATGACGCGGTCCGCCAGCCCGATCCGAACCCGGCCCGTCCGCTCCAGTTCGTCGATTCCGGTGCCGGGGTGGCGATGGGTCGTTGGTCGTGGACCGACACCAACACGACCTACTGGACGGCACTGAACCGTGACCGGCGCGGAGCCCACGGTCACGACGACAACCAGGCCATCACCTGGCAGTCCCAAGGCTTGCCTGTCCTGGTCGACCCAGGTCAGTACGACTACGACGCCTCGACGGATCTCACCGACTGGCTGAAATCCAACGTCGCGCACAACCGGGCCATGCCGGCCAGCAAGTACAAGAACGACCTCAAGGTGCGCTCCCTGAACGTCAAGCGGGACGGCACCCTCGACACCATCACGATGGAGTCGTCCGACAACGGGCCGCCCCAGATCCGCGAGGTCCTGGTCGACGAGGCGCGCAAGTCCCTCGAGGTCATCGACAGCCTGACGTGGGGCAAGCGGGGCCGATTGACGCAGTACTGGCACCTGGCCCCCGAGTGGACCCAAGCCTCCATCAACGGCAATCAGATCATCTACAACGAGCCCGGTGGCAAGGTGCTCGTGGTCACCACCTCCCCCGGTGCTTCCGTCACGCCGGTCGCCTCGTCCCTGGTCGCGCCCTATGCCGGCCTCATCGCGAGCGGGTTCAAGCAGGTCGTCGCCGCACCGGAACTGCGCATCAGCGCCGACCAGAGCCTGAGCACCACCTTCCAGATGTTCACCAGTGCCGCTGCCATCAAGGCGTTGCCGGAGCTGACCGTGACGCCCGAACCGCGTAACAACAAGGCCATGATCCGATGGGCATGGCCTCCGGAGCCGGATGACAAGGCGACCAAGAAGGAGATCGCCGAGTACAAGGCGCTGAAGAAGACTCTGAAGTCCGTCCGTGGTTTCCGGGTTCAACTGCTCGACCCATCGTTCGGTTGGCGCACGGTCGTGGCCGACACCAAGTCGGCGACCAAGTTGCGTGCCGGGGCCCGGAAACTGCAGAACGGCACCAACTACCAGGTCCGGGTCGCGGCCATCACCAAGCGAGGCCTGGGGCCCTACTCCGAGCCCGTCGAGGTGACACCGCGCACAGTTCCCGGTGCACCACTGACGCCGGAACTCGCCAAGTACGGCAAGAAGTACCGGCTGCGGTGGGTCGCCCCGGAATCGGACGGTGGTAGCAGGATCACGGGCTATGTCGTCAAGGCCGGCAGCGAAGAGGTGGAGGCCAAGAAGGCCGGGGTCACCCTGCCGGAACTCCCCAAGGGGCCGGCCACCATCGTGGTGCAGGCGGTCAACGAAGCCGGGTCGGGCGCTCCCCTGCGGGTGAAGGTCACCGTGGCCAAGAACGGTGCCGTGACGCTGGTCGAGTGATCCCCGGACTCACATCCGAGGCACAGCGGGGTGTGGTCGGCACCATGGCATCATGAGCGGGTGACGGGCCCCCACATCGCCGTGGTGAGTTGGGGCTTCCCGCCCTTCCGTGGATCCGGGGCATTTCGACCTCTGGCCGTCGCCAACGCCTTGGCCAAAGTTGGTGCTCGCGTGACTGTGATCGCCGCGGACCGTGAGGTCTTCCTCATCCACTACGGCGCCGACACCAGCCTGGAACAGCGAATCGACGCTCGGATCGCTATGCGGTACGTACCCTTCTATCCCGAAAACGCCTGGCCGGTGATCAACGACTGGGGCCCTGAACGAGCCGGCGACTCCAGCGATCATGCCAAGAAGCGCAACCGCATTGTCCCCGCGTTCCCGGAGAAGGTGTACGACACCTGGCTGCCGCGGATCGACGATGCCCTGCGGCAACTGCACCACGATGATCCCGTGGATCTGATCTGGTCCACCGGATCGCCTTACGGCGATCTTGAGGCCGCAGTGAACGTCGGTTCCGATGACGCGATCCCAGTCGTGTTGGACGACCGGGACTCGTTCCTGGCAGACGTGTTCACCGGGGGCGAGCACAAGTTGTTCGCCGCGCGTCGGCCCTTCGCGGAACGGTGGTTCCGTTGCGCATCGCAGATGTGGTTCGTGAACCCGCCCATCGCCGACTGGCACCGGGATCGCTTCCCCCAGTTCGCGGACAGATTCCAGGTAGTGGAGAACGGCTGGGATCCCGGTACCGTCGATCCGAGCCTCATTCGGGCAACCCCCGGCGACCGACTGCGAGTCGGTTACGTCGGCTTGGTCCCCACGAACTTCCCGATGGACGTGGTCCTGGGTGCGTGGCAGCGGGTCCACGCCGAACTGACCCACCCCGCCGAGCTGCTCTTCATCGGTCCCTTGGGCTACGCCACGGGGTCGCCGGCGTGGCAGGCGGCCGCCGCCCAGATCGCCGCGACCGACGGCGTCTCCTGGCACGGCCACCTCAGCCGAACCGAGATCGCCTCCGCCTATGCGGATCTGGACGTGCTGTTGCTGGCAAAGGAGGGGGGCGTCATGGTCACCGGCGGCAAGACGTACGAATACGGTGCCACCGGACTTCCCATCGCCGGCATCGTCGACCCGCAGTCGGATGCGGTGCGGGTGCTGGCCGGTTATCCCCGGTTCCATCTGACCAGCGCGATGACGATCGACGCGGCCGCGGACACTCTGCGAGCCGCCATCTCCGACTCACGCTCTGGCGACTCGACCGACCTGTCTGCGGCACAGAAATTCGGTGCGAGCCTGAGTCGCGAGGCCGCCCTGGGCCCGGCGCTGGAACAGGTCATGCAGTTGGCGGCCTCGTGATCGTCCTGCTGTCTCGTGACCCAGACATCGACGTCGACCCGAGTTTGGCACTGCTGGGGCCTATCCAGGTGTCTCGCGCCCCCGCCCAGCCGCGCCCCAGCGACGGTCGGCCGCGCAGTTGGATCTGGGCCGACAAGGCGCTGGCCGATCTCACCGCGACCGTGGAGTCCGGTGACGTGACCGCTGTGGTCTGCGCCGACGAGGGATCGCAACCCTTCGCCTGGTGCGTGGCCGAACGGTTTCCCGCCCTGCCTGTCATCGCGGGCCAGGAAACCGCGATGCGAATCCTCCAGACCCTGTCTGAGCGAGGCCTGCCCGCCACCACCGCAAATGTGCGGAGTCTCCTCGACCGTGACCGACTCCCTTGGCCGGACGCTCCCCACTACTTCGTCGATCCAGCGGTGCGACCGCCCTTGGTCGTGTCGTTGGTCAACAACACCGTCGACGTCGACTCCCGGGTCCAAAAAGTCGCGCGCTCACTGTCCCAAGTGGGGTACGACTCGGTCCTCGTCGGCCGCAGCCCGAGAAACGAGCCGCACGGCGACTACCTCATCCAAGAGTCCGTCGTCGTGTTGCGTCCGGCCGTGGCCACGCATCGGCTCGACCGCCAACGCGAGACCCCACCGCCCAGCGCCGTGTCCGGCCTCTTGGGTGCCCCCCACCGACAGTCGCCCGGTCGGATCGCACGCCGCCTCGATGCCTACCGGGAACGGCTGAGCGACCGGGACCGGCAGGAGTTCCTCAGTGGCTCCCCCAGCAGCCGATCCCTGCGCCGCCGGGCACGCCGAATCCAGGAAGGCGAGGAGTCCGCGCGTTCCGCGTTTCCGGCCGTCAGCGACTACGCAGATGCCTTCACACCCATCGTGGTGCAGTTGCGCCCGGACATCATCCACGTTCACGACCCGACTCTGATCCCCACTGCGATTGAGGCCCGGCGGGTGCTCAACAGAGCTGGTCATCGGACGAAGATCGTCTTCGACGCCCACGAATGGACGTTGGGCATCAAACGCGACCATGCCCTGCAGGTCGCAGCCCTGGCTCGCTTGGAGTCCGAGCACATGAGCGACATGGATGCCGTCATCACGGTCTCCGACCCGATCGCCGACCGAATGGTCGAGCACTTCCATCTCGCCGACCGCCCTGCCGTGGTCACCAACTCCCCGGTCGCGACAGACAAGACAGCCACGTCGGACGTTCGCAGCGACTGTGGTCTGCCACCGCAGACCCCACTGCTGGTCTATACGGGCACCATCCTGCAGACGCGAGGGGTGGACCTCGCGCTCAAGGCGCTCGTCCAACTGCCGGACACCCACCTGGCCCTCATCAGTCGGCGCAGCAAGACCACCAAGGAGATTCTCGAGTCAGCTCGCGAGCTGGGCATCGCAGATCGGGTCCATCGCCTCGACTACGTTCCGGCAGACGTCGTGCCGGCCTATCTGAAGACAGCCGACATCGGGATCATCCCTTTCCGACCCCACGGCAACTCGGATCTGGGGATCCCCACCAAATTCCGCGAGTACATCCTGGCCGGGCTGCCGATCGTCGCCACCGATATCGGACTGTCCGGCGCCGAGGTCAAGCGAACCGGCATTGGTGAGGTGTGTGCCCCGAACGCCCCCGACGAGATGGTCCGAGCAGTCCGCACCGTGTTGGCCGACCCGTCGCGCTACCGCGCCCGAATCACCGAGGACATGCGCCGTGCCAACTCCTGGCAGAGCCAGGAGAGCGTCCTGGCGGCGCTGTACGAGCGGGTGACACCGAAGCCTCCGGTCCCGATCGAGGCACCGACCGGTGTGCTGATCGGGGGCGTGAACTCCGCCGGACAGGGGTACGCCTGGGCGCGGGCGCTGCGAGCACGCGGGGTGGACGCCAAGTCGCTGGAACTGCGGTTGCCGGAGAACCCCTTCGAGTATCCCGCCGACGTCGTCATCGCGCGGCGCTCGGCCGAGACCCTGCAGCGCCAGGTCCAGCTCATGTTCCGCGAACTGCTGTCCGCGCAGTCCATCATCTTGGAATCAGGGCGGGTCATCGCCGCACCCGAGCCCGGCACTCCTCCCGCCCGGCGCCGGGGATTTCGCGAAGCCCAGGCACTGGCAGACTCCGGGCGCAACGTCGGGCTGATCTTCCACGGGTCGGAACTGCGCCGTCCCGACCTGCACGCTCGGACTCACCGTTGGTCACCGTTTCCCGACCCCGGCTTCGCCGAGGTGACCAACGAGTTGCGTACGCGTGCCAGGGTCATCCACGAACAGTTGGCGTCGTGGGAGGGTCCCGTCATGGTGAGCACCCCCGACCTCGTCGGCCAGAACCCGGCCGCCCGATGGGTTCCCGTGGTCATCGACGTCGACCGTTTCGCTGCCCCCGAACGGCGCCCACCCCACGGTGTCCCGGTGGTGCTGCACCTGCCGTCCAAGTCCATGCTGAAGGGCTCGCGGTACATCGACCCCGTGCTGCAGGAGTTGGCCGACGCCGGCGTGATCAGGTACCGGCGGCTGACGAATGTGCCCCATCACCGGGTGCCGGAACTCCTGCGTGAATCCGACATCTTCGTCGACCAGTTGGGAATGGGGATCATGGGGGTCGCCGCCGTCGAAGCCATGGCCAGCGGGATTCCGGTCGTCACGGATCCGGGACCCGAGGCGCTGGTCGCCTACGGCGAAGATGTGCCCCTGGTCTCGGCGGATCCGACCACGATCGCGCAAGCGATCACCGACCTCGCGGCCGATCCCGAGACCTGGCAGCAACTGTCGGCGGCGGGACCGGAGTTCGCGCGCCGACACCACGACGGCCGCCGATCCGCGCGGTCCATCATCGATGCGATGGGCCTCAGCGGCCCGGGAACGGACTGACTCATGCTGGTCACCAGCGTCGTAGGGGCGCGCCCGCAGTTCGTGAAACTCGCTCCCGTGTCCGAGGCGTTCGCCGCCGCGGGAATCGATCATCGGATCATCCACACGGGACAGCACTACGACGAGCGGATGTCGCAGGCGTTCTTCACCGATCTCGTCATCCCGCCCCCAGATCACAACCTCGAGGTCGGATCAGCGGAGCACGGCGTCCAGACCGGTCAGATGATGATCGGCCTCGAGCCGCTCCTGATGGCCGAACGACCCGACTGGGTCCTCGCGTACGGCGACACCAACTCCACCCTTGCCGCCGCCGTCGTCGCGGTGAAACTGCATCTGCCGCTGGCGCACCTCGAGGCCGGGTTGCGCTCGTTCAACCGCCGCATGCCCGAGGAACACAACAGGGTGCTGACCGACCACGCCGCCGATCTGCTCCTGGCGCCGACCCGCCTGGCCATGGATCACCTCGCGGGCGAGGGCCTCGCACAACGCAGCCGACTGGTGGGCGACGTCATGGCCGACGTGTGCCTGCGGGTCGCCCAGCAAGTAGGTCCGCCGGCTTTGCCCGACGGCATCGACCCCGACCGTCCGTACCTGGTTGCCACAGTGCACCGACCCGACAACACCGACGACCCCACGCGCCTGACCCGCATCATCGCGGCACTACGGGCCCAGCCCGTACCAGTCGTCCTGACTGCTCACCCGCGACTCGTCGCCAAATGCGCGGCCTCCGGGATCGCCCTGACCGGTGGCGCGCTGCACCCGGTCGCGCCCTTCGGCTACCCGGACATGGTGGCCGCAGTGCGAGGAGCTACCAGCGTGGTCACCGACAGCGGTGGCCTGCAGAAGGAGGCCTACCTGTTGGGGACTCCGTGCACCACTCTGCGGGCGGAGACCGAATGGGAGGAGACCGTGTCGGCGGGCTGGAACCGGCTCGACCCGGACCTGTCAGACGCTCGCTGACTGGGCCACACCCCTGGTGCCCGCATCCGGGGTCCGGGATCTGTATGGCTTGGGACACGCGGCCGAGGCCGTCGCGCAATCCCTCTTGAACCCTCACATCTGAGCCCTCTTGCATCCTGACATCTGAGCAAGGCGAGCACGGTCGACCGTTGCCCAGCGTCACCGGCAACTGCCCGGACCGATTCGCTGCACGCATGCGCCGGCCGCTGCGCCCTCGCCACGGCGAAGACGAGTTCATCCGGGTTCGGCCCGTCGCCTAGTCTGGACGGATGCGTATCGCAGTCGTCGCCCTGGGCAAGATCGGTCTTCCGCTGGCGGTGCAGTTCGCGCGGAGCGGCCACACCGTGATCGGGGCTGACGTCGACGCTGACACCGTGGCAATGGTCAACGCGGGTCAGGTGCCCTTCCCCGGCGAGGCTCATCTCGCCGAGTACCTCGCCCAGGTGGTGTCGAGCGGGTTGCTGTCCGCCACTACCGACACGACCGAGGCGGTGCGTGGCAGCAATGCGGTTGTCCTGGTGGTGCCCCTGTTCGTGGATGACAACGGGGTCCCCGATTTCGCCTGGATGGACAACGCCACCCAAGCGGTGGGCCGGGGGCTGCAGCCAGGCACCCTGGTCTCGTACGAGACGACCTTGCCGGTGGGCACCACCCGCAACCGGTTCGGTCCCATGCTGGCCGAGGAGTCGGGCCTGACGCCGGGTGCCGACTTCGATCTGGTCTTCTCGCCGGAAAGAGTGTTCACAGGTCGCGTGTTCGCGGATCTGCGCAGGTACCCCAAGCTCGTCGGGGGCATCAACGCGACGAGCACCCAGGAGGGCCTCAGCTTCTACTCCCAGGTCCTGCAGTTCGACGACAGGAACGACCTGCCGTACCCCAATGGTGTGTGGGACCTGGGATCGGCCGAAGCCGCAGAACTCGCCAAGCTCGCCGAGACCACCTACCGCGATGTCAACATCGCCTTGGCGAACCAGTTCGCCCGCTTCGCCGACAAGCACGCCATCGACATCGACCGCGTGATCGACGCCTGCAACTCGCAGCCGTTCAGCCACATCCACCGACCGGGCATCGCCGTGGGTGGCCACTGCATCCCGGTGTATCCACGGCTGTACTTGTGGAACGATCCCGAGGCCACCGTGGTCCGGGCCGCGCGCGCCGCCAATGCCGAGATGCCGCAGTACGCAGTCGGGATGCTGGCCCAACTGCATGGTGATCTGACTGACCAAACCGTGGTGGTGCTGGGTGCGAGTTACCGGGGCAAGGTCAAGGAGACTGCTTTCTCCGGGGTCTTCGCGACCGTCGCAGCCCTGGCCGACGCCGGTGCGGTCCCCAAGGTGCAGGACCCGATGTTCTCCGACGATGAGCTGCGGACATTGGGGTTCGAGCCCTACCACCTGGGCGACCCGGCCGACGCTGCGATCGTTCAGGCCGACCACCCGGAGTACCGGGACCTTGGGGTCGAGCAGTTGCCGGTTCGGACCATCGTCGACGGGCGACGCGTGCTGAATCCGATGTCGTTCCCCGGTGTGCCGATGACGGTGATCGGCGGCGGAGGCTCCTGAATTCACGACCGAGGATCGCCGGCTGTGTCCGCACTTCGGACTGGCGGAACGGACCGCTGCCGCCGACCCCCGTGAGTCTCGTGACGTTCCGCAGTTCAACAACTACGGAACGTCACACACTGGCCCTGGTATCTGGGCCGCCTGCTACTCTCCGTGAGTTGTCCACAGTTGGATTGGAAAGGATCACGTCATGCCGCGTAGGAACACCTTCGCGCGCTCCCGGGCACTGCTGCTCGCGCTCACCCTGGCACTCGCTGTGGCCGCTCTGGCGGGTTTGCCGCGGGCCCAGACCACGGCAACCGCTGCGACCAAGCCCGACGTCATCATCATCCTGACCGACGATCAGCGGGCCGGCACCGAGCAGGGAATGCCCTTCACGTGGGACTACTTCTCCACCCTCGGGACCTACTACCCCAACGCACAGGTACCGACCAATCTGTGTTGTCCCTCTCGAGCGGCCCTGCTCACAGGCCGCTACGCGCATGAAACCAACGTCTGGACGAACTTCAACAACGACCGCGGCGGATACGAGGCTTACCGACCCCACGAGAACAACGCCCTGCCCAAGGCTCTGCAGGAGCAGGGATACGAGACCTCGATGTACGGCAAGTTGCTGAACGGGTTCTCCGGCTACAAGACCGATGCCACAGGGTGGGACAACCTGCACCAGTTCGTCAAAGCCGACTACTGGGGATCGGTCAACGGGCTGCCCGGAACGGGATACACCACCGACACACTCCGTAATGGCGTCACCCAGCAACTGGCCAACGCCGACCCGGACACACCCCAGTTCATCTGGTTCTCTCCGTACGGTCCCCACGAACCCTTCGATGCCGGCCCCTATCGGGCGACGACAGCGACTCGAGACCGCATGCTCCAGGCCGGTGGCTACCGTAACCCGTCCTTCAACCAGCGCGACATGTCGGGAAAACCCCGCTGGCTGCAGTCGACCCACCGGCTCGGTCAACGCCGCTTGGCGACCATCGACCGGCAGGTCCGCCAGCAGGCAGACACCTTGATGGGGATCGACGAGGCGGTTCGGCAGATCGTCGAGACTCAACAGACGTACCGAGACCTGTCCAACACAGTGATCGTGTACATGTCCGACAACGGCTATGCGTGGGGGGATCAACGACTACTGGGCAAGCGGTACCCCCACCGTTCGATCAACGCGGTTCCGCTGATGATCAAGTACCCCGACCACATGTATCGGGTGGGAACCGACAACCGATTGATCAACAACGTCGATGTCGCCGAGACGATCGCCGCCATCACCGGAGCCAACGTCCAGACCAGCGGCGTCAACGCGCTCGGGGACCAGAAACGACTCGAGCTGCTGCTCGAGGCCACCCCGTATGACGGCGGTCAAGGTGCCCCTCACCCTGGCTACTGCGGCGTCCGCACGACGCGGATGCAGTACGTGTACTACGGCGACCGGACCGAGGAACTCTATGACAACCTGCGGGACCCTTGGCAGGTCGAGAACCTGGCCGACCGACCCGCCTACACGGACACCAAGATGAGACTGCGAGCCGCAGCCATCGCCGCGTGCGAAGGCACCTACCCCGCGATTCGGAAGTTCAAATTCAAGCGACGCTGAAAGTAACCGCGGACACCTACCGGGCACCTACGATCGGACCATGATGCCGGGTCCCGCCATATGCCGTGGGCCAGGCGTTCGCCGTGGGACCGGCAACCGATGAGTACCGTCCAACAGCTGGTCAACCACCGCGAGACCGTCGGCTTGATGGTCCGGCAGGACCTCAAGCGCTACTACGGCCGCTACCGGCTCGGCCTGCTGTGGACCATGGGCGAGCCGCTGCTGCAGGCGACGTTCATGTGGATCGTCTTCGCGTTCCTGTTCGGGTCGACCAAGGGCATCACCCAGACCCCCTTCATCTTGTACCTGATCACCGGGCTGCTCCCGTTGGGGTGGTTGAACAAGTCGGTGGGGGGCGGCCCCAAGATCTTGCGTCGCTACGGCCGCCAACTGGTGACCAGCAAGCTCCCCGCCGTTGTCTGGCCCATGCGACTGGTCCTGTTTTCGATGGTCGACATGATCTTGGCCTCGCCCGTGGTCGTGATCATCGTGATCGTGTTCCGACTGTTCACCGGGGAGCCCAACGTCGGCTGGGGAGTATTACTGATCCCTGTCGGCCTCGTCTTCCAGTTCGTCTTGTGCCTCGGATTCGCGATGATCGGAGCCGCGCTGGCAGTCCACTTCCCCGACGTCGAACGTATGACGAGCCTGGTCAATCGGTTCTTCTTCTGGATGAGTCCGGTGATCTGGTCGCAGCGCAACTTCCCGGAGTGGCTCACCCCGTGGCTCTACCTCAATCCCTTCCACGGAATCCTCGACTGCTACCGGGCCGCGTTCTGGCCGGAGATCCTCACCAGTTGGACGAACTACGTGATCTCCGCCGTGGTCACCGTCATCATCTTCGTCATCGGTCTGATCCTGATGCGCTCGCGCACCGCCGAGATGCGGCGGCTCTTCTGATGCTCACCCTGACCGATGTCGGCGTGCGCGTGGTCGAGATGAAGCAGCGCAAGAGGCGTGAGAACGTACCCACGGTCCTGGGCCAACAAGTGAAGGAACGGACCTGGCCGGTGCGCCACCTCAACTTTCACCTCGAGGCGGGTGAGGCCGTGTTCGTCCTCGACATCGCCAACCACCGACCCGCGCTGTTCCTGCGACTGGTCACGGGCCTGCTCGCCCCCGACGAGGGAACGGTCACCTTGCCACGTCGCTCGCTGTTGTCCGTCGCCCCGAGTCGCAAGCAGCTGAAGTACCTGTCGGTCGAGCAGTCGCTGAGATTCATCGCCGGCTGCTGCGGACTGTCCGACCGCGCCATAGACCGCAAGTTCGACGACATGGTTGAGTTCGCCGGAGTCTCACGGCTTCTGCACCGTCAGAGCCAGTCCCAGCCACGGCACGTCCTGGCCCAGATCGGTTTCGCGGTCGCCACGACCGCGCCGGTGGATCTGCTTGCCTTCGACCGCACGGCGATCGTCGGGGACAAGGAGTTCCGCGCCAGATGTATCCAGCGCCTGAATGAGCTGAAGGCGGCCGGCAAGGGGCTGGTCATCTACTCCCAGGATGTCCGCCAAGTCCGGGCGGTCGCCGATCGCGGACTGGTCCTGGACGGCGACAAGTCCTCGGAGTTCGATCCCGACATGTTCGCTCGCATGGTCATCGACGACAAGCAGGGCCGGTGGCAGCAGAAGCGAAAGCGGCGTCGGCGCGGCGACCGCAAGGAGCGCTGACGGCGTCCGACCTTGGCTCTGCAACCATGGGGACCTACCCCACATCCTCCGGGGAACGCCGCTTCAGCACTCGAGCGATAGTGCGCATCTGCATCGCTGAGGAGGCTACCAAGCCCACGAATCCGATGACTCGAAGGTAGAGCCCGCCCCCTTCCTCCGCAGCGAGTTCGCTGGCGATCAGTATCAGCGCGGAACCGATCAGCCCCGCCATTCCCAGAGTCGCCCAGATCACCCGATCCAGCCATTGGTCGATATGGATCCGGTCCTTGCCCGCGTAGCGCTCGATCTGCAACCCGAGACGACCACTACGCAGTTGCAGTCCCACGTCCTCGGTCAGTTGCGGCAAAGGGCGCAGAGACGGCAAGGCCCGCAGCAGCTCTTGCTGCGCGATCTCCTGCACGGTCCCGGGGGCCGGCTCGGCCCCGATGAGGCGTTGAGCCTCGGTGGCCATGCGATATCCCGACGAGATCTCCCGCAAGGTTCCCTCGAGAGTGACGGCGGAGCGACCCAGGACGGTGAGTGCCGTGGGCACCTTGACGTCGTGGCGGCGCAGCACATGGACGACTTCTGCGATGGCGGTCGGACCGAAGCCCTCCCCCTCGACCTGGGTCAGAACCTGGCCCATGTCGAACTCCAGACTCGGGATGTCCAGGGACTCCCCGGCCCCGCCGGCGATCCGACGAACTGCCCGCGCCAGCACACCGGGGTCGCGCAGGGTGAAACCGATCGCCATCTGCTGCAGCGCCTCGATGGTGATCGGATCCAGGTGACCGACGGCTCCGTAGTCGATGAACCACAACTCACCGCTGGAGTCGATGAGGATGTTCCCCGGGTGCGGATCGGCGTGATAGACGCCGTCGTGCAGAACTTGATCCAGGAACGAGCGGAGAAGTCGATCCGCCAAGACCCTTCGCTCAACGGGGACAGCGTCGACGGCGGCTTGATCCGACACCGGAGCACCGCGCACCTCCTCCATGACCAGGACTCGCCTCGTGGTCAACAACTGGAAGACCTCGGGGAAGGCGACCCCGTCCTCCTCGTTGCTGTGCCGGCGCATCGCGGCGTTGTTGGCGGCTTCCCGGTTGAAGTTGAGTTCCTGGCTGACGCTGTTGATGAGCTCCTGAGCCAAATCCACGATTCCCAGCGCCCGAGCCGAGTCCGAACCGCGCTCCAACTGGCGGGCGCCCCACAGCAATACTCGTCCGTCGCGGTCGACGATCTCGTCGATGCGGGGGCGCTGGATCTTGACGATGACGTCCTGTCCGTCACGCAGTCGGGCTCGGTGGGTGACGCCGATGGAGGCAGCGGCCAACGGTTCGTCGTCGAACCACTCAAAGGCGGTCTCGTAGGCGTCGGCGAGTTCGGCGGCCAGCACCTCGTGGACCACGTCGGGGGGCAGCGGCTTCACGGCGGTGCGCAGTTCGGCGAGTTCGGACGTCACGGTGGAGGGCAGCAGGTCATCGCGACCTGCGGCGATCTGGCCGAACTTGATGAACATCCCCCCGCACTCTTCGAGCGTCAGCCGCAGAGCTCGGGCCCCTTCCGGGGTCGCGAGCGCCGCCCGGGATGCGTACTCGCGGCCCACCAGGCCGTTGCGACGCGCGGCCATGGCGATTTGCCACAGCCGCTGCACGAGAGCGAACTTCGCACCGATCCACCGGAACGGTCGGGGCGGACTGCGCAGCAGACTGCGCTTCTTGCCGTGCTTGGGCCGCAGGATCGCCTCGATCACGATGCTGGCCAGCATCGTGACCAGCAGCACGTAGCCGACGAATCCGACCCCCAACCGCACCAGGTCATCCGGATCGCTGAGATTGTCCAGGTCGCCGAACTGCGCGTAGACCAAGGCGTATCCGGCGAGCAACCCGATCAGTCCCGCGAAGAGCGCCCGCCAGAAGCCGCGTTTCACGCCCAGTAGGCGTCCTGACACCCAGCCGATCACCAGCAGGAACAACGCGGTGGAGACGAAGTCCATGTCGAAGGTCACCTGCAAGGGCTCGTTGTCCATCACCCACCTCCGGAGGCGATCCTTCCAGGAACGGGTCACCCGTCGTCGAGGGTTTCACGCACGAGTGCTGCTCCGTTCGGGAGGAACCCTTCTGGCCCCACCCTGCGTTCGGGCAGGACAGGCGCCATGCTGGGAGCGTGGACCCGCTGGAGTTGCCCAAGAAGATCATCGGATCGGCATCGAACAAACTCGACGAGGCGGTGCGCAGCCCCGAGGCCGCGAAACGTGTCTCCGATCTCGAGGAGCGGTATGCGGCGCATCGGCGCAGCCAGAAACTCGAGGAGGGGACGCTGCGCGGTATCCGCGTGATCGTGCACCGGGGATGGGTCGCGCAGGGGTCCGCCAGCGTCCATGTCCGCGTCATCGAGACACCCCGACTCCCTGAAGGCAGCCGGATCCCCTACTGGGATGTGCTCACGGCCAACGTGCGACGGCACGGCGCGTTGGCCTTCCCCGACGTCAAGTTGCGCGCCCAGTTGGGCAAGGCCACCGCCGAGGGAGTGACCGACCGACACGGCTACGCGGCGATCCATCTCCCCGTACCCAAGCTGTCGCCGGGGTGGCATGA